>CAUJJN010000286.1 GCA_963204905.1 Pseudomonadota bacterium
GTAGGCGACGCCGATCTGGTCGAGGTTGCGGACCAGATTGCCGTAGCAACTGGCCAGCGAGCGCGGCAGCTTCTCGTTGAGGATCAGCAGATCGGCGATCAGCCACGGCTTCAGGGTATCGCGATAGACCCAATGATAGGCGGTGAGCGCGGAGACGGAGCGCAGGATGGCGGTCCACTGATAGTAGTCGAGCGGTCCGCCGACATGCTCCTTGTCCGGCAGCAGGACGTGATACTTCACGTCGAGAATGCGCGCGGTGTTGTCCGCACGCTCGAGATGCAGGCCGAGGCGGGAAAACCAGTAGGCGTCGTTGCGCAGCATGGTGCGATAGGCCGATCCGTCGAAACGCAGCGACAGTTCCTGCACCAGGCGCAGAAATCTGGCGAGTTGCTCGCGGCTCCACTGTTCCGTGTCCCACACATTGTGCAGGTCGATCCAGCCGCTGTTGATGGTGTCCCACATCTCGCCGGTGAGCGCGGTGCGGATGGCGCGGGAATTGACGCGCGCGTTGTCGATGCAGTTGCGGATCGAGGAGGGATTGTCCTTCGAGAAGGACAGATAGGCGACCACGCTGCGCTCGTCGGCGACCTCGTGGTTTCGATAGAAACCCTCGGCGGCGCCGGCGGTCAGCAGCGCGGATTCCCATTCGTTGGTCTTGCCGACATAGGCGCTCGGCAATGCCGTGGCGCGCAATGTCGCCTCGATGGTGCGGGCGAGATACTCGGCGCGTTCGATGTAGCGAGCGAGCCAGAACAGGTTTTCTGCGGTTCTTGAAAGCATGGAGATGGTCTCTGGTCGAAGGGAGGTCAGACGCTGTCGTGAAGAATCCAGGTGTCCTTGGTGCCTCCGCCTTGACTGGAATTGACCACCAGCGAACCCTCCTGCAAGGCGACGCGGGTGAGGCCGCCGGGGACCACGGTGACGCTCTCGCGTCCCGTCAGCACGAATGGCCGCAGATCGACATGACGCGGCGCCAGACCTGTCGCTGTCGATGTCGGGCAGGTGGACAGCGCCAGCGTCGGCTGCGCGATGAAGGTCTCGGGCGCGTGCGTGAGACGATCGCGGAACGCCTCGATCTGCGCGCGGGTCGAGGCGGGACCGATCAGCATGCCGTAGCCGCCGGAGCCGTGCACTTCCTTCACCACCAGGTCTTTCAGATGATCCAGCACATAAGCGAGATCGTCCGGCTCGCGGCAGCGCCAGGTCGGCACGTTTTTCAGGATCGGCTCCTCACCGAGATAGAAGCGCACGATGTCGGGCATGTAGCTGTAGATCGCCTTGTCGTCGGCGATACCGGTGCCGACAGCGTTGGCGAGCGTGATGTTGCCGGCGGTGTAGGCCGCCATCAGGCCGGGGACGCCGAGCGCGGAATCCGGCCGGAAAGTGAGGGGATCGAGATAGTCGTCGTCGACGCGGCGGTACAGCACGTCGACCCGCTTCAAGCCCTCGGTGGTGCGCATGAACACCTCCTCGTTGCGGACGATGAGGTCGCGCCCTTCCACCAGTTCGATGCCGAGCTTGTCCGCCAGGAACGAATGCTCGTAGAAGGCGGAATTGTAGACGCCCGGCGTCAGCAGCGCGACGGTCGGTTCGGTGGAGGCGCTGCGCGTCGCCACCGACGCCAGCGTCGCCAGCAGTTCCTCGGGATAGCGCTCCACAGGCGCGACGCGATGCCGCGCGAACAGATCCGGAAACAACCGCATCATGATCTCGCGGTTCTCCAGCATGTAGGAGACGCCGGACGGCGTGCGCGCATTGTCCTCCAGCACGAAGAAGCATTCGGGCCCGGTGCGCACCACATCGATGCCGGCAATGTGGACATAGACGTCGTGCGGAATGCGCAGGCCGTTCATCTCCGGCCGAAACACCGGGTTCTGATAGATCAGCTCTTTCGGAATCAGGCCGGCGCGCAGGATCTCGCGATCATGGTAGATGTCCCGCAGGAACATGTTGATGGCCTGCACGCGCTGCCGGAGCCCACGCTCCAGCACGGTCCATTCGGCGGCGGCGATGATGCGAGGGACCACGTCGAAAGGGATCAACCGTTCCTGCGCGGCTGTATCGCCGTAGACCGCGAAGGTGATGCCGATGCGGCGGAATAGCAGTTCGGCCTCCTGCCGCCGGAATTCCAGCCCATCCGAAGGTATTTCCGCCAGCCAGCGCGCCAGTTCTTCATAGGCCGGTCGAACGGTATTCCCGGCCCCGTTCATTTCGTCGAACGCGATAGACATCGGATGCAAGACCTCCAGATCGCTGCGAACGGTGAATTCGCAGAAACTGAGGTAGCAAGGGTCGGGCCAGCACGATATGCAGGAAGATCGGGGTTTTGGTGCGATCCTTGTCGCGACATGCCTGAAGTGAAGGCGGGCTATTGCACATTTCTGAGGCATTTGCTCAGGATATGATGGCGCGGCCGAATTGATCGAGGGGAGGAGGTGCCATGAGCGGGATCGTGACGGCGGGCATTCTGGTGATCGGCGACGAAATCCTCTCCGGCCGGACCAAGGACAAGAACATCGGCTTCATCGCCGAATACCTCACCAATATCGGGATCGACCTGAAGGAAGTGCGGGTGGTCGCCGATGACGAGGCCGACATCGTCGCGGCCCTCGACGCGTTGCGGACGCGTTATGGCTACGTCTTCACCACCGGCGGCATCGGCCCGACCCATGACGACATTACCGCCGACAGCGTCGCGAAGGCGTTCGGCGTCGGCATCGATCATCACCCCGAAGTCGTGGCGCGGTTTCGCGAGCGGTTCTCGGGGCAGGACCTCAACGAAGCACGGCTGCGCATGGCGCGCATTCCCGACGGCGCGGATCTGATCCAGAGCGCCACCATCCTGGCGCCGGGTTTCATGATCGGCAACGTCATCGTGATGGCGGGCGTGCCCTCGATCATGCAGGCGATGATGGATATCGTCGCCCCCAAGCTGAAGACGGGCGTGCGGATGCTCTCGGAATCGGTGCGCGCCAATGCCCGCGAGGGCGACATCGGCGGCCCGCTGCGCGAAATCGCCAACGCGCATCCGGATACGATCATCGGCAGCTATCCGTTCCTCGACGAGGATCAGAAGCCGAATACCAATCTCGTGGTGCGCTCGCGGGATCAGGTCAAGCTGACGGCGGCGATGGACGCGGTGAAGACGATGATCGCGGGATTGAACATCGGGCGCTGAGCAGGTGACGACGACGGTGGGACAGGTTTCGAACAACGACGCGCAGGCGCGCGCCGACAAGGCCTTTCCGGTGTCGTGGGATCAATTCCATCGCGACGCGCGGGTGCTGGCCTGGCGTCTCAACGGCGCCGGGCCGTTCCAGGCGTTGGCGGCGGTGACGCGCGGCGGGCTGGTGCCGGCGGCGATCGTGGCGCGCGAACTGGGCCTGCGCACCATCGATACGATCTGCCTCGCCAGCTACGACCACACCGCCAAGGGCGACATCAAGCTGCTCAAGGGCGTTTCTGGCGAGATCGCGCGGCTGTGCGGCGAGGGCGGCCAGGGACTGCTCGTCATCGATGATCTGGTCGATACTGGCGCCACGGCGAAGGTGGTGCGCGAGATGTTTCCACGCGCCCACATCGCCGCCGTCTACGCCAAGCCGATGGGCAAGCCGCAGGTCGACACCTTCATCACCGAAGTGTCGCAGGACACCTG
>CAUJJN010000287.1 GCA_963204905.1 Pseudomonadota bacterium
GGTCGCGCCTTCGCCGGAGAAAAACGAGCAATTCTTCGGGCATTGGCCGCGATGGTCCCACCAGGCGACGAACGGCAGCGGCCCGCTGAATTCCGTGACCGCGACCGGGCGCGGGCGGCCCCAGAAACTCTTGAAAGTGAAATTGGTCAGCACGCCCGCCGAGAGCAGCAGCGTCAGCAGCAGGAAGGCGACGGTGCGGCCGCGCACCAGCAGCGGTCGGTCCGGGCGAAACATCTTCACCACCAGCGCCACGATGGACGGAAGCGCGAACGCCCACGCCACCCACATCGCCGCATCGCGCGCGAAATTGGCGAGCGGACGCAGCCGCAACGGAAAATCCTTGATCGCGGGATCGTAGAACAGCGCCGTCAGCTTCAGATCGAGTTCGGGATAAACACCGAACGCGACGCCGATGACGCATGCGAGGCCGAGGGCGATGACAAGTCCGGTGCGGTTCATGGCGGGGGTTTAGCCGAGCAATGCAGGCGAGGGAAGCCGGGGACCATTGTGATTCAGGCCGACGGTGGAGCCGGCGGCACCTGCGGCAAGGGCGGCTCACGCCACACGCCAGCCTTGCGCCCCGCGATCAGCCAATACACCGCGCCCGCGACCACGCCCGCACCCATCATGATTTCCAGATGCCGCCGCACGATGCCGTCGAAACGCATCGTCGCCGGATCGAACGGCACCAGCCCGAGATAACAGACGAGGCCGGTGAGCGCGCCGCCGACAGCGTAAGTCAGCGCCTTGCGGATGCCGAAAGCCTCGGTGATCAATACGATCAGCAGCGCCGGGATCAGGGCAACGCCGCTGACGAAGATGAAGCCGAAGGCGAACAGCACATTGAGCGCATCGGGATCGATCGGGCCGAGCGCCATCTCGCTCCAGTCCGGGAACAGGATCGCCAGCACGATCACCATGCCGGCGGCGAAACATGCCAGCAGCAGCCCGATCACGATCGCGAAGAGGTGGCCGATCAGCGACATGAGTATTCGCTCGCGAAGGCGACAAATCTCTCGGTCGTCATGCCCGGGCAAAAGCGCGGCTTCGCGCTTGCCGTCCCGGGTATCCACGTCTTTCCTGGCTCGTTGTCCGTAAGACGTGGATGGCCGGAACAAGTCCGGCCATGACGGGGAAACGTGACGGCTCTGATGCGCACCCAATCAATCCGTCATCGCCATGGCGCGCAACGCCTGACGTTCGCGGGCGGAGAGCTTTTCGGTTTCCGACTTGAGCTGTCCGCAGGCGGCGAGGATGTCGCGGCCGCGCGGCGTGCGCACCGGCGACGAATAGCCGGCGTTGAAGACGTATTCGGAAAACTTTTCGATCTGATCCCAGTCCGAACATTCGTAGCGCGTGCCGGGCCACGGATTGAACGGAATCAAATTGATCTTGGCCGGAATGCCCTTGAGCAGCTTCACCAGCAGCTTCGCGTCGTCGAGCGAATCGTTGACGCCTTTCAGCATCACGTATTCGAAAGTGATGCGGCGTGCGTTCGACGCGCCGGGATAATCGCGGCAGGCTTGCAGCAGTTCGGCCAGCGGATACTTGCGATTGAGCGGCACCAGTTCGTTGCGCAACTCGTCGCGCACCGCGTGCAGCGAGATTGCCAGCGACACGCCGATCTCCGCGCCGGTGCGCACGATGTTCGGCACCACGCCGGAGGTCGACAGCGTGACGCGGCGCTTGGAGATGCCGATGCCGTCGCCATCGGTGACGATCAGCAGCGCATCGCGCACGGCGTCGAAGTTGTAGAGCGGCTCGCCCATGCCCATCATCACGATGTTGGTGACGAGGCGGTTGCCGGTCGGCGTGGCGCGATCGGCCCAGTCGTTGAGGCGATCGCGCGCCACCATGATCTGGCCGACGATCTCGCCGGCGGTCAGGTTGCGCACCAGCCGCTGCGTGCCGGTGTGGCAGAACGAGCAGTTCAGCGTGCAGCCGACCTGCGAGGAAACGCACAGCGTGCCGCGATCGGTTTCGGGAATGTAGACGCACTCGACCTCGTGCGCGTTTTCGCCGACGGCGCCGCTCGGCAGCCGCAGCAGCCACTTGCGAGTGCCGTCGTTGGAAATCTGTTCGGCGACCACTTCCGGCCGCGCCACCGTGAAGTGCTGGGCGAGTTGCGCGCGCATCTCCTTCGAGATGGTCGTCATCGTGTCGAAATCGGTGGCGCCGCGCACATACATCCAGTGCCAGAGCTGCTGCACCCGCATCTTGCGTTGCGCCGGCGCGACGCCGATGCTGCCGAGCAGGTCGGCGAGTTCCGTGCGCGACAGGCCGACCAGCGACGGCACCGCCGGCGGCACGTAGCTTTCCAGCGGCGTCTTTTCCAGCGGCAGATCGGCGGGCGGCAATGCACGGGAGCGAGGCGCGCCGCGGGCGGAACCGGCTTCGGCAGGCGAAACAGTCATGGAACTCAGTCTGTTCAAGGAGCGATCAGGCTCCAAATAGGCCTTCTCGCGTCCGCTGGGAAGGCGCAAACCGTCGAATCCCGCATTGCGGGTTAGCGATGGCAGTCCTGCGCCATGCGGTCCAGCGCTTGCGACAGGCCCTTTAGCGAAAAGACGTCGATGGTCTGGGTGCCTTTGCCGGAGACCGCCTTGACGGTGATCTCGCCGCTCTTGCGCATGGCCTCGACCAGCTTCTCTTCCTCGGCGGCGTTCTTGATCCACAGCCCGTCGCCCTGGGTATACATCGCGTAGCGCGCGCCGCCGACTTCCAGCGTCGATTCCGAGCCGGGCTTGGCCGGATAGCCGATCATGATCGAGACTTCGTTGATGACCTTCTCGGCGGGCCGGCTGGAGATGAAGGCATAGGCCGGATCGCGCGGGCGATTTGGAGGGTTGGTCTTTGATGACGACGGCTTGGCGAGGGCGAAACAGACCTTCTTGCCGTTGGGCGCGGCGGTATAGGCGCCCCAGCTGCCGAACTGACCGAGCAGCGCCGGCTCGCCGCCGCCAGCGGCGTGACGGGCTTCCGGCTTGGCAGCCTTCGCGCCGCGCTGCGCGTGCGCAAGCGGCGCGCTTGCGCATAGCATCGCGCCTGCCAGAAGAATCACCATTCCCCGCACCGACATCACCGGGCCTCGTTCTCGTAGCATTGTGACCGGATGATGGCTCTGCCTTGGATTGTCCCGAATCTGCATGAGGGGGACATAGCATTTTGCGCCGATGATGGCGATTACCGATTGGTCATGTTGCGGGCGCGCGCGGCCTCGCGTTGCTCCGCCCATTGCGCCTCGGTCCATTGCAGCAGGTCTTCGGCGCCCGATGAGCGCAGATGCGCGCCGCCGTCCTGCACCACCATCTCGCCATTGATGTAACCGGCGCGATCGGAAATCAGGAAGCTGGCGAGGTCGGCAAGCTCGCCGTGTTCGCCGACGCGTCCCAGCGGGTTTCTTGCCGCGCCGTCGGAGCGTCCCTTGGCTTGCAATTGTCCTGACGCGCCCGGCGTCGGGAATGCGCCAGGTGCGATCGCCACCAGGCGGACGCCTTTCGGTCCCCACTCCACCGCGAGACTCCTGGTCATCGCCAGCACCGCGGATTTCGCCATCGCCGACGGCACCGTGAAGGCGCGCCCGGTGATGGTCGACGTCGAGAGGATGCTCAGCACCACGCCGTGACGATTCGATTCGATCCAGCGTTTGCCGGCGGCGAGGGTGCAATACATCGCGCCGTGCAATGTCGGTGCGAGGATCGCATCCGCCGCGCGCGGCGACAGATGCTCGCTCTGCGCGATGAAGGTCGCGGCGGCGTTGTTGACCAGCACGTCGATCGGCGCATCGTTCCAGATCGCCGTCATCATGTCATCGACCGCCGCCGCATCGCGAATGTCGCACCGCACAGCGTGAACCGCCGCGCCGGTCTCGTCGCGCAGGCGCTGCGCGGTCGCGTCCAGCATCTCGCGCCGCCGTCCGCAAATCACCAGATCCGCGCCGAGTTCGCCGAACCGCTTCGCCATCGCCGCGCCCAGGCCGGAGCCGCCGCCGGTGACGAGTATGCGTTTGCCGGTCAGCAAGGTCTTTTCGAACATCGTTTGAATCCTTCCACGAGCCGGAATTGCCGCGTGCCGCGGTGGTCCGTGCACCTTGCAACGCGGGCGACTTTCGAATCAGATTGTAGCCTGCGGTCAAATCCGGCAAGAAGCCCCGACATCCCGCTTCGATCGTGTCATCCCCTCTGTCTGGCAACTTCAGGTGTGTTCATGAAAGCCATCCTTTGCTCCCAATATTGCGGCCCTGACGATCTCTTGCTGGCGGATATTCCCGATCCGGTCGCCGGCCCCGGCGAGGCGGTGATCGCGATCAAGGCGGCGGCGCTGAATTTCTTCGACCTGCTGATGATTCAGGGCAAGTACCAGATCAAGCCGCCGTTCCCGTTCTCGCCGTCGGCGGAAGTGGCCGGCGTGATCGAGAGCGTCGGCGAAGGCGTGACCAATCTCAAGGTCGGCGATCGCGTCATGGCGTCGTGCGGTCACAACGGCGCGCGCGAGAAGATCGCGCTGCCGGCGGAAGCAATCATCAAGATTCCGGACAACCTCGATTTCGATCGTGCCGCCGGCATCACCATCATCTACGGCACCACGCTGCACGCGCTGGAAGATCGCGCCAGCCCGAAGCCGGGCGAGACGCTCGCGGTGCTGGGCGCCGCCGGCGGCACCGGTCTCGCGGCGTGCGAGATCGGCCGGCAACTGGGGCTCAAGGTGATCGCCTGCGCCTCGTCCGACGAAAAGCTGGCGTTCGCCAAGCAGCATGGCGCCGAGCTGACGCTGAACTACAGCAAGGAAGACCTCAAGGAAGGCTTGAAGAAGCTGACCGGCGGCAAGGGCGTCGACATCATCTATGATCCGGTTGGCGGCAGCTATTCGGAAGCCGCGCTGCGCGCTATCGCCTGGGAAGGCCGCTTCCTGGTGATCGGCTTCGCCGCCGGCGAAATTCCCAAGATGCCGCTCAATCTCGCGCTGCTGAAGGGCTGCGACATCCGTGGCGTGTTCTGGGGCGCATGGACCAAGATCAACCCGGCGAAGAATCGCGCCAACCTTGAACGGCTCGCGCAGTGGACCGCCGAAGGCAAGATCTCGTCGCATGTCGACCGTACCTTCCCGCTGGCGCAGACGGCCGACGCGCTGAAAGTGCTTGCCGGCCGTCAGGCGATGGGCAAGGTGATCCTGCATCCGTAAGCGAAGGCCGTGATTTGAATTGAAGCCGTCACCCCGAGGCGGTCATGCGACAGCATGACCCCCGAAGGGCGACGGTAATCCTTGAAGCTCGCCACCCTCGCGCCTCAGGATGAGGCCGTCTCACATCGGCCTGCGCGGTTCTTACGTCGTTGCATTATCCAGCCCGCGCCTCAAAGCCGCGTGGGCGGCATCGCGGTGTTCGGGCTTGATATGGCTCGCGACCATGCGGAGCGCGGTGGCCAGCACCGCGGCGTCGTCGGTGAATCCCAGCACGGGCATCAGGTCCGGCACGAAGTCGAACGGCAGGATGAAGTAAGCCAGCGCGCCGAGCAGTGCGGCCTGCACATGGCGCGGCGTCTGGCGATCGAAGGCGCAGTAATAGGCCGCGAGCAAATCCTCGATGAAGGGCAGCTTCGCGGCGCCGCGCTTCAACTTCTTCCAGAATTCCTTGCGCAGCCGCGCCGGGTCTTCGGCCAGACGTGCGGCCGGCTCGAAATCCATCGTCTGCTCGGTTGCCATCGCCATAGTCCTTGAACGGTGCGGCAATAAGGTCGGGCCAACGCCCGCGCCTGCGATGCCTGTTATTTGGTCATCCCTTGGAGCCAACGCAAGCCGCGATCATGGGATCCCGAATTGGGCCGCGGCGGTATTGATGAATGTCGCCAGCTCGATGTCGCGCACGGTGACGCCGCCGGCATCGTGGGTCGAAAGCACGACCTCGACCGTCTTGTAGACGTTGCGCCATTCCGGGTGGTGATCGGCCTTCTCGGCGGCCAGCGCCACCCGCGCCATGAATCCAAACGCCTCGTTAAAGTCCTTGAACACGAAGGTGCGGCCGATGGCGGCGCCGCCCTGCGCCTCGGCCCAGCCCTTGAGGCCCTTCAATGCGGCGGTTCGCGCCTCGTTCGACAGTCGTTCCACCATGATCGTGCCTCCGCGCGGTAACCGGTTTGACGCGTAAAATCACGCGAACTTTATTCTAACACTGAAACCATCGGTATCGATCCGTGCCACAATATTGCGGCAAACTGGTTTCAAGCGTTTGTTGCCGGGCAGCTCCATCGCGGTCACTCGATTTGCCGGCCTCTCACGGGGGAGACGACTGTTGACACGATCGGGTCGCCGACATTGAGCAGCACAGCCGGAACTCAGGACGCACCCCGCGATACAGGCAGTCGCCAGGACGAATCTGCGCCGCTGTCGCCGCGTTCCGCCAAACGCAAGGTGATGCTGATCACGCTGGCGGGGACGTTGGCGCTGATCGGGCTGGTGGCCGGCGCGTATTACTTCGCCATGCGCCCGGTGACGCTGCGAATCGCCGTCGGTCCGAACAACAGCGACGACGTCAAGGTGATCCAGACCATGGCGCAGGTGTTCGCGCGCCAGCACGAGCGGGTTCGGTTGCGTCCGGTGCTGACCGACAGTGTCAACGCCAGCGCCGCCGCCATCAAGGACGGCGCCGCCGATCTGGCGGTGGTGCGCGGTGATCTCGATATTCCGAAGAATGCACAGGCTGTCGCGACGTTACGCAAAAACGTGGTGATGTTGCTGGTGCCGTCGCAGCCCGCGGCGCAGAACGACGATGTGAAGATCACCAGCATTCCGCAACTCGCCGGCCGCCGCATCGGCGTGATCGGGCGCACGCAGGCCAATGTGAAATTGCTGGATGTCATCCTGCGCCAATACGGCATCGGGCCGGAACAGGTGACCGTCGTTCAGTTCGCGCCGCAGGACATCGCCGACGCGATCAGGAACCACAAGGCCGATGCATATCTGGCGGCCGGGCCGATCGGCAGCCGATTGATTTCCGAAACCATCGCGGCGGCGCTGCGGGATGCCGGTTCGCCGACCTTCCTGCCGATCGATGCCGCCGACGCCATCGCGCAGAATTATCCGGTTTACGACACGGCGGAGATTCCCGCGGGCGTTTTCGGCGGCGCGCCGGCGCGCCCCCAGAACGAGATCAAGACCATCAGTTTCGCGCACCATATCGTGGCGCGGGACAGCCTCTCCGAGGTCACGGTCGCCAACCTGACGCGGCAGATCTTCGCGATCCGGCAAGAGGTGGCGGCGGACTTCCCGCTCGCGGCCAAGATCGAAACGCCGGATACCGACAAGGACGCTGTGCTGCCGGCGCATCCCGGCGCCGCCGCTTATGTGGACGGCGAAGAAAAGTCCTTCATGGATCGCTACAGCGACTACATCTGGTGGGCGCTGATGGGATTGTCGGCGCTGGGATCGCTCGGCGCCTGGTTGGCGAGTTATCTCAAGCGCGACGAGCGAACCAGTAACACCTCGCAACGTGGTCGTCTGCTCGACATGCTGGCGCTGGCGCGGCGCAGCGAATCGATCGAGGAACTCGACCGGATGCAGGCCGAGGCCGACGATATCATGCGCGCCACGCTGGATTGCTTCGAGCGCGGCGGTATCGAGGAGGGCTCGCTCACTGCGTTCCAGATCGCGCTGGAGCAGTTCCACAACGCGGTGGCGGATCGCAAGGCATGGCTGGCGACGCGTCCGCCGAATGCGCCGAAGGACAATGCCGCGGCGACGGTCCAACTGGTGGCCAGTTCGTCGTAATCAATCTGTCACGTAAACGTCCCGGTGCTGTCAAACGGCATCGGCATAGAGGACGCCTCCCTCGAACGATTCCAAGGAGGCTCCGATGACGCTTCGTTTGTCCCGCCGCCGTTTTCTCAGCACCGCGACCGCGACAGGCATCGGCCTCGCCGGCAGCATCGCGATGCCCCATCTCAGTCGCGCGGCCGATCGCCCGGTGATCGGTCATGGCGTGCAGTCCGGCGATGTCGGTATCGATGGCGGCGTGATCTGGTCTCGCGCCGATCGCCCGTCGCAGATGCTGGTCGAAGTCGCTACCACCGAGTCGTTCCGGGATGCGCGTGCGCTTCCGCCGATCGCGGCGCTGCCGGAAACCGATTTCACTGCGAAGCTGCTGGTCGACAACCTGCCGTCCGATCAGGACATCTTTTACCGCGTCAAATTCCGCGATCTCTCGCATTCGAGCATCGAGAGCGAACCGGTGACAGGTCGCTTTCGTACCGCGCCGGCGGGCCGTCGCGATATCAGCTTCGTCTGGGGCGGCGACGTCGCGGGGCAGGGGTGGGGCATCAACCCGGACGATGGCGGCATGTTTACCTTCGCCACCATGCGGAAGCACAAGCCCGATTTTCTGCTGCACTCCGGCGATACCATTTACGCCGACGGGCCGATCGTCGGCGAGGTGAAGTTGCCCGACGGCAAGGTGTGGAAGAACCTCGTCGTCGAGGAGAAGACCAAGGTCGCCGAAACGCTCGCCGAATTTCGCGCCGCGCACAAATACAATTTGCTTGATGAGCACGTGCGGGCCTTCAACGCCGAAGTGCCGATCTTCGTGCAGTGGGACGATCACGAGATCACCAACAACTGGTCGCTGTCGAAGCAACTGCCGGCGGCTTACAAGGTGCGCGACATTCCCTTGCTCGCCGCGCGGGGTGCGCGGGCGTTCCATGAGTTGTATCCGATCCGTGAAAGCATTCAGGAGCCCGGCCGGGTCTATCGCACCATCCACTATGGGCCGCATCTCGATGTCTTCATGCTGGACGAGCGCAGCTATCGCGGGCCGAACGGCCCCAATCTGCAAACCGAGTACGGACCGGACAGTTACTTCATCGGCCCCGACCAACTGGTGTGGCTGAAGCGTGAACTGCTGAACTCAAAGGCGACGTGGAAGGTGATCGCGTCCGACATGCCGATCAGTCTCATCGTCTATGACGACGCACCGAACAAGCGCGGCTCCGAGGCCGTTGCGCAGGGCGATGGCCCGGCGCGCGGTCGCGAACTGGCAATCGCCGCTCTGCTGCGCTTCATCAAGACATCCGGCATCGCCAACACGGTGTGGCTGACCGCGGACGTGCATTATGCGGCCGCGCATTTCTACAATCCCGACAAGGCGCAGTTTCAGGATTTCGAGCCGTTCTGGGAGTTCGTCTCGGGGCCGCTCCATGCCGGCACGTTCGGTCCGGCCGATCTCGACAATACCTTCGGTCCAGAGGTGCGCTTCGTGAAGGCGCCCGGCGCCGACAGGCAAAATCTCCCGCCGACCGAGGGAATGCAGTTCTTCGGCCACGTTCATATCGACGGCGGATCGGGACAGATGACCGTCAGCCTGCGCGATCGCGCGGACGCGCTCTTGTGGTCGACCAAGCTTGATCCGAAGATGGGATGACGCCGGTGAGACGTGAGGCGGTCGGCACCGATCATTCTGCCGGCGCGGGACTTCCGCGCAGAATGGCTTCCAGGTCTTCGCGCAGCCAGGGCTTGCTCAGGATAGCCCTGCCGGCAAACCGCTTCGCCATGGCGGCATCGGCGCGATAGCCGGTGACGAAGGCGAAGGGAACGCCAAGCTCGTCAAGCCGCGCGGCCACGTCGAAACTAGTCTCGTTCCCCAGGCCGACGTCCAGCAACGCGAAATCCGGGGCGCGCTCCTCGATCATCGCCAGCGCGTCTGTCGCGTGCGCGGCGGTTCGCACCCGCTCGACGCCCATTTCCAGCAGTGTTGCTTCGAAATCAATGGCGATGATGGCGTCGTCTTCGACAATGAGTATGTCGTTCGGCATGGCGAAGGCGCCTTTCAGGGCGAGGGGGACCGGCCGGGCAAAACCGCGGCTTCAGCGGGCATCGGGGAAAGAGATGGCGCGGCGTGCCGAAGATGCCGTGTAAGCACAAATCCGGTTCCGCATGGAACCGACCACAATCGCCCTGAGTTGTCTGTTCACTTGTGAACACAAAAATCCACGCGCTTCACATACATTGGGTGTTCACAGCGCGGCCGAGAGAGACCCGAATGCACCAACGTCGTATCAAGATGGAACCGGGAGCGGATCGCCCCCACAACAATTTGCTTCGCAAATTGAACGATCGCGACTACGCGCTGATCGGGCCCCATATCGAGATGGGAGACGTTTCGCCGGGCTATCTGCTCTACAGTCAGGGCGATAACGTCGAGACGGTATTTTTTCCCTGCGGAGCCAGCCTTTCCTCGTTTCTTATCGTGACCGAGGACGGCCGGGACGTCGAGACGATCCTTGTGGGGCGCGAGGGCGCGGTCGGCGGAGTTGTCAGCCAGGGCGACCTGCCAGCCTACTCCCGGATCACGGTGAAATTCGGTGGCCCGTTCGCGCGGTTGCGTGTCGCGGCGCTGGAAGCCGCGAAGCTGGAGTCACCGAGCCTGCGCAACATTTTCGCGCGTTACGCGGACTGCGTGTTGGCGCAGGTGTTCCAGTCGATTGCCTGCAATGCCGTGCACAGCATCGAGCAGCGCGCGGCCAAATGGGTCGTTTCCGCGATGGAGCGCACGGATAGCGATCTGCTGCCGCTGACGCACGAACAACTGGCCACCATGCTCGGCGTCGGCCGCAGTTACGCCAGCCGGGTCATTCAGAGCTTCAAGGCGGACGGAATTCTCGAGACCCGGCGGGGCGCCTTGCTGGTGCGCGACCATGCCGCCCTGGTGGCACGGGCCTGTCTTTGCAATGAATCGGTCAAGGCGCACTTCGAGGAGGTGCTCAGCGGGGCCTATCCGGATCGCGCCGACCTCGAACCGGCATGATCAATTCGAGCTTCGACGCCGAATTTGCGCCTCGCGGGGCGTGAAATCGTGGCTGGGGGCGTTGTTTTCGGTCGAGATCTGGATTATATTGCACCGCAACGCAGGGTGCCCGGTTCAATGCAGAGCCGGGCACCCGCTTTTTAACCGTGTCCATGCTCTCATCGGTTCGGAACGACTCGGCGTGACAGCCGTTCGTGGGATCGCGAGCGGCGATTCGTCGGCGGGCAAGGCCCTGTCAGACGCAGGAAAACAGGCCCTATCCATGACCTGGCCAAGCCAGAGCGGATATTGATCGCGCCTTCGCCGGCATCCCGCCGAGCGTAGCGCCGTCATGTGCCTGACTGTCTTTCAATCCTATGTCCTTACGTTCCGGCTCCGAACGCGGCGCCGGTCATGGCAATCGAGAACCTGAAGAAGCAATCCCATGAATCTCCGTAACATCGCCATCATCGCTCACGTCGACCATGGCAAGACCACACTCGTCGACAAGCTGCTGCAGCAGGCCGGCACCTATCGTGACAATCAGCGCGTTGCCGAACGCGTGATGGACTCCAACGACCTCGAGCGCGAGCGCGGCATCACCATTCTCGCCAAGTGCACCTCGGTGCAGTGGGGCGACACTCAGATCAACATCGTCGACACCCCCGGCCACGCCGACTTCGGCGGCGAGGTGGAGCGTATCCTGTCGATGGTCGATGGCGTCATCGTTCTCGTCGATGCGGCCGAAGGCCCGATGCCGCAGACCAAGTTCGTGGTCGGCAAGGCGCTGAAGCTCGGC
>CAUJJN010000288.1 GCA_963204905.1 Pseudomonadota bacterium
CTTCCCCGATCCGATGGCCAATCCGTATCTCGCTTTCGCGGCGATGCTGATGGCCGGTCTCGACGGCATCAAGAACAAGATCGATCCGGGTCCGGCGATGGACAAGGATCTTTACGATCTGCCGCGCGAGGAACTGAAGCAAATCCCGACGGTCTGCGGCTCGTTGCGCGAAGCGCTGGAAAACCTGGACAAGGACCGCGCGTTCCTGAAGGCCGGCGGCGTGTTCGACGATGATTTCATCGACAGCTTCATCGAACTGAAGATGGAAGACGTGATGCGGTTCGAGATGACGCCGCACCCGGTCGAATTCGAAATGTACTACTCGCTCTGACAAAAGCGCGGCAGTCAGTTCCCTTCCCGCCGCACAAAACTGAAAAGGCGCCTCTCACGAGGCGCCTTTTTTCACATCCGGTCGCAGATGGCAGCCAAGCGCTGGCTTGATCCCGAGGCGGTTTGAAGAAACACTGGCCTCTCGGGAATCGATGGGGTGTCAAAGTGAGCCTTCCGGCAGACGATTCAGTTCTTCCGCACACATCCCTCGCCCGTTCCATTGCGCTCGGCGGTGTCGGCATAATCGCGTTTGCCGCCTTCCTTGCGCTGGCGTGGTACTCCGCCGCGACGCTGTTCATGTTGTTTGCCGGCATCCTGTTTGGCGTATTCCTGACCGCGATGGTGGACCTGCTGGGTCGGGTGATCGGCGGCGGTCAGACACTGCGGCTGGTGATCGTCTGCGTTCTGTTTACGGGACTGTTGTCTGGCGTCGCGGTGCTGGGTGGCGCGACCATCGCCCAGCAGGTGACGGCCCTGACTTCGACGATCCGCTCGCAACTCGGCAACGCCAAGGACTTCCTCGAGAAGCAAGGTGTCGACACCAGCTTTCTCAATCTCGGAACAACCAGGGCCGCCGTGGACGATGCAACGACATCAAAGCATGCGCCGGCCTCTCCTTCGCGCGGTCCAAAACTTCCTGACGCCAGTACCATCGCCTCCGGAACCGGCGCGATTGTCAGCCAGACAATCAAGATTCTCGCCGGCGTCTTCGAGGGCGTCGGCAATTTCTTCGTGGTGATTTTCCTTGGACTGCTGCTGGCGGCGCAACCGAAACTCTATCGCGACGGCATCCTGCGTTTCGTTCCACGGCAACGACTGCCCGAAGCCGCCAAGCTGATCGATGATATCAGCGAGACGCTGCGGCGCTGGCTGCTCGGTCAGATGGCCACCATGACCACGCTGTTCCTGCTGACCTGGATCGGCCTGACGCTGATCGGGATTCCCGGCGCGCTGGTGCTGGGTTTCATCACCGGCCTCTTGACCTTCATCCCCAACGTCGGCGCTATCCTTGCGGGCTGCCTGATCGTGCTGGCAAGCCTCGGCTCCGGCTGGACCGGGATCATCAGCGCCTTCGGACTTTACCTCGCGGTACAGTTCCTCGAAGGGAATGTGCTGACACCGTTGATCCAGCGTCACGCCATCAGCATTCCGCCCGCCACGCTGTTCGCGGCGCAGATTTTCCTTGGCGTGCTGTTCGGACTCTGGGGACTGGCGCTGGCGCTGCCATTGATCGCGGTGATCAAGGTTGTGCTGAACCACGTCTGGCCGGATCAAACGGCGCCGGCCTGATCGACCAAGCCGGCCGTCAGCCGTTCGCAGTCACCACTGTGTTGGTGTGCTCGACGTCGGGTGGCGAGGCGAAATACGGTCCGACCAATGCGCGCCACGCCGCGAACTGTTCCGATCCACGAAAATCCACCGTGTGGTTTTCAAGGGTCGCCCACTTCACCATCAAACGGTAACGTTGCGGCTTCTCGATGGAGCGATGCAGTTCGAAACCGTGAAAGCCTTTCGACTTGCCAAACTCCGCGCGCGCCTTGCCAACGGCGGCTTCGAAGTCCGCTTCCGAACCGGGCTTGATTTCGATCTGTGCAATTTCAGTGATCATGGGGATGGCCTTTTTGTTGAGGCCAATGACTTATCGCAAAACCGCCACGGGTTGAAGCCGGGCCAGCTCAGAACAGCCAGATCACACTGCCCGCGACCAACAACGTCAGGCCGACGAATGTGGCGACCGGCCAATTTCGACGGGGCTGCGCGTAACGGCCCTGCGCACGACGCTCGGTGATCAACGCGGACTCATATTCGTCCGACGTCGAGAACATGCACGCAAAACCGCTCCGTGCGGACGTCGCCGCAGCTTCGAGCGACATCAGGTCTGTATTCGATGTTTCGGTGCGCGCCGGGTTCATACCGGCAATCATATGACCGAAATGGTAAATGGCGGGTTAGCGCATCCGCTCAAGCACCCGCAGGCTTCATGGTGGTGGCGTTCAGCACCATATCCGGCCGTGCAACGGGCGCGGACTGCCCCGCGGTCGTGAGACGCCCCTGCTCCAGCGACACCGGTTCCTCCGAAGCCGACTGCACCCGATTGCGACCGCCGCGCTTGGCTTGATAGAGCGCCGTATCGGCGGCGGCGAGCAACACATCGAGCTCGGTGCCGACAGGACCGCCCGCGACGCCGATGCTCACGGTGGTATTGACCGCCGTCTCAGCGATCACGATTCCGCTGGTAGCAAACGCCTCGCGCACACGCTCGGCGGCAAGCAGCGCCTCATCTATCGAACACGGCAGCAAGGCTGCGAATTCCTCTCCACCGATGCGACCGCAAAGATCGGTGATCCGTAACGTGTTGGTGATGACACCGGCGAAACGGCAAATCACGTCATCACCGGCTGCATGACCGAACCGGTCGTTGATCGATTTGAAATGATCGATATCGAAGATCATAACGGTGACCGGGCGTCCTGCATCGGCCTCGCGCTCGATCATGCGGGCAGTCGCTTCGGCGAAACCGCGGCGATTGAAGATGCCGGTCAGCGGGTCAAGCGACGCCGCGGCTTTATGAGCCCGCACCGTTCGCTCCGACACCAGCATAAAGATGACGAAGACGGTTCCGACCGCATAGAGCACCAGTTCTATCGCGAAAATAGTCGCCCAAACGCTGTTCGCGAACCCCTCGTCATCGCCGTGGAAGTAGTCGCCAAGCAAGATCGGCAGCATCAGCACGAAGCCGTGCAACACCGGCACCAAGAACGAGGGCCAGCGCCGTCTCATCGTTTTGCGGCGCTCGGTCAAAAGTTCCCTCGCCGTCAACACGGCGTAGACAGCAACGATCGCGGCCCCAACCGTCATTCGCATCGACGGTGTAATTGGCGCCAACAGGCTGATCGCCGCGAGCCAGACGAAGGCTCCTAACAAAATCCCCGGCAAATTCGGCCGATGGCCGTGAAATACACGCGCGGCGCCCCACACCATGCCGCACGCCACAAAACCCGCAGCATTCAATGAGAGCGAAAGTTGCTGGATCAGCAGCGAATACGTCAGCGTCGAAACAGCGATCGAACTGGCGCCAAGGATGTAGGCGGCGCCCCACCATTTGAGCGCGGGAATATTTTCTCGCTGCCCGAAGAACAGCAACATGAATCCCAGAAGCGCGGCGACAAGCGTTGCCACAAGATAAAGCGTTGAGGTGTCGAGCGACATCTTTGTGAAACCGGCAACTCGGCAGGAGTATGGGAAAACAGAGTCCTAAGGCCGAGAGCGAATCTAACGGTCGCAAATTTGCAATCCGTTTGTATGCACAGGCAATTTTTCAGCGAAAATCATTTCAAATGAAACGTACCATGGCATCCGCCATGAAAAAGGGCGCCCGAAGGCGCCCTTTGGCAAATGGCATCCGCAAGTGCGGAAAAGTGACTGAAGCGATCAGCGCTTCGAGAACTGGAACGAACGGCGGGCCTTGGCCTTGCCGTACTTCTTGCGCTCGACCACGCGCGAGTCGCGGGTCAGGAAGCCGCCCTTCTTCAGAACGCCGCGCAGATCCGGCTCGAAGTGGGTCAGCGCCCTCGACAGCCCATGACGAACCGCACCAGCCTGGCCCGACAGACCGCCGCCCGTGACGGTGCAAACCACGTCGTACTGTCCAGCGCGCGCCGCCGCAACCAGCGGCTGCTGAATCAGCATCCGCAGCACCGGGCGAGCGAAGTAGACTTCGACCTCACGGGTGTTGACGATGATCTTGCCGGCACCCGGCTTGATCCAAACACGGGCCACAGCATCTTTACGTTTGCCGGTGGCGTAGGCACGGCCTTGCTTGTCGATCTTCTTGACGTGCTTCGGCGCTTCGGGAGCCGCCGTCTTCAGCGCGGCCAGTTGATCGAGAGACTGCATGGTATCGGACATCTTATGCGGCCCTCTTGTTCTTGCGATTCATCGCGCCGATATCGACGGCTTCCGGCTGCTGGGCCTCATGCGGGTGTTCCGCCCCTGGATAAACCCGGAGATTGCCCATCTGCACGCGGCCGAGCGGCCCGCGCGGGATCATGCGTTCGATGGCCTTCTCGAGCACGCGCTCGGGGAAACGACCCTCGAGGATCGACTTCGCGCTGCGCTCCTTGATGCCACCGATGAAACCGGTGTGGTTGTAGTAAACCTTCTGATCCCGCTTGCGGCCCGTCAGCACCACCTTGGCAGCATTGATGACGATGACATGGTCGCCGCAATCGACGTGGGGCGTATAGGTCGGGAGATGCTTGCCGCGCAACCGCATCGCCACTAGCGTGGCGAGGCGGCCGACGACCAGACCGCTGGCGTCGATCACCACCCACTTCTTGGTGACTTCGGCGGGCTTAGCCGAAAACGTCTTCATGTGAACATTCCTGAAAGGGATTGGGCCCGCGCCAATGTTGCGGACAAGCCGAGCTTTTAATGGCCCCACGCCACCACGTCAATGCTCGCGTTAACAGAATATACCTGCAATATCAATGGATTAAAAATATGGTTTTATAGTACCATAAAAATTAGCTCGCGTTCGGAATGGAATAGGTCGCGGTGACATGCGCGATCGGATCAGGCGAAGTCCCCGACAGCAGCGTCACCTCGCCGACCGCGAGACGTTTGCCGAGCTTGAGCAGCCGCGCCGCCGCGAGCACATCCTGTTCCGGTTGTCCCTTGCGGAGGAAATTGATGTTGAGATTGGTGGTCACCGCCAACCCGATGGGGCCGATAGCGGACAGCAACACCACGTACATGGCGAAATCCGCCAATGCCATCAGCGTGGGTCCTGACACCGTACCGCCGGGGCGCAACATACGTTCGCTGTATTGCTGGCGCAGCAGACACGTAGCGCCGTCGGCACTCTCGATTGCAATGTCCCCACCACTGAACGCCTGGGGAAATTCGGTGTGAAGAAACGTCTCCAGTTCGGCGACGCTCATTTTCGCAACGGCCATGCTTGCCCTCACTCTCGCTTGCCGCCCTCTGTTACAATACGATGAAGCATCTCGCCAGATGATGGATACACTGATGAACGCTCAACCTCTTCGCGTGCCAGCGCCCTCCCCGCAGATCCTGCTCCGCGAGCTGATCGGGGACGTGGCGGTGCTGACCTTGAACCGGCCCGAAGCCCGCAATTGCCTGTCTGAAGCCCTGATCGCCGATCTTCACGCCGCGCTCGACGCCGTCCGCGACGACAAGGCCGTGCGCGCCGTGGTGATTGCCGCCGCGGGCCCGGCTTTCTCCTCCGGCCACGACCTCAAGGAACTGACGGCGCGGCGCGGCGACGCCGATGGCGGCCGCGCGTTCTTCGCGCGGATGATGACCGCGTGCAGCGCCATGATGCAAAGTATCGTGCACCTGCCAAAGCCAGTCGTCGCGGCCGTGCAGGGCGTTGCGACCGCCGCTGGCTGCCAACTGGTGGCGAGTTGCGATCTGGCAATCGCTTCCGACCAGGCAACCTTCGCAACTCCAGGTGTCGATATCGGCCTGTTCTGTTCGACCCCCATGGTGGCGCTCTCGCGCAACGTTCCCCGCAAGCAGGCGATGGAAATGCTTCTGACGGGCGAACCTGTGAGCGCAAGCCGTGCACGCGAGATCGGTCTGGTCAATCGCGTCGTCGCTCACGGCACCGAACGCGATACCGCCGTCGCCCTCGCCCAACAGGTGGCGCGAAAATCAGCCCATACGATCAAGATCGGCAAAGAAGCATTCTATCGTCAGGTCGAGATGAACCTCACCGACGCCTATCGCTTTGCCTCGGAAGTGATGACCGAAAACATGATGGCCCGCGACGCCGAGGAAGGCATTTGCGCCTTCGTCGAAAAGCGCGTACCGACTTGGCAGGACCGCTAATCGGCAGCATCGCATGACGCTGCCGCGCTCCATGAAATGATCGCGTCACAAATGAACCACGACACCTACGACGACAACTACATCCGCGGCATACTCGACAGCGTCAAAACCATCGCCATGGTCGGCGCGTCGCCGGTCAATGTGCGACCGAGCTACTTCGCATTCAAGTATCTGGCACAGCGCGGCTACGACATGATCCCGGTCAATCCTGGACAGGTCGGTAAAAGCCTGATGGGCAAACCGTTCGTTGCATCGCTGGCCGATATCGATCGCCCGATCGACATGGTCGACATCTTCCGCAACGCCGACGCGGCGCTGCCGCTGATCAGGGACGCGCTGACGCTCACCCCTCTGCCGAAAGTCATCTGGATGCAACTTGGCGTCCGCAACGACGAAGCCTGCGCCCTCGCGGAAGCCGCCGGGCTGAAGGTGGTGATGAACCGCTGCCCGAAGATCGAATACGGCCGGCTGTCGTCGGAAATTTCCTGGATGGGCGTCAATTCGCGCACACTCAGTTCGAAGCGCGCGCCGATCCCGACGCAGGGCATGAGGCTATCGCTGAATCGGGTGAGCGTCAGCGGCGGGGGCACCAATGCCGCCGATCGCGCTGCGCAGATCAAGGACGACAAGAACAATAATGCCTAAAAGCGTGGCGCTTGGCGTTTCTTCTTTCCGAATGGGGCGCCGCAGCATATCCGCACAGTTGTCACCGACCGACTTGACGCCGCGCGGCTGGATCAGCAGCATGCCGGCCCGCTGAAGCCCCTTTCAAAGCAGACAGGACCTGAGAATGACTGACCGCCTTCCCGGATTTGCCACGCTCGCGATCCATGCCGGTGCGCAGCCCGACCCAACGACGGGTGCCCGCAGCACGCCGATCTATCAGACCACCTCGTTCGTCTTCAACGACGCCGATCACGCTGCGTCGTTGTTCGGCCTGCAGGCCTTCGGCAATATCTATACCCGCATCGGCAACCCGACCAACGCAGTGCTGGAGGAACGTGTCGCGGCGCTGGAAGGTGGCACCGCGGCGCTCGCCGTCGCGTCTGGACATGCCGCGCAGATGGTAACCTTCCAGGCCTTGCTGCAGCCGGGAGACGAATTCATCGCGGCGCGCCAAGCCTATGGCGGAACGATCAATCAGTTCACCCACACTTTCAAGAGCTTCGGCTGGAATGTGGTGTGGGCCGATGCTGACGACATCGCAAGCTTCGAGCGCGCGGTGACGCCACGCACCAAGGCGATCTTCATCGAGTCCATTGCCAATCCCGGCGGCTCAATCACCGATATCGAAGCGGTGGCCGCCGTCGCGCGCAAGGCCGGCGTGCCGCTGATCGTCGACAATACGCTGGCAAGCCCCTATCTGATCCGCCCGATCGATCATGGCGCCGACATTGTTCTGCACTCCGCGACCAAATTCCTCGGTGGTCACGGCACCTCCATCGCGGGCATCATCGTCGATGCCGGGACCTTCGACTGGTCGCGCGACAACAAGTATCCGATCCTCAGCGAGCCCCGTCCTGAGTATCATGGCATCAAGTTGCAGGAGACGTTCGGCAACTTCGCTTTCGCTATCGCGTGCCGCGTTATCGGTCTGCGCGATCTCGGGCCGGCGCTCTCGCCTTTCAACGCCTTCATGATCCTGACCGGCATCGAGACGCTGCCGCTGCGGGTCCAGCGCCACTCCGACAACGCCAAGGCGGTTGCGGAGTTTCTTTCGACGCACCCGGCCGTCGCCGCCGTCAATTACTCCGGTCTGTCGAGCAGCCGCTACTACAACCTCGCGCGAAAATATGCCCCGAAGGGTGCCGGCGCGGTGTTCACCTTCAGCCTGAAGGGCGGCTACGACGCCGGTGTCAATCTGGTGTCGAACCTGAAGCTGTTCTCGCATCTTGCCAACGTCGGCGACACGCGCTCGCTGGTGATTCACCCGGCCTCGACAACCCACAGCCAGTTGGACGACGCCGCGAAAACCAAAGCCGGCGCCGGCCCCGACATCGTCCGCGTCTCGATCGGCATTGAGGACAAGGAAGACATTATCGCGGACCTCGACCAGGCACTGCGGGGATAAGACCTCCTCGCGATATACCATTCCGAGAAATGGCCGGGCTCGCCCCGGCCATTTCTTTTCGGGAACGATCGATGCGCGGATTGCGTCCGAGCATGACCGCATTCCGGGTTTCCTAGCCTTTCCTTCCCTGTGCGGCTTTCGCGATGCGCGTCAGGCGATTGTTGCGCACGACCAGCGAATAGGTCGCGAGCGCAAACAGGATCACCAGCAGCTGGAGCGACAAAGCTTCCACTGTCGGATTGAGACCGATCGCGGACAGCCAGTCCGCGCCAGCCACCCGCGTAAACGGCAGGATCGACTGCTCCTGAAATTCCTGCACCGCTTCGCCGATGAACTTGATCGCCATCGCGAATAGAAATGCCGAGGTGATGATGAACAGCGGTCGCAACGGAATTTTTTGCGCGACCATGTTGATGAAGTAGAACAGCACCGCAAGTCCGAGCGTTGCGGCTGCAAGGCCACCAAACAGGCCCGCGCTCCAGCCACCTTCGGTGGCGGCAAGCGCATGGACGAACAACACTGTTTCGGCACCTTCGCGAAATACCGCAAGAAAGGCGAGCGCCGCCACCGCCCACGCGGTGTCCTGCGCCAATGCATTGTCGGCCTTGGCGGCAAGATAGTCCTTCCAGCCGTGCGGATCCTGCTTCACCATCAGCCAGCCGCTGACGTAAAGCATCAACGCCGCAGCGAACAGGATGACAACGCCTTCCATCAGATCGCTATGTTGGCCTGAATTGAGCATGGCGAACAACCAGGCCGCGACGATGCTGACGCCGATTGCCAACAATGCGCCGGCGTAGAGCGCCTTGACGCGATGGCTACCGCCAGCCTTTGTCAAGTATGCCGCTAGCGCCGCGATCACCAGCATCGCTTCCAACCCTTCGCGCAGCAGGATGACCGCAGCTTGAATGAATGCGCTGGACATGTCTCAACTTTCGGATGACGGATCAGCAATACGATGCGCGTTCTAACTCGCGATTGTTTTGTGCGAAAGCAAACCACCCTCACACAACATCGTCATCGTCGCGCGGCAACGCAAATAGTCCCCTAAAACACTGCGGTTTTATGTCATCCGAAAATTAGAATAGCTCCACTCAACGCACTGCACCGGCGGTGAGCGGCGACATCCCCGCTTCACGCGCGGACGGCGACGGACTGAGGCGCTCGACTTGCGTGATCGTTAATGTCAGCACCACTATCGCAACGCCCTGATGCGCCAAACCGAGTGAGATCGGAACCTGATGCAGCAGCGTCAGGATGCCGAGCGTTGCCTGCACCGTCATGGTGACCGCAAGCCACAAAGCACCATTAATCACGGCAGTCCCGGCGCGAGCACGAACGGCATCGACAAGGTGCAGGATTGCGATCACCCACAACGTATAGGCCACCATGCGGTGATTGAATTGCACCGTCAGCGCGTTGTCGAACAGGTTTCGCCACCAAGGCTTTTCGAAGAACAGCCGCGCCGCGCTTGGAATGAATCCGCCATCGATCAGTGGCCAGGTGTTGAATGCCTTGCCAGCACGCAAACCCGCGACTAGCGCGCCGAGATAAAGTTGCAGGAACACCAAACCGAGCAGTATCGCGCTTGTGACCCTCATTCGCGAGGCATCGGTAGTCCGCGAATGCACCGACAATCGCCGCAATGTCCCGACGATCGCCGCAAAGATCAATAACGCCAGCATCAGATGAACCGCCAGACGATATTGCGAGACCTCAACGCGCTGGGTGAGGCCTGACGCCACCATCCACCAGCCGACCCCACCCTGCAATGCGCCCAGCGCGAAGATACCCCAGAGACGACGTTTCAGATCAGCTGGGAGAAAGCCACGCCACATGAACCACAGGAACGGGAGAAGATAGACAATACCGATGATCCGGCCGAGCAGGCGATGGCTCCATTCCCACCAGAAAATGGTCTTGAATTCGTGCAGCGTCATGCCGGCGTTGAGTTCGCGATACTGCGGGATCGCCTTGTACCCTTCGAACGCCTTATTCCATTGTTGATCACTGAGCGGCGGCAGCGTTCCGGTGACCGGCTTCCATTCGACGATGGAGAGGCCGGATTCGGTGAGACGCGTTGCCCCTCCTACCAGAACCATCAACGCGATGAGGGCGGCCATGATCGTCAGCCACCAGCGCACCTCGCGAATACGCGCCGGCGCTGCGGCAGGTTCCGCCGAAGTCAGGATTTTCGTCATATCAGCTGCAATTCTAGAATGATTTCATGCCCGTTATAGCCACGGGGCGACCCGGCGCAAGCCACGCTTGATCTCCCCGCAGGCAATCTCTACACGTTCACGTCATGACCATCCGCACCCGAAAATTCCTCGGCACAATCATCCTGCTCGTCCTGGTGGTCGTGTGGTCGCTGCTCGGGATGACCGTCGCACAAACGCCGTGGCTTGCCGCCTCTGGATGGTATCAGGCGATCTTTTACGTCGTCGCCGGTCTCGGTTGGGTACTGCCGGCCATGCCGATCATCAGTTGGATGTCCCGCCCGGACCCCGACGCCTGAGCGCGAATTCCGGCCGCGCCGCGGCGTCTCCGCGATCCCCCTTACGCTTTGTTGACGTTTGTTTGCGAAGGTTCCGCAACAATAGAAATGAAGAATGTCTTAAACAGACAGGGTATGCGTATGACCATGGCGGCAGCCATCGATAGCTCGGCGGGAGCAATCCGGACGCCCGTCGATGCCACTTGGGTGGCGGATGTCGAAATTTTCCGCGATATGGCCGCGACAGAACCTGTCTGGCGAGCGCTTGAGGGCCCCGGCTCCGTCCTGACGCCGTACCAGCGCTTCGATCTGCTCGCGGCCTGGCAAAACACCGTTGGTATCCACGCCGGCCTAGAACCTTTGATCGCGGTTGCCCGGGACGAACGTCGCCAACCGCTGATGCTGTTGCCACTAAGCATCCGGCGCGCGCGAGGTGCTGGAATCGCGAGCTTTCTCGGCGACAAGCACATCACGTTCAACATGCCGATCTGCCGTCGCGATTTTCTCGCCAGCGCCACCATTTCCGACATCAATGCCGTGCTCGAGGCGCTGCGTTCGCCGCTTTGCGGAATCGACGCGCTCGCCCTCACCCGACAACCGCGGCAATGGCAGAACTTTGCCAACCCAATGACCTTGCTTCCCACGCAAGTTTCGGTCAACGGCTGCCCGTTGATGCCGATCGGCGTCAATGCGCCCCCGAACGAATTGATCAGCAGCTCTTTTCGACGCCGGTTGAAAAGTAAGGAGAAGAAGCTCCAGGCTCTCCCCGGCTATCGCTACATTCGGGCTGAAACTGATGTCGAGATCGCGCGGCTGCTCGATGCGTTTTTCGTCATCAAGCCGCAAAGGATGGCGTTGCAGAAACTCCCGAATGTTTTCGCCGATCCGAACATCGAGATGTTCATTCGTCGCGCCTGCCATACCCAGCTTCCGGATGGCGGCCACGCCATTGAAATTCACGCTCTGACGTGCGACGCGGAGGTTATCGCCATCTACGCTGGCGTTGCCGACGGCGACCGGTTTTCGATGATGTTCAACACCTATACGCTGTCAGGCAACGCTCATTTCAGTCCCGGCCTAATCCTGATGCGTCACATCGTCGATCACTATGCCGCGCTAAACTACACGGCGATTGATCTCGGTATCGGTTCCGACGACTACAAGCGCCTGTTCTGCAAGAGCGACGAAGCGGTCTTCGACAGCTTCATCGGGTTAAATGCGCGCGGCAGGATGGCTGCCAGCGGCCTTTCCGCGATGGCTCACCTCAAGCGGCTCGTAAAACAGACGCCGACATTGATGAAAGCCGCGCAGACCATCCGCGGCTCACTACATCGTTAGATCTCACGCCGCAACGAAGCGCGGACCACGCTCGTCAGGATCGGGCGTCGCGTCGTTGAGCATGGTAACCTCCCCAAACCCAACTGTTCGCAACTGATCCGCCATCGATCGGCGCATATCGGCATTCATCGTACCGTCAGGAACCACGATGGCACGTGCCCCAGCCGTCAATAGCGCCGCTGGCAGATCGTCGGCCGCACCGGCGTCAAGCACGACGTGGTCGTAGGCTTGCAACAGTGCATCCAGTGCCAAAGTCAAGCGTGGCGACTGCAGCAGCGCGCGATCGGCGCCAACACGTCCCGCAGAAACCAGATGCAGCGACGAAGCACGATCCTTGCTGATCACCTCGCCGAAGGACGCTTCGCCCCGCATCAGGTCCGCCAAACCTGGAACGGTTTCGTCAACGGCGGCCTCCTTCATTGCGAGCGAAGAGGCCGACAGATCGACCAATACGACCTTGGCGCGTTGCGCCAATAGACGCGCGAGCGCGAGCGCGGTACGGCTTGTCTTGTCAACAGAACCTGTCCCAAGAATCGACAGCTTGCGAACGGCGGCGCCGGGCTTCTGCAAGTCAAGCGCGAGCTGTTCGAGTTCGCTCACGCCCGGTGCAACCGGCGCACGGGCCGCCGGCGGTGTCTCGGGCGTCATAGCCGTCTCCGGCATCGCCGCCGCAATCGACGGAGCCGTCATCGGCGCGACGGTCATCAGTGGCCGCGGCGAGGTCATTCGCAGCAATTCCCTGCTCGCGACATAGCCCGCCGTCAGCATCAACGTCGCCAGCGTGGCAATCAGGACGATCGGCAGCTTTTTGGGATAGCTCGGCGTGTTGGAAACGATACCGCGGGAAATGATGCGGCCATCAGCAGGTGCAGCGTCGATGCTTTCCCGGGCGGTCGCCTCGCGATACTTCGCGAGGTAGGATTCCAGCAAGTCGCGTTCGGCCTTGGCCTCACGATCCAGGGCGCGGAGCTGAACGTCCTGACCATTGGTCGAGGTTGCCTGACGCTTGAGCTGATCGAGATTGACATTCAGATTTTCAACCCGCGCGTCGGCGATCCGTGCATCATTTTCCAATGAACGCGACAGCTTGCCGGCCTCTTCGCGGATCTGCTTGTCGAGATCGGCGATCTGCGCCTTCAATTCCTTGATGCGAGGGTGACCATCCAGCAAGGTGGATGACTGTTCGGCGAGTTGAGCACGCAGCGTCACCCGCTGCTCGGAAAGGCGGCGGATCAATTCGGAATTCAGCACTTCCGACGCCTCGATCGGTTTGCCGGATTTCAGCATGTCCCTGATCAGACGCGCCTTGGATTCGGCGTCGGACTTCAGCGCTCGCGCATTGTTCAACTGCGTATTGAATTCGCCCAGTTGCTGATTGGAGAGCGTCGTGTTGTTGGTGCCGACAAACAGGCTGGATTTCGAGCGAAACGCTTCAGCACGCCCCTCGGCATCCGCGACTTTCTTTCGCAAGCTGTCGATTTCCCCCGACAGCCATTGACTGGCGGCCTTGGCCTGCTGCTGTCGCGCATTTTGTTGCAGGATAAGATAATTATCGACGATCGAATTGGCGACACGCGCGGCCAGTTCCGGATCCTGCGACTGGAATTCGACGACCATGACGCGGGACTTGTCGACGGCGAATGCAGTCAACCGGCTGTAATACGCATCCAACACACGTTCTTCCGGCGTCATCCGAAACGGATCGCGACCGATGCCGAACAGGCCGAACACCATTTTCACGGGCGATATTCCGCTCAAGACCGGATCGAACTCGGCCCGTTCAGCGAGCTTGTTCTGCTTGATCACCATGCGCGCCAGATCGCGCGACAACAACAACTGCACCTGGCTGGTAACGGCCTCGGGATCGAGGGCATTGCGCTCTTCGGGACGTTCACCGTTCGGACGCAGGAACACGTTCTCGCGCCCGTCGATCAAAACGCGGGCTTCGGATTTGTACAGCGGTGTGATCATGTTGACGACCGCGAGCGACACCACAGCCGCCAGCAAGGTCGGCATGATGATGAAATTCTTTTTCGCAACGATGGCGCGCCAGATCACCCGCATGTCGAGATCGCCGTATTCGGCAGATTGAAGCGGCGCGGCCGGCTGGATCGACGGCTTGAACGCGGGCTCGATCTTGGCTTGTGGCTTCGGCGCAACCACGGTGGCGACACGCGGTCGTTTAGCCGTCAACCTGCCCTTGAGTTTGTCCCAAAGATCGAACCGCATGGAATGCTCCTACTGGCGTCCAAAACCCTCACGCCGGTCGCGAGTTAAAACCATTATGGTTTCCGCGTGGTTAATCCCGCTCCTGCGCATGCGTGATCGAACTCCACGAGGTCATGTTTTTTTAACCATAAGGGGACTTAATCGCGCTCACTCTCTAAAGGATCGTGTCATGTCCGGCTTTCGTGCCTTCGCCTTTTGCCTGCTCAGTGCGGTTGCGCTGTCGGGCTGTATGCATCGGCCGGGGCCGGTGGCCAGCGGACATCCACCGAGCGAGCTCGATCGTCTCGCCTATGGCGGCGCGCCCGCGCCGGCTTATGCGGCGCGTCCGGCCGTGGCCTCCTCCGGCGGTGCGTTCAGCGCGCTGCGCAACAGCTTCGCCTCCACCGCCCGACCGCGTTATGCGGCCGCGCCGGGGCCGCGCCTGATTCCCGCCCGCGCCGCTTATGGCCCGCGCATCACGGTGCCGGCTTACGATTCCGATTATCGCCTCGATGCCGGCGACAAGTTGCGCATCGTCGTCTACGGCCAGGAAGGCCTCACCAATTCCTACGCGGTCGGCGCCTCAGGCGCCATCACCATGCCGCTGATCGGCTCGGTGCAGGCGCGCGGCCTGACGCCGGCGCAGCTCGCCAGCCGGGTGGGCGACCGCCTGCGCGACGGCTATATCCGCGAGCCCTATGTCGCCGCCGAGATCGAGGCCTATCGGCC
>CAUJJN010000289.1 GCA_963204905.1 Pseudomonadota bacterium
GCGGTATTGTTCGTGGCGCTTCTGATCGCCTATCCTTGGCAGATACTGTCGGTCGGATCGGTGCTCTATCTGCTCAGCCTGCCGCTCGGCTGGAAGTCATTTCGCGATCAGCAGCGGGATTTCCTCAGCCGCGCGGAAGCGGACGATGAAACCGCGCCGACATCCGCAGACGGGCCTTTTTCACCCAATGATATCGCCTCCGGGGAAGACGGTCGCCCGACGCATTTGAATTGAAGCATGGAGATGGGGCGGTATCGCCGCCAGAAGAAAACGGAGAAGAAGACGTGACCGATCACGCCCATCAACCGTTATCCGCTGATCTTCTCGCGGCGCTGGCGAAATATGATACTCCGACGATCTGCAATGCAATGGAGGTTGTGGCGCCGGGGCGGCGTCTCAACGGATTCACCACGCGGCCTCTGGTCTGCCCGTTTCCGGATTTACCGCCGATTGTCGGCTATGCGCGCACCGCGACCATCCGCGCCACTGAGCCGTCGAGCCTGTCGCCCGAGGAGCAACAGGCGCTGCGGCTCGCCTACTACGAACATGTCGGGCAGGGTGCGGGACCGCGCATCAGCGTTATTCAGGATCTCGACGGCGCCGACGCCGGGTTTGGTGCGTTCTGGGGCGAGGTGAACAGCGCCGTGCACAAGGCGCTGGGGTGTCTCGGCGTCATTACTGACGGTTCGATCCGCGACATTTCGCAATGGGCGCCCGGCTTTCAGGCTCTGGCTGGCTCGATCGGACCTTCCCATGCTCATGTCCATGTCAACCGGTTCGCCGGGGAGGTTCGGGTTGCCGGGATGACGGTGCGCTCGGACGATCTGATCCACGCCGATCGCCATGGCGCGGTGGTAATTCCGCACGAGGTGGCGGACAGGCTGCCGGAGGCCGCCGAACTCTGTGGCCGCCGCGAGGAACCAATTCTGGCGATCGCGCGAAGCGAGGGGTTCACACTGGACAAGCTGCGCGACGCGCTCAAGCGGGCATCGGAAATCCACTAGTCGATCAAGGGCGTCGGCGCGGCCGCAACATGGTTACTGCTCCGTTAATGGTGCAGGGGCTTGTTTGACGGCCGTTTTTATCGTCAGCCAAGTTGATGAGGGCCGGACGGCACAACACCCGCGCCGCAACAGGTTCCAAATGCGCTTAACCTTTACGCGTCTTTAATCGCGTACCGGCTAGGGTCTCCGGGCTCAGAAGGAGTCGCGCCGCCTGACGGCGGTGTCGTGTGTGCGTCGGAGTTCTCCATGGATATCACCACTGGCGTTGGCCTGATCTTTGGCACCATCGTCATCACGTTGATGATCTTCATGGGCGGCGACCTGCACATGTTCATCAGCGAACACGCCATGATCATCATCTTTGGCGGTTCGATCGCCGCGACGCTGATCCGTTTTCCGCTGAGCGCCATGCTTCATGGGTTGCCGCTCGGTGCCAAATTCGCCTTTACGATGAGTCGGCTTTCGGCCCGGGATCTCGTCGACGAACTGGCGAACATCGCCGAGGTTGCGCGCAAGCAGGGGCCGGTCGGGCTTGAAAAGATCGAGGCCGCCGATCCGTTTCTCGCCAAGGGTATCCGCTACGTCGCCGATGGCTACGATCTCGAGTTCATCCGCGACAACCTCGAACGCGACCGCGACAATTTTCTGATGCACCTCGACGAGGGTGGCAAGATCTATCGCGCCATCGGTGACTGCGCGCCGGCCTTCGGCATGATCGGCACCCTGATCGGCATGGTGCAGATGTTCGCCAACATGACCGATCCATCGAAGCTCGGCCCGTTCATGGCAACCGCGTTGCTCGCAACGCTGTACGGCGCGCTGGTCGCCAACCTGTTTTGTCTGCCGATCGCCGACAAGCTGCACGGCAAGCTGCTCGACGAGGAAACCAACCGCACCCTGATCATCGACGGCATCCTGATGATCCGGGACTCCAAGAGCCCGACCCTGGTGCGAGAAATGCTGCTTGCTTACTTGCCGGAAAAGCATCGCCACGAGGACGGCGAGACCGTGCCGGCCTGACGCAACCCCTTAAGCTGAGCGAACGTCATGGCCAAGAAGAAGCGCGGCGATGCTCACGGCGGAGGTCACGGCTGGTTCGTCACCTTCGCCGATCTGATGGGTCTGATGATGAGCTTCTTCGTGATGCTCGTCGCATTCTCCAATCAGGATCAGCAGAAGCTGAAGATCGTCGCCGGTTCGATGCGCGATGCGTTCGGCGTGCAGACGGAATCGCGCTTCTCCGGCATGATCGAATCCGATGGTTTGCCGACGCGCCCGAGACTCAAGAACGTCGATCACATCTCGCCCGAGGAAGCCTCTAATACGCCGACACCGGACGAGCAGGAGCGCAGCAAGACCCAGGGCGCGCGGCTCAAGACCGATCGTGAGTTCGCGCTCGCTTCGGCGTCTCTGCGTCAGGCATTGCAGGATATGCCGGAGCTGACGGAAATCTCCAAGCATGTGATGTTCGAGGAGACCAAGCAGGGGCTTAACCTCGAAATCGTCGATCAGGACGGGCGATCGATGTTCGCCGAAAACTCCAAGGTCCCCTACGAGCGAACCCGGTTGTTGCTGCAGCGGCTCGCCGGACCGCTGAAGGCGACGCCGTTACGCGTCTCGATCGTCGGCCACACCGCGTCGGGCTACGTACCGACGCGGGGCGACTACGATGCATTCGACCTGTCGGCAGACCGCGCCAACGTCGTCCGGCAAATTCTGGAACGCGAGGGTTTGCCCGCGAGCCATATCTTCGCGGTGTCAGGCAAGGCCGACAGTCAGCCCTTGTTTCCAGACGATCCGTCGCTGGCCGCCAACCGCCGGGTGACCATCACGCTGATGCGTGAGGATCCGCCGCTGCCGCCCAATCTGAAACCCTGACATTGCGTTTCGTCTTGATATCGCTTCTATCGGTGTCAACTCCTTTTTTAGCGCCGAGGTTTGGGCTATTCTGCCGATCCGGTTGATGTCCAGCGTATCGTCGGAGGCTACTTGACGCCGCTCACCACCTGCTTCATTAGCGCGGACCCCAACTCGATAGAGCGTTTTCCCTTGTCATGACTGCGAGCGAACCACCGCCCTCGGCTGCTGCCGAGCCCCCGGTTACGACCGGTTTCTGGTCGCTGACGCTCGGCAGTATCGGGGTCGTCTTCGGCGATATCGGAACCTCGCCGCTCTATGCATTCCGTGAAGCGGTAGCCCATGCCGCGGAGAAGGGCGTGGTGACGCCGGCCATCGTGCTCGGCGTGCTGTCCCTGATCCTGTGGTCGCTGTTTATCGTCGTCACCGCCAAGTATGTCCTGCTGCTGCTGCGGGCCGACAACAACGGCGAGGGCGGAACCCTCTCGCTGATGGCGCTCGGGCAACGCGCGCTCGGGCGGCGAAGCTGGTTCCTGCTGGCGCTGGGTGTGGTCGGCGCATCGATGTTCATCGGTGACTCGATGATCACGCCGGCGATCTCGGTGCTCTCCGCGGTCGAGGGTCTGAAACTGGCGGCTCCCGCGCTCGATCACTACGTGGTGCCGCTGACCTTGGTGATCCTGGTGCTGCTGTTCTCGGTGCAGAGCCGTGGCACGGCGCGGGTGGCGTCGGCCTTCGGCCCGGTCATGGTCTTGTGGTTTGTGACCATTGCGATCCTCGGTGTTCTGCACATCCACGAAGACCCGACGGTCCTGTTTGCGGTCAACCCGTGGTACGCCGTGCATTTCCTGCTCAATCACGGCCTGATCGGCCTCGTCATCATGGGGCTCGTGTTCCTGTCGGTGACGGGCGGCGAGGCGCTCTATGCCGATCTCGGTCACTTTGGCCGGCAGCCGATCCAGATGGCGTGGTTCTATCTGGTCCTTCCCGCTCTGCTCCTGAATTATTTCGGTCAGGGCGCGCTGATCCTCGCGCATCCGGAAGCCATCGAGAACACGTTCTACCGCCTGGCGCCGGCCCCATTGATCCTGCCCCTGGTGTTGCTTGCGACGGCCGCGACGGTAATCGCGAGCCAGGCGGTGATCACGGGCGCGTACTCGTTGATCAGCCAGGCCGTGCAGCTCGGTCTCTTGCCGCGCTTCGAGGTGCGTTACACCTCCGAAACTCACGCCGGCCAGATCTATCTGCCGCGCGTCAATCTGCTGCTGCTGGTCGGTGTGTTGCTACTGGTCGGACTGTTCCGCACATCGAGCGGGTTGGCGTCAGCCTATGGCATCGCCGTTTCCACCACCATGGTGGCCGATGGTATCATGGGCTTCGTCGTCGTTTGGAAATTGTGGAACTGGCGGGCGGCGACCGCCGCGGCGCTGGTGTTTCCACTCGTGGTGGTGGATATCGCGTTCTTCAGCGCCAATCTTCTGAAACTGTTCGAGGGTGCATGGGTGCCGATGCTGTTCGGCCTCCTGATGGTGGTCGTGATCTGGACGTGGCGGCGCGGCGCGGCGCTGCTGATCGAAAAGACACGACGAAGCGAAGTGCCATTGCTCGATCTGATCAAGAGTCTCGAAAAACGTCCGCCGCACATTGTGAAGGGGACGGCCGTGTTTTTGACCAGCGATCCCAACTTCGTTCCAACAGCGCTGCTGCATAACCTCAAACACAACAAGGTACTCCACGAGCACAACGTGATCCTGACGATCGAAACTGCGCAGACGCCGCGGGTCGATCCGCTGGAGCGCGTTCATATGGAGAGCATCAGCGAGAAGTTCGCGACGGTGCGGCTGCGCTTCGGATTCATGGAGTCGCCCAATGTGCCGCGCGCGCTTGGCATCGCTCGCAAGCTCGGCTGGCAGTTCGACATCATGTCGACGTCTTTTTTCGTATCGCGCCGCTCGCTCAAGATGGCGGTGAAATCCGACATGCCGCGCTGGCAGGATCGCCTGTTCATCATGCTCAGCCGCTCGGCCAACGACGCCACAGATTACTTCCAGATTCCGACCGGCCGCGTCGTCGAGGTCGGGACCCAGGTGACCATCTAGCGGAATTGTTCCCCTGAATCTGCATATCTGACGCTCGAAATCGCCAATACGGTCCGCCCGGCCAAGGCGTATAAGGCGCGCCGTTTTGCCATTCGTGCAACGAGCGTTTCGAGGCGCCCCTCCGATGTCCACCGAAGCCGCCGATCCTGCCGCGAACGCGTCGGCCGGGAAGGAAGACCTGGGTCATTCAACCGTTAGTTTCACGACGTTGATGCTGGGAAGCATCGGCGTCGTCTACGGCGATATCGGGACAAGCCCGATCTACGCTTTTCGCGAGGCGATCACAGCGGCGGGAGGAACAGCGGCGCATATCGCGCCGGTGGCTGTCTTTGGCGTCCTGTCATTAATCCTGTGGGCGTTAATCCTGGTCGTGACGCTGAAATATGTCGTGATCTTCCTCCGGGCCGATAACAACGGTGAGGGCGGGACGTTGGCGCTGATGGCGCTGGCGCAGCGTGTGACGACGGCTGGTACGGGCAAGGTGGTTCTCCTCGGGATCATCGGCGGCGCGCTGTTTTATGGCGACGCGGTGATCACGCCGGCGGTGTCGGTGCTGTCGGCGGTGGAGGGCATGGCTATCGTCACCTCCACATTCGAGCCATACACGGTCCCGTTCACCGCGCTGATCCTGATCGCCTTGTTCGCGGTCCAGTCGCGTGGCACGGCGCGGGTCGCATCGTTCTTCGGGCCGATGATGTGTCTGTGGTTCGCGGCCATCGCCATCGGCGCGATACCGCCGATCATTGCGCACCCGCAGGTGCTGGCGGCGTTCAATCCGGTCTATGCCGTGACCTTCATGCTTCAGCACGGCATCATCGGTTTTATCACCTTGGGTGCGGTGTTTCTTGCCGTGACCGGCGCCGAGGCGCTTTACGCCGATCTCGGGCATTTCGGAAAGCGTCCCATCCGAACCGCGTGGCTCGTTCTGGTGTTGCCGGCCCTGGCGATCAACTATCTCGGCCAGGGCGCGCTGCTCCTGGCGGATTCGAAGGCGATCGAGAACCCGTTTTTTCTGATGTTTCCGGCATGGGCGTTGCTCCCGATGGTGGTGCTTGCGACCATTGCCACGGTCATCGCAAGTCAGGCGGTCATTACCGGCGCTTATTCGCTGACGCGGCAAGCCATTCAACTCGGTCTGCTTCCGCGTTTCGAAATCCGCCACACCTCGGAGGCGCACTCCGGCCAGATCTACATTCCGCGCGTCAACATCCTTCTGCTTGTCGCGGTGGTGCTGCTGGTGTTTCTGTTCCGCTCGTCCAGCGCATTGGCCTCGGCCTACGGCATCGCGGTTACCGGCACGATGGTGGTCACGGCGATGATGGGCTTCGTGGTGGTCTGGAAAGTCTGGCGTTGGTCCGCCGTCGCCGCTGCGGTGCTGATCGCGCCGTTTCTATTTCTCGATCTGACGTTCCTGGCCGCCAATCTTCTAAAGGTGTTCGAGGGCGGCTGGGTGCCGCTGGCGCTGGGCGCGCTGGTGATGACCGTCATGCTGACATGGCGGCGTGGAAGCCGGCTGCTGTTCGCCAAGTCGCGGAAGCTGGAATTTCCCCTCAGCGATCTGGTTGCGATGATGGAAAAGCGCCCGCCGCAGCGCGTGCCGGGAACGGCGGTGTTTTTGACGAGCGATCCGTCAAGCGCGCCGACCGCGTTGATGCATAGTCTGAAGCACTACAAGGTGCTTCACGAGAAGAATGTCATTCTCACCATTCAGGTGATGCCGTCGCCGCGTGTCGATCCGGCCGATCGGGTGCAACTCGAGAATATCAGTCCAACCTTCTCGAGGGTGCAGTTGCGGTTCGGCTTCATGGAGTCGCCCAACGTGCCGAAGGGATTGGCCATTGCCCGCAAGCTGGGATGGCAGTTCGACATCATGGCGACGTCGTTCTTCCTGTCGCGCCGGACACTGCGGCCCGCCGCGAAATCCGAAATGCCGCGCTGGCAGGACCGTCTGTTCATCATGCTCAGCGGCTCGGCCAATGACGCGACCGACTATTTCCAGATTCCGACAGGCCGCGTTGTCGAAGTCGGCACCCAAGTCACGATTTGAGGGACGATCTGCCCCTTGGGCAGGGCGTGTTGTCCGGCTTGCCGGATGGCATTCGGGTGCTTGATTTTCAACGCGCAAGGGGCGAGTTTGGCCCGGACGGCGCGTGTCCAATGACAAAGCGGAGAGGAGAATTTGGTGTCCGATCGGAGTATCACGGTGCAGGATTTGGCGCCGGTCGAGGTGGCGAAGGGGGTTGAGGAGGGGCGATATCTCCTGATCGATGTCCGCGAGCTTAACGAGGTAGCGGTCGAGGCCTATCCGGATGCCGTGGTCTTGCCGCTGTCCAGCTTTGATCCCGCCGACATCCCTGACTTGCAGGGCCGGGAACTGGTGTTCGCTTGCCGCTCCGGCAATCGTTCGGCGAGGATATCCCACGCGATCCAGGCTGCCGGCTTCCCCTATGACAAGCATTTGGCCGGCGGAATGATCGCATGGAAGGCGGCCGGGCTGCCGGTGCGGACGGGCGGCTGATATCGTGATGAACCAGGTCTTCGCCGGGTTACCGGTCACCGTTTTCGAAGCCATGTCGCAACTGGCGCGCGACAACAACGCCATCAATCTGGGGCAGGGATTTCCGGACGCGCCGGGGCCGGAGGATATTCGCCGCGCCGCCGCCGACGCGGTCATCAACGGCTACAATCAGTACCCGTCGATGATGGGCATCCCGGAATTGCGGCAGGCGATCGCCACGCACTACGCGCACTGGCACGGTCTCAATCTCGATCCGATGACCGAGGTGATGGTGACGTCGGGCGGCACCGAGGCGCTGACAAGTTCGCTGCTGGCGGTGATCGAGCCGGGCGACGAAGTGGTGGTCTTTCAGCCGATGTACGATTCGTATCTGCCGATCATCCGGCAGGCCGGAGGCATTCCGCGGCTGGTGCGCTTGCAGCCGCCCGACTGGCGGCTCAACGAGGAGATTTTGCGCGAGGTCTTCAATCACAAGACCAAGGCGGTGGTGTTCAACAATCCGCTGAATCCGGCGGCGGTGGTTTACCCGCGCGAGGACCTCGAACTGCTGGCGCGTTTCTGCCAGGAGTTCGACGCCATCGCGATCTGCGATGAAGTCTGGGAGCATGTTGTTTTCGATGGTCGCAAACATATTCCGCTGATTTCCATCCCGGGAATGCGCGAGCGCACCCTGAAGATTGGTTCGGCGGGCAAGATCTTCGGGTTGACCGGCTGGAAGATCGGTTTTGTTTGCGCGGAGCCGCCGCTGTTGCGCGTCGCCGCCAAAGTGCATCAGTTTCTTACCTTCACCACGGCGCCGAACCTTCAGGTCGCGGTGGCTTACGGCCTCGGCAAACCGGACGCGTACTTCCATGACATGCGCGCCGAACTTGCGCGCAGCCGCGATCGTCTGACTGCTGGCCTGACCAGCCTCGGTTTTCCGGTGCTGCCGTCGCAGGGCACGTATTTCCTCACCGTCGATCTGTCCGTATTGGGCTTGAACGAGACGGATGAGGCATTCTGTCGCCGGATCGTGACCGAGCACAAGGTTGCGGCGATCCCGGTCTCGGCCTTTTATGAGGCCAATGCGGTAACGTCGGTGGTGCGGTTCTGTTTTTCAAAGAATGACGCCACGCTGGACGCCGCGCTCGAACGATTGTCGGACGCAATTCATCGATAAGGAGGTGTGATTGGCGGCAAGAAACCTGGTGCGGTGGTTGGCCGGATTGGCGACCGTGGTGGCCGTAACGACAGCTGCGCACGCGCAGCAGCGGACAATACACTTCTACAACTGGTCGAACTATGTCGCGCCCGGTGTGCTCGACGATTTTACCAGGGAAACCGGAATCAAGGTCGTCTACGACACCTTTGACGCCAACGAGACGCTTGAGGTGCGATTGCTCGCCGGCAAGTCCGGTTACGATCTGGTGGTACCGAGCGCGTACTTCCTTCAGCGTCAGATCGATGCGAAGATTTTCCAGAAACTCGACAAGTCGAAGCTGCCGAACCTCGCCAATATGTGGCCGGAGGTGACGCGGCGGCTGGCGGTCTACGATCCCGACAATGCCCACGCGGTGAACTACATGTGGGGCACCACCGGCATCGGCTACAACGTCAAGGCGTTGCAGAAAATTCTCGGCCCAGATGCGCAAGTGACGTCGTGGAGCCTTGTGTTCGATCCGGCCAGTCTCGCTCGCTTCAAGGACTGCGGCGTGCACATGCTGGATTCCGCTGACGATATCCTTCCGGCCGCGCTGAACTATCTCGGTCTCGATCCGAACTCCACCAGGCAGGCGGATCTCGAGAAGGCGGCCGCGCTGGTCGGACAGGTGCGCTCGTCGGTGCGCAAGTTTCACTCATCGGAATATCTCAACGCGCTCGCGACCGGCGAAATCTGTCTGGTGGTCGGCTGGTCCGGCGATATCAAGCAGGCGCAGAAGCGCGCGGCGGAAGCCAACAACGGTGTCGATATCGGTTACGCGATTCCGAAGGAGGGCGCTCAGATGTTCTTCGACAATCTGGCCATTCCGGCCGATGCGAAGAACGTGACGGAGGCCTACGCGCTGATCGATTACCTGCTGCGGCCCGAGGTGGCGGCGAAGAACTCCAGTTTTCTGTCCTATGCCAACGGCAACCTCGCAAGCCAGAAGCTGATCGATCCGAAAGTCCTCAACGACAAGACGGTCTATCCGGACGAGGCGACGATGAGCCGCCTTTACATCATCACCGCGCGCGATCCGGCGACGCAACGCATCATCAATCGTCTATGGACACGGGTGAAGACGGGGCGGTGAGGGGCAGGTCCTCCCGATCGTCATTGCCGGGCATAGCCGTTCGAAGAACGGCGTCGCTTTGATCGCCTATGGGCCGGCAATCTATCCCTTTTCATAAAAGATGAATGCCCGGATCAAGTGCGGGCATGACGGCATGAGGGGCAGGAAGGGCCTGCGGCTTTCAATTCGCCTGGCGTCTATCGCCAGCGCCGGTGCAGCCACAGCCACTGATCGGGATATTCGCGAATCCAGCCTTCGATCACCGTGGTAATCGCTTGCATCGTACCTTGAATATCAATGTCGCCCTTGGCATCGCGGACCGGCGGGATTTCCTCCGTCAGTTCGGCGCGGAAGCGATGGCCGGGCAGGCGGATGATGCGGACGCCGTGGATCGGGCAATCGATCTGCCGCCTCAAGCGCGCCAGGAGCGGATTGGCTTTGGTCTTGCGCCCGAAGAAGGTGACGTCGACGCCGTTGGTAAAATATTGATCGACCAGCATCGCGGCGTGCTGGCCATTCTCCAGCGCCTGCGCCAGCTTAAGCGGTGCGTCGCGGCCGGCGGGGATCAGTGTGCCCATGTTGACCGAGCGCAACTGCTCGATGGCGCGGTCGGCGGATTCAATGTTGGGCCGGCGAAACAGCACGGCGGCATCGAGCCCGTGCGCCACTGCGGCCAATGCCGGAAGCTCCCAGTTGCCGATATGGCTGGCGAAGATCAGCGCGGGTTTGTTGTCGAGACGAAGCTGGGCGAACAGTTCGTGGGTGCGCGGCTGGATTTCGATGCGGCTGTTCTCGGGATGCGCCGGGTCATGCTCCCAAATGTGATCGATGTGGGCGAACTCCGCCGCGATGCGCCCGAGGTTGTCCCAGACGCCATCGAGAATCGTATCGATTTCTTGCGGCGATTTCTCCGGGAAGGCGGCGGTGAGATTGGCGCGGCCAATCTTGTGCTCTCGAAACAGCGGCCCGATCCGCCGCGTGATCTTGCCGAACAGGTTCGCGGTTTTGATAGGATCGAAATAGCGCGTGGTGCGCAGCAGGCCGATCGTCAGCGCGCCGACGATTGCCTCGCCCAGCGGCTTGAGAGCATTGCGTATCTGGGCCTTGGTGCGGAGCAGGAAACGTTGCATCGGGTGACGTTGCGCTCCGGCACGAGATTTAGAGCATGATCCTGAAAGTGAAAACCGGTTTCGGGAAGGATCACGTTCAAACAAAAAGACAAGCGGGGTCTAATTCAAAGCAATCGGCCTAGATGCTAGGCCGGCTCGCCAGTAATGATCAGCGATGCATTCTGGCCACCGAAGCCGAACGAATTCGACATTACCTTGGTGACGCGCGCGTCGCGTGCGGTGTTCGGCACGACATCAAATGGAATCGCCGGATCGGGAACGTCGTAGTTGATTGTCGGCGGAATGCGCTGGTGCTCCAGCGTCAGGAGCGAGAACACTGCCTCGACCGCGCCGGCGGCAGACAGGGTGTGCCCGACCATCGACTTGTTGGATGACACCGGCACCTTGCTGGCGCGCTCGCCGAACACCGTCGAGATGCCGAGATATTCCATCTTGTCGTTTTCCGGTGTGCCGGTGCCGTGGGCGTTGATGTAGTCAATCTGATCGGCGTCAAGGCCCGCATCCGCGAGCGCGTTGCGCACGCAGCCGATGATCGGCTTGCCGTCGGGGCTGGAGCGGGTGCGGTGGAACGAATCTGCCAGTTCACCGCAACCGGCGAGCACGCCGAGAATGCGCGCGCCGCGCGCGGTGGCCGATTCCAGACTTTCCAGAACCAGCGCGCCTGCGCCTTCGGCCATCACGAAGCCGTCGCGGTTTTTGGCGAACGGCTTGACCGCGCTCTGCGGCGGATCGTTTTGGGTCGATAGTGCCGACAGCAGCGAGAAACGGATCAGGGCTTCCGGATTGACCGAGCCGTCGGTTGCGACGCACAGCGCGGCGTCGGCTTCGCCGCGGCGGATCGCCTCGACGCCGAGCTGGATGGCGGTCGCGCCCGAAGCGCACGCGGTCGACAGCGAGATCGGTGATCCCTTGGTGCCGAAGGTCTCGGCCAGATGATCGGCCACCGAGCCGAACAGGAAGCGGCGATGATAGTCGGTGAACTTGCCGCCGCCGGAGACCCGCAGCATCTGATCATAATCAATCGTCGTATTGCTGCCGATAGCGCGGCCCAGCGCCTGCCGTTGCGGCCATTCGACTTCGACCGGTGCGACCGCAAGGAACAGTGGTCCCGGAAAGTTGCCCTTGCTGCCGATGCCGGCCTGCGACACGGCTTCCTCGGTCGCGAGATCGGCGAGCCGCTCGGAGAGATCGGTCGAGGAGAACGGGTCGACCGGAACGAAGTCGATCGAGCCGGCCATCGTGGTCTTCAAACCGTCGGTCGGAAACCGCGTGATGGTATGGATGCCGGATTCGCCAGCGGTGAGCTTGGCCCAATTGTCGGTCTTGCCGGCGCCCAGCGAGGTGACGACGCCCATTCCGGTGACGACGACGATCGGCCTGCCAAATGTATCGCGCGGTGCTGACATATGTTCTCCGTCGGTCGCTTGCGCGGCTCCATCTGATGAACGGCGAGCCGTCGCCCGCCGATTGGTGTTGACGTGGATCGCTCACGTCAGTCGATCGTCACGCC
>CAUJJN010000290.1 GCA_963204905.1 Pseudomonadota bacterium
AGCCGCGCCGCTTCCGGATCGCGCTCGGGGCCGCCGATTTGATCCATCAGGAGCACAATGGGGAAATCGGACCATGACGGCTGTTCCGCCAGCCATTTCACCAGCGGTTGCAAATCCACGGACTTGATCGCGACGCCGGACATCACCGCCACACCGGCACCGCTTTCCACCTCGCGCACCAGCGACGAAAAGTCCGCACAGACATTGGCGTAGAGGCCGGCGGCTCGAATCCGCTTGGCGGCGTCTTCGGCGTCGCTGCCCTCGGGTGAGAAAATCACCGCACGTTCGGAGGATGGACCGGGTCTCACCGGCAATATCCCTGCGACGGATTTATGCGGGCGACGAGGGGAATGAGTTTGCCGGAGACCGGGGGAAAGACCTCCGCCTGCCGTGAAATAACTGGCACGTCGAACAAATCCGCATATTTCCAAGGTGGGCGAAACGCTCACCACCTCAATCCGGTTCCAAGCTTATCAATAATTCTTTGCCGGCCTCCCACGATGCCGATCATAAGGCCGCCATCCAACCGCCGGTTCAGCGCTTCTCGATCACCAGGGTCTGGATCGCACGCCCGAAATAGCCGCGCTGGTCCCCCAGCCGCGCCATCGCCAAGCCTGCGCCGTCCGGGCCGATACAGCAATCGCCATCGAGCAGAATCCAGTCGCCGACCGGCTGCCGCGCCAGCGAGATGGTCAGGTCGGCGTTGAGGAAGGTCCAATGCCTGAAATCCAGCGCGACCGCAGTGGCATTGCTGAAATCGGAGGCCACGGCCGCCCGCATCACCTGCGAGATCGGCGCACCCTCGACCAGCGGGCGGTCAACCCGATACCAGATGGCACTGGAGCCCGGCATGGCAAAGCCGCCACGGGCCGCCCGCACCGACATGCCGCTGACGAAGGGGCTGCTGGAAAAATCGGCCGGCTCGACCGGGCACTGCTCCGGTCCGGGCACATCGATCGGCAGGTCCACGATGTCCGGCGGCGGGGCTTGGGCGGCGTCCACCCTGATCTTGAGCACCGTCGCGCGGACGACGAGGACGCCACCCGCGCTCAGGCGAACCTCGCAAAGCTGAATCTTGCGACCCTGCCGAAGCACCTCCGTTTCGATCTCGAGCGGCGCCAGCGGCACCGGCCGCATAAGATCGATGGTCAGTCGGGCGACCTGCATCGGCACAGGCGTGGCTATCGCTTCGGCCGCCCATGTCACCAGACCGGCCGGCGCCGAACCGTGCTGCATGTCGGGCGACCATGGCCCCGCTGCATTCGGGCTGGTGATGGCACGATGGCCTTCGATCCGGAAAATGGCGTCCATGATCGTCATGCGCCATCGCAGGTCACAACGGCGGATCGACGGCTTCGTCGTATTCGCGCTTCAACCGTCCGACCAATTCGGCCACCGGCATGACTTTATCAATGCTTCCGATGCCTTGGCCACTGCCCCAGATTTCCTTCCATGCCTTCGGCTTCGCGCGCTGGCCGCTGGCGTCGGTGCCGAAGTTCATCTTGCTCGGATCGGAGACCGGAAGATTGTCAGGGTCCATACCGGCCGCGACGATCGACGGTTTCAGGTAGTTTCCGTGCACGCCGGTGAACAGGTTCGAGTAGACGATGTCCTCGGCCGAGGAGCCCGCGATCATCTGCTTGTACTTCTCAACCGCGTTGGCCTCTTCGGTCGCGATGAAGGCCGAACCGATATAAGCAAAGTCAGCGCCAAGCAGCCGCGCCGCGCGGATCGCGCGCCCGGTGGCGATGGCTCCCGACAGCGCGATCGGTCCGTCATACCAGCGCCGCGTCTCGGCGACGAAAGCGAACGGCGAAATCTCGCCGGCATGACCACCGGCACCGGCCGAGACCAGGATCAAACCGTCGGCGCCCTTCTCGACCGCCTTGTGCGCGAACTACTGATTGATGACGTCGTGGAAGGTGATGCAGCCCCAGTTGTGCGCCGCCTGATTCAATTCCTCCCGCGCGCCAAGCGAGGTGATCATCATCGGCACTTTATGCTTCTCACAAACCGCAAGGTCGTGATCGAGCCGATTGTTGGATTTGTGCACGATCTGGTTGACCGCGTACGGAGCGGACGGTCGTTCCGGATGCGCCTTGTCGTAGGTCGCCAGTTCTTCCTTGATGCGAGCCAGCCACTCGTCGAGCAGCGCCGCGGGGCGCGCGTTCAGGGCCGGAAACGAGCCGACGATGCCGGCCTTGCATTGGGCGATCACCAGATCCGGCACCGAGACGATGAACAGCGGCGAACCGATCACGGGAATCGACAGTCGGCCCTTGAACAAGGCAGGCATGGACATACGGCAAATCCTCTCTGTTGGCGGCAACACGTCGCATCTCGGCAGGATCCGGACAAGATCGTGCCGGCCGCCCGGCGGCGGCGGACGTTGCCAGATATTCGAGTCAGAATGCAATCCGCGCTACGCCGCGAGCGTTGTCTTGTGCCAGGACGCTACGAACGAGGTGGTCCGGACGGCTTGGGGTGCGGCTACTGGCACCAAGCCCGCGTCACGAAATAGTCCGTGCGGCAAGCCCCCGGTTGGGATTTGCGGCCGGACAGCAACAATGCCTCCGCCGAACACTTCTGCGTGGCGTCCGTGTCGGTGCTTTTGCCTTCCCTGTAACCATGAGCACGGCACAGCGCATCCGCCGCCGCCTTGCAATCCGACGCACCATCGGCCGCCACCGGACATTTTTCGCGGCCTTTTTGCATCGAGGGAATTTTCAGATCGAGGCGAGGCAAACTACTGTCGTCCGGCTTGCCGGGCGGGGCGGGCTCACCGCCTGGGCCGGCATGATCGGTGGCGGCCGGCGCTGCTTCCGGTGAGGGTTGTGACGGCGGCTGAACCGGCGTCACAACCGGAAACAACGGCTGATGCCGTTCCAGCAGTTTGCCGATTTCGTTGATGAGGCCGGGGTTCTCGCGCGGCGGCGTGGTGGGAGATGGCGCGACAGGGGGAGCAGCGGGCGGGTTTTGCGACCACGCCTCGTCGCACGCTGCAAGCGCGAGCCCGGAAAGCGCCAGAAAAACCACCGCCACATGGTTTCGAACGGCCGCTGCGGCGTGCCGAATATCGCAAGACATAGGCCCGACCTTATCGGGAGCCCCCGAAAGGGCAAGCCTTCAAAACGACACGC
>CAUJJN010000291.1 GCA_963204905.1 Pseudomonadota bacterium
GATTGGCGAGCGCGATCGCCAGCTCGAGCCGCTTGAGATCGCCATAGGCGAGTTCACCGCATGGACGCTCGGCGTAACCCTCGACGCCCACCAGCGCCAGCAGCCGATCCGCTTCATCGCGCTGGAAATCCGGCGTCGAACTCCACAGATTAAAAATCTGGTTGGCATGCGACACCAGCGCGACCTGCACGTTCTCGCGCACCGTCATGGTCGGAAACGTCGCGGTGATCTGGAAGGTGCGCCCGACGCCGAGCCGCCAAATCTGACGCGGCGGCTGACCGGTGATGTCCCGCCCCATCAGTTGCACGCGGCCACGATCCGGCTCACGCTGTCCATTGAGCATATCGAAGCAGGTGCTCTTGCCCGCGCCATTCGGCCCGATCAGCGCCAGGATTTCGCCAGCCGCCAATTCGAACGAGACGCCACGCACGGCATGAACGCCACCGTAGGACTTCGTCAGATCCTCGACGGCAAGAAGAGCGGCAGCGTTACTCATTCCGCGCTCTCCGTCTGTGTCGCGCGCGACGATCCGCGCTTCAGGAACGACAGTCGGCTACTCCCGATAAGACTATCGAAGGTGCCGACGATGCCCTTGGGGAACATCACCACAAGCAACACGATGACGGCGCCCATCACCAGCTTCGACAATTCGGTGTAACTCACCAGCCAGATGCTCAGCGCCTTATAGACGATGGCCCCGACCACCGCACCGGATACGGTCTCGACGCCGCCAAGCAGCACCATCACCAGCGAATCCACCGACAGCGCGATGCCGGCGTTGTCCGGAAACACGCTGCCCTTGAGATAAGCGAACAGCGCGCCGGCGAGCGCCGCGAAGGTGCCGGCAATCACGAAGGCGGTCCACTGGATGCGCTTGCTGTTGACGCCGATGGCTTCGCTGCGCAGACCGGAATCGCGCGTCGCCCTCAGCGCATAGCCGAACGGCGAGAACACCAGTACGCGCATCACCACCACCGACAGCGCGGTGACAGCCAGCGCAAGCCAGTAAAACCGCGCCGGCGTCGCCACCATCGCCGCGGGCCACACGCCGAGAATGCCGTTGTCGCCGCCGGTGACCTCGACCCACTGGAACGCGATCGACCATACGATCTGCGCGAACGCCAGCGTCAGCATCGCGAAATAGACCCCGGACAATTGCACAGCGAACCAGCCGAAGACAATCGCGCCGAACAATCCGAGCAACGGCCCGAGCAGCAGACACGCGATCATCGGCAGGCCGGCGAGCTTGGCAAGAAACGCGACGCCATAAGCACCGAGCCCGAAGTATGCGGCGTGGCCGAACGAGGCCATGCCGCCGACCGACATCAGGAAGTGCAGGCTGACCGCGAAGATGACGAAGATCGCGATCTCGGCGCCGACGATCATCGCGTAGTTGCTGCCGAGCAGCGGCAGCGCCGCCGCGACGACGAGCAGGGCGACCGAGGCCAATCGCGCCTGCGCCGACAGCGGCCGCCAAGGCTGCACCGCGAGCCCCGGCGTCTGCCGCGCGGCGGCTTCCGGCTTTCCGAACAGGCCCCAGGGCCGCACGATCAACACCACCGCCATCACCAGGAACACCAGGATGATGGAAATCTTCGGGAAGATCAGGATGCCAAACGCATTCAGTTCCGAGACCAGGACAGCCGCGACGAAAGCGCCGGTGATGCTGCCGAGCCCGCCGATGACAACCACCACGAACACGTCGACGATGATGCGCAAGTCCATCGTGTGATTGACGGCATCGCGTGGAATCTGCAACGCGCCGCCGAGCGCCGCGAGGAAAACACCAAGCGCGAACACGCTGGTGAACAGCCACTTCTGATTGACGCCAAGCGCCGCCACCATATCGCGATCCTGCGTCGCGGCGCGCACCAGCACGCCCCATCGGGTGCGGTGAAACAACAGCCATAACGCGCCGAGCACCAGCGGCCCGAGCACCATCAACAACACGTCATAGGTCGGAATCGCCTGCCCGAAGAAATCGAATGCGCCGCGCAGGCCCGGCGCGCGACGGCCGAGCAGATCGTCAGGCCCCCAGATCAGCACGGCGAGATCCTCGACCATCAATGTCAGGCCGAAGGTTGCGAGCAACTGAAACAACTCGGGCGAGCGGTAGATGCGGCGCAGCAGCAGCATCTCGACCAGCACGCCGATCAGCGCGACGATCACCGCCGCGCCGAGAATGCCGCCCCAAAAGCCGAGCGTGCCGGACAGCCGCTCGGTCAGCGAGAAAGCGACATAGGCACCCAGCATGTAGAACGCGCCGTGTGCGAAGTTCACGATGCGGGTGACGCCAAAGATGATCGACAGGCCGGACGCGACCAGAAACAGCGCGGCGGCGCTGGCCAATCCGGATAAAAACTGGACGACATAGAAGCTCATCGGGCCTGCCCGGCAGGGCGACGGTCGGCAACCGCCATCGCCCCATCATGCGAGAGGAAAAAGCAACGATCGTGATCCGTGACGGCCGGGGCAACGCGCTCCGGCCGTCAGCTTCGCATCAATCCTTCGGGCGCTCCTTGGCGACGTCATCCTCGCTCGGCAGGAAATCCTTGCCGTCCCGATAGACCGACTCCACCATTACGCCCTTGCCGTCCTTCACTGCTGTCTTGCCGACGTAAGCGCCGAGCGTCGCCTGATGATCGCTCTTGCGGAAGGTGATCTCGCCGAACGGCGAGCCGAGCTTGATGCCCTCCGCGGCTTCAATCAGCTTGTCGGTGTCGGTGCTATTCGCCTTCGCGAGAATCGCGGCGGCGGCCTTGATGGTGCCGTAACCGACGATCGATCCGAGGCGCGGATAGTCATTGAACTTGGCCTGATAGGCCTTCAGGAACTTGTCGTGATCCGCGCTCTTGATGTCGTACCAGGGATAACCGGTGACGATCCAGCCTTCCGGCGTTTCATCCTTGAGCGGATCGAGATATTCCGGCTCGCCAGTGAGGAAGCTCACCACGGACTTGCCCTTGAACAGGCCGCGTGTGTTGCCTTCGCGGACGAACTTCACGAGATCCGGACCGAACTCGACGTTGAGAATCGCTTCCGGATTGGTCGCGGCCAGCGCCTGCACCACCGGGCCCGCATCGATCTTGCCTTGCGGCGGCCACTGCTCGCCGACCCACTGGATGTCCGGCCGCTTCTTCGACAACAGCGCCTTGAACACCGCAACCGCCGACTGACCATACTCGTAGTTCGGCGCCACCGTGGCCCAGCGCTTGGCCGGCAGCTTCGCGGCTTCGTCCGCCAGCATCGCCGCCTGCATGTAGTTCGACGGGCGAAGCCGGAACGTGTAGCGATTGCCCTTCGTCATCGTAATGGCATCGGTCAAAGGTTCGGCGGCCAGGAAGAATACTTTCTTCTGCTTGGCGAAGTCGCTCACCGCGAGGCCGATGTGCGAGAAGAAGGTGCCGGTCAGCATCACCACCTTTTCGCTCGACACCAGTTCGTTGGCGGCGGTGACGGCGTCGGCGGGCTTGCCGCCATCGTCCTTCGACACCACGACCAGCTTCTTGCCGTTGATCCCGCCGGCGGCGTTGACTTCCTCCAACGCGAGTTGCCAGCCCTTGCGATAAGGATCGGTGAACGACGGCAGCGCCGAATAGCTGTTGATCTCACCGATCTTGATTTCGGCTTGCGCGAACGCGGCCGTTGTCGCGCCCGTCGTCATCGTCGCGGCGGCCAGTCCCGCCAGAACGATGCCGAGAAGTCCACTCTGTCGTCGCATTCCATCCTCCACTGTTGGAAGGGACATCGTCCCCTACGGTACATCTCCGTCCATCCACTTGTACCCGATGGGATAGTTCGAAGCAGTTCTATTTTTCAGGCATGATGGCGCCCGTTAACGCAAACCGTCCTCGCCCTTGATCTCAGCGTGCTTCAAGCCGCCCACACGCGGCAACGGTCGGCCGCTGTCGGTGACGGCAACCGCAACCATGATCTCGCCCGCGCGCGGAGCATCGTTGATCTGCACTTCCATGCCGTCGAAGTGGCTACGCACGAAAGCCGCGTCCTTATGTCCCAGCGGAATATCGAGCACCGTGCCGAGCCCGCCCCGCTTTTTCGACGACGGAATCAACGCCGCGCCCTTGGTGAGAACCTTGCGAAACGGCGCACCCAACTTCGGATGCAGGATCGCTGCGGCGTGCTCCAGCTCGCCATTCTCGCCGACCGCGGCCGCCTTGCCGTAACTCTGCACCTTGCCGCCTTCGATGCCGAGCGCGGCAACGGCGCGCTGCGCCAGCAGATCGCCGAGCTCCTCGCCGATATCCATCAGCGGCGCCAGATCATCGACATATTGTCCGGCGAATGGATTCTCGATGACTGCGATCGCGGCGGCCCGTCGCGTCGGCGGGCTCACCGCACGGCCGCCTTCCTGCAAGGTTTCCTCGACCACCGTAACGATCTTGCGAATCCGAACGCTCATCGCAATCCATCCTGTCCCTTGATCTCGCCTGCTTTCAGGCCTCCGACCCGCGCGTGAATCCGTGAGCCCGTCGTCATCACCAGCGCCAGCAGCAACTCATCGGCACGCGGCGCGTCGTTGATGCCGACTTCCATCGCATCGAAATGCGAGCGCACATAGGAGGCGTTGATATGCGTCACCGGCACGTCGAGCCGCGCGCCGGGGCTGCCGACCTTCTTCGCCGACGGCACGATGGCTTTGGCCTCTCCAAGAATCTCGCGCATCGCGTAACCGCCGGGCACATGCCACAACGCGCCGTGCTCAAGCTCGCCCGCCGAGCCGACGATGGCGCCTTTGCCATAGCCTTGAATGCGTAACGGATCGTTGCCCAACGCTTTCAGCAGACTGCGGGCCATCTCGACGCCGAGCGGGTTCAAATCCTCCATGAACCCTGCGATATCCTCGACGTAACGGCCAGCGAACGGATTGCGGATCACCGCGAGCGCCGCGCCACGCAGCAACGGCTGCTGCGGCGGCGGACCGCCTTCGTGCAGAACTTCCTCGACGATGATGACACGTTTGCGAAGGCTGACTTCAGGCATCGATCAGATTTCCGTTTGGCGCGATCGTCGCGCGTGAATGATATTTTCCGAATACGCGCGAATCCGAGGGCGCAACGATCTGCATTTCACCTTGCAGGCCCAACGCCGCGCCCTCGATCAAGCCGCGTGACAACAGTTCGCGTGCCCGAGCCGCACCCGCTTCCAGCGCAATCGCCACATCATCACGCGTCAGCACCGCGACATCGCGGGTGACAAGACGTTCGCCGAGATCGTTGTCAGGCTGAATCTCACAAGCCGGTACGCGCGCGATGCCGGGATGGCCCGGCAGATCGACGGCGTTGGCAATCATCGTCGCGGCGGCATCGGCTTGTGATGCGGTGCGCGCAAGCACGGTCACGGCATCGGCGATGCCGAGCGAGAAGCTGCGGCCATGACGACCGCTGGTGGCGATGCCGCGCACGACACTATCGGCCTCTATGACAGTTTTTCCAGCAAGCATCGGCGGGGCGACGTGGGCGACCAGACCCACAGTGAAGTTTTCGCCCGGCGCAAGATGCAGCGCGATGTCGCCGCCATTGTTGACATAGGCGCGTGTCAGCGTCGCCGCGTGTGTCATCGCGCCAAGCACCTCCTCTGCCACCGCGCCGGCGACTGCGGCCATCGGCGTGATGAAATGAGTGTCGGCGAACGGCGCGACGGCGGCGTGCATGCGCCGCGCGACCACGCCTTTAGGGCCCGGGATTCCTGCGGCGACACGACGGCGCAATTGGGGCAGTTCGTCACAAAGCCGATCCAGCAATCCGGTGAAGGATTCAGCCGCCGCCGCGTAGGCGATCTCGACTTCGGCGCGGTCGGCGTACGCTTCGATCACCAGGTCGATGGGACCATCCTGCAAGTGCAGACGGCGACCGTCGGGCAACAGCGCGATCTGCGGACGGCGCGTCATTGCGGCCTGTCCTTTTTCAACACCACGGGTGCGTTGCGCACCTCGGTGTCGCTGGTCAGCGACGACAACGGCCTGACATAGTCCATGTGACCGCCGAGCGCGGCGTAGTCGTCGAGCCGCAAGGTGAATTCGATCGGCGCGACGAGCGCGGGCGTCGGCACGTAGCCGAACGCGCCGGCGGGCATCTGCGTCACATCGACCATGAAGGTGATTCCACCGCCAGGCCAGACATAGACCGACGCACCGCCGCTGGTGACCGAGGTGAGCGCCTCCTTCACCGATCGCGTCAGCCGCACCGGGTTATCGGTAACGCCAGCGCGCAACGATCCACCTGCGCCGCCCATGAACAGCACGGTGCACAACGCCGGTTCGCAGTTCTCCTGAATCCGCTCGACCGATTGTTGCAGAGCATCCGGCAACGGCTTCTCGACGGGATTCAAACTCTCGTCGAGTTCGAAATAAGCGGAATGTTCGCCGGTGGTGGAGACCATCAACATCCGCGTGCCGGGCTTCGCGACTTTCGGATTGAACGGCCCGAGCACGGTGAGCGGATCGGAGATCTGCGTGCCGCCCCAGCCGGTGCCGGGCTCCGCGACCTGGAAATAACGGCCCGGCGTCGAGCGCCGGCCTTTCATCTTGATGCCGGTCTCGGGAATATCGAGCAGCTTGCCGGCCTGATGTTCCGACAGCACGCCGGTGATGTGATCGTCGACGACGACCACCTCGTCGACCTTGCCCTGCCATTGCTTGGCGAACATGCCGATGGTGGCGGAGCCGCAGCCGACGCGCATCCGCACTTCCGGAATGCCGTTGACGATCGGCGGTTGCCCCGCCTGCACCACCACCGTGGCGCCGCCGTCGATGGTGAGTTCGACGGCCTTGCCGTTGCACAGCTCCATCAGCGAGTCGCAGGTGACGCGACCTTCCTTCTTCGAGCCGCCGGTCAAGTGATGCACGCCGCCGAGCGATAGCATCTGCGAGCCGTATTCACCGGTGGTGACGTGGCCGATCGCCTCGCCATCGACGCGCACCGTCGCGGTTTCCGGGCCAAGGAAGCGATCGGTATCGATCTTTACCTTGACGCCGCAGTAGCTGAAGATGCCCTCGGTCACCACCGTGACCATGTCGACGCCATCGATCTCCGACGACACAATGAACGGCGCGGGCTTGTAATCGGGATAGGTCGTTCCTGCCCCGATGGCGGTCACCATCACATCACGGCCGGAGACGAGCTTGCCGTCCCATTCGCCGGATTTCTGGAACGGCACCACCGCGCCGCCCTGCGACATCGTGCGTTGAAGCACGACGTGCGGATCGACGCGCACCAGCTGGCCTGCATCGTTGGCGTAACGATCGCACGCGCCGGAGGCGCCCGGCTTGATGTAACACATCACCGGACAGGCATCGCAGCGGATCTTGTCGCCATCGGTGACGACCGCTGCTATCGGCGAACCTTCATTCATCATCCGCACAATCCGCGAGCGAGAGCAAACAAGTCACAGGAAAGGTTGCGAGCGCAGCCATCACAACGACGGCATCGCCCGCGCATCTCCATCCCTGCGCTATCAGCTTCGCCGACCGCATCATTCGTGTACGAACGATCTTGGATGCGACCTTAGAACCTGTCAAGCGGCGCGATGCCGGAAAAGCAGTCAGCGCGGATGAAACTTTGCGCTGCACTGCGGTCGCCATTCTCGATGGGCAGTGCAACAATTCGCAACGCCGTAGCGTTTGACGGACATGCGATCCGCCGCACCAGGCCGGCGCGGCTGATCCTTGCACGTTTGTACACAAACGGTATTCTCAACGGCGTCGAGTTGTGGCGATAAGCGATTGGTCGCCAGCAAGAACAGCCGTCATCCTGAACACCGGACCGGGGATTCGCTTGATGCACGGACCTGCACCACGAAAATCGTCATCCCCGCCAACGGGACGACGCTGAGACCATGACTGACGATCCGATCCGCCTGACCGTCAACGGGACCAGCCACGCGATCGCCGCGGCGGCGGACACACCGCTGCTCTATGTCCTGCGCAACGATCTCGAACTCAACGGACCCAAGTTCGGCTGCGGGCTCGGCGAATGCGGCGCCTGCACCGTGATCGTCGACGGTGTCGCCGCGCGCTCCTGTGTCCTCCCCCTCTCTGCCTGCGCGGGGCGTAACGTCACCACGCTGGAAGGGCTCGGCTCGCGCGAGCGTCCCGATCCGTTGCAGGCGGCGTTCGTC
>CAUJJN010000292.1 GCA_963204905.1 Pseudomonadota bacterium
CACCGCGGTCGAGGAAGCGCTGTTCCTGACCAATTTCGCCGCCAAGGTCACCGTCGTGCATCGCCGCGACCATTTCCGCGCCGAGCGCATCCTGCAAGACCGTCTGTTCAATCATCCGAAGATCGAGGTGGTGTGGGACAGCGTGCTGGATGACATCTGCGGCGACAAGGAGCCCACCAAGGTCACCAGCGTCAAACTGAAGAACGTCAAGACCGGCGCGGTGAGCCAAATCCCCGCCGACGGCGTCTTCATCGCCATCGGCCATGCGCCGGCGACCGAACTGGTGGCAGGCCAGCTCAAACTCAAACCCTCCGGCTATGTCGAGGTCGCGCCGCACTCGACCGCGACCTCGGTGCCGGGTGTCTTCGCCGCCGGCGATGTCGCGGACGAAACCTATCGCCAGGCGGTGACCGCCGCCGGCATGGGCTGCATGGCGGCCCTCGAAGCCGAACGTTTCCTTGCCCACAGCGCCACCGAACGGGCCGCAGCGGAGTAAACATGCCTCGAAATCGCGACAGCCTCTCGGACATGGATTGGGACAAGCTGAAGGTCTTTCACGCCGCCGCCGAGGCCGGGAGTTTCACCCACGCCGGCGAGCAACTCGGGCTCTCGCAGTCCGCGGTCTCGCGCCAGGTCAGCGCGCTTGAGCAGGAACTGTCGGTCTCGCTGTTTCACCGTCACGCCCGCGGCCTGATCCTCACCGAACAGGGCGACCTGCTGTTTCGCACCGCGCATGACGTCTTCATGCAGTTGCAGGCGGCACGCGCCAAGCTCACCGACAGCCGCGAACGCCCCAGCGGCGATCTCAAGATCACCACGACGCCGGGCGTCGGCATTCACTGGCTGATCCCGCGGCTCGGCGAATTCACCACGTTGTTTCCCGAAATCCGGATCTCGCTGATCGTCACCGACGAAGAACTCGACCTGTCGATGCGCGAGGCCGACGTCGCGATCCGCACCCGCAAGCCGACGCAACCCGACCTGATCCAGCGCAAGCTGTTCGCGATGGGCTTCCACGCCTATTGCTCGCCGGAATACATCAAGCACTTCGGCACGCCGCGCACACTGGAAGACCTCGACGGCCATCGCATCATCCTGCTGAGCGACGCGCAGGTGCCGCACCACCTCCAGAACCGCAACTGGCTGACCGAAGCCGGGCGCAACGGCTCCGGCCCGCGCGAGGCGTTCTTCAAGGTCAACAACATCCTCGGGCTGGTGCGCGCTTGCCAGCAAGGGCTCGGGATTGCCGCACTGCCGGACTACCTAGTCGAGGACACCAACCGGCTGGTGCAATTGTTCAGCGAGTCCGATTCGATTCAACTCGACACGTATTTTGTCTATCCAGAGGAATTGAAGTCGGTGGCGCGGGTGCAAGCGTTCCGGGATTTTGTCGTGAGCAAGGCGCAGCGCTGGCCTTCCTGAATAGCAGCCCTGCGCTGCGCACGCCTCCAATCACCGCATGACTGACATGCGACTTGTCTGGTTGCCGACGCGCATCAATGGAGTTCTACTCTACACACACTGAGCGATCGCATCGTGCATCTGTCCCCCTCCTCTAGCGGTGCGACCGTTCAGTTATCCCTCTTGGAAGGTGATTGTGTCGGCCTCACGTGGCCAATACCTCAAGCCGGGCTCTTCGGGCCCGGCTTTTTTCTTTGGATTTTGCCGATACCGCGTCCTTCACTTTTCGCGATGACGGCCCCCTGAGAATGCCGAGCGTCAGTCGCCGGCGACACCCTCCCACCGGCCATCGCAGGACCATCAACTTCAGCATCGATCCACAACGAGATACCGCTCATCAGCGTGGCAGCGCCGGCCCACGGGAATTGATTCACCATCCCGTCATCCCCAGAGAACCAATCAGGCCTGATTCACTTTCGGTTACGTAATTCAACCTACCCAATCCATCAGAACTGAAAGAAATTCAGGGTGGTGTTGGAACTATGTTGAAGGTCTACAACTGCATCGCGACCGAACACGACATCACGCTGGTGGGGCTCGCTGTCGTGATTTGCCTTCTGGCATCATTCACCGCCATCAGTCTGCTGCGCTACGCCGCCTCCGCCAGGGGCCAGATGCGCTACGTCTGGATCGGTGTCGCCGCGATTTCCGGCGGGTTCGGCATCTGGGCCACGCACTTCATCGCGATGCTGGCCTTCACCCCGGGCGTTCCGAGCGGCTACAATATTTTCCTGACTGTCGTATCGCTGTTTGCCGCGGTGCTTCTGTGCGGCGCCGGCCTCGCCGTCGCGCTGCAGAAAACATCGCGCGCGATGCCGTGGATCGGCGGTGCGATCGTCGGCGGCGGAATCGCCACCATGCATTACATCGGCATGGCGGCGTTCGAAATTCAGGGCATCGTGCTATGGGACCGGCCGATGGTCGCCGCCTCGATCGCGCTTGGCGGCGTGCTCGGCGCGGTCGCGCTGCCGGTCGGAATCCGCAAGCTGCCGTTCAGACAAGGATACTACGGGACGTTGCTGCTGACGCTGGCAATCGCCAGCCACCACTTCACCGCGATGGCGGCGGCATCGATTCTTCCCGATCCAAGTCTCGATATCCCGGCATCGGCCTTGCCGACCGGCCTGCTCGCCATCGGCGTCGCGTTGGTCAGCACGACCATTATTTTCCTGGCGCTCGGCAGCGTGGCGCTCGATCTCAGGGAACGCAGGCGCGGCGTGCTCGAAGCCAGCCGGCTTCAAGGTCTCGCGGACGCGGCCGTGGAAGGTCTGATCGTCTGCGACGGCAGCGATATCGTCACGGTCAACAAGAGTTTCGGCGCCTTGATCGGGATCGATGCCACGCACGAGATGCCGCAACGGATCGAAGACTGCTTTCCCGCCCTGTCGGCGCGTCTTGCACCCGGCGCCTCGCCCGACATGCCGCTGGAGACCAGTCTGCGCCGAGGCGACGGCACGATGATTCCCGTGGAGCTACTTCGCCGCACCATGGATTACAGCGGGCGGCCGCATCAGGTTATCGCGGTGCGCGACCTGCGGGCGCGCAAGGAAGCCGAACAACACATTCGTTATCTCGCCCATCACGATGCGCTCACAACGTTGCCCAACCGCAACCAGTTCAACAACAAGCTCGACCAGGCGATCGCGCAACATGCCCGAACCGGCCGTAAGTTCGCCGTGCTCTGCCTCGATCTCGATCGCTTCAAGGAAGTGAATGACCTGTTCGGTCACGCCGCAGGCGATCGCGTTCTGCAAGCCGTCGCCACGCGCACCAGCGCCGTGCTGAACGACACCAGCATGATGGCCCGTCTTGGCGGCGATGAATTCGCGATCCTCGTGCCGGACGTTCTTCATGCCGCCGCTGCCGGTCAGTTCGCGGAAACCATCCAGGCCTTGCTGCAAGTGACCGACGACAAGCTGGAGATCGAGAACATCGCTTGCAGCATCGGCATTGCGATTTATCCCGACGACGCCACTCAGCGTGAAACCTTGCTTGGACATGCCGACACCGCGCTCTATCGCGCAAAGATCGACGGTCGCAACACCTATCGCTTCTTCGAAGCCAAGATGGGCGCCGAGGTCCGCGCCCGCCGTGAACTCGAACATGATCTGCGGTTGGCGCTGCCGCGCGGCGAATTCTCGCTGGCGTTCCAGCCGCAAACCGACATTCAGACCAACCAGGTGACCGGGTTCGAAGCGCTGCTGCGCTGGCAGCATCCGGGACGAGGCAACGTTTCACCGGCGATTTTCATTCCGATCGCGGAAGACACCGGAACCATCCTCGATATCGGCATCTGGGTGCTGCGCGAATCCTGCCGCGAGGCGGCAACGTGGAGCAATCCCCTCTCGATCGCGGTCAACGTCTCGGTCGTACAACTGCACAACACCAACTTCGTCCAGGCCGTGCATCAAATTCTTTTCGAAACCGGGCTGACCCCAAATCGACTCGAACTTGAAATCACCGAGACCGCATTAGTGCGCGATCTCAATCGTGCGCTGATGACGCTGCGGCAGCTCAAGGCCCTGGGCGTTCGCATCGCCATGGATGATTTCGGCACCGGTTACTCGTCGCTGTCCAACCTGCGCGCGTTTCCGTTCGACAAGATCAAGATCGACAGCTCGTTCGTCAAATCGGTCGACACCAACACGTCCGCGGCGACCATCGTCCGCGCGGTGCTCGGGCTCGGTCGCGGTCTCGACCTGCCCGTGCTGGCCGAGGGCGTGGAGACCAGCGAGGAACTGCACTTCCTGCGAGAGGAAGGCTGTGGCGCCGTTCAGGGCTATCTGCTCGGCCGGCCGTCAGCAATCGCGACGTTCAAAGACCTTGTCCACGACAACGTCGGCCTCACGCCGATCGATGACGACACCGACAACACCGCCGATGCCAAGGTCGCGTGACAACTGAAACGTGATTACCTCTCGCGGGAAGCGAAGCTGCTTCGCTTCCCGGTGAAAGACGCGCAATCAACACAAAAAACGCGCGACATGCGCGCGTTTGAAGCGAGATCGAAGCGGCGTAGGATCACGCCGCCTGCTTGTGCATCGCGCCGTTGGACGACACGCTGCCGCGAATGGCCTTGACCGAGCGATCGATTGCCGACCACAGCCGGCTGATCTCGGACGCAGCCCGTCCTTCGGAATAGTACTCCTGCGCGCCCTCGCCATGCGCCAGCGCCAGCAACAGATCGGCGCGGTTGGTGACCTGTCCGCTCCACACCGGGGCGCGGAATTTCGCCAGGGCTTCGCGCGCGATGGTCACGATCGGGCTTTCGGAGCCCTCACGCAGCGCCGGCGCGCCGTTCATCACCACGGCATAGGGCTTGCGCGCCGAACGACAGGTCTGAATGGTTTCCTGCACGGCGTTGACGTCGAACACGCCGGGACGCGCCGGAATGATCACCATCGTCGCATTGCGCACCGCGTCATCGACCACGGCCGACATGTTCGGCGGCGTATCGATAAACACCCACTCGTAGCCGTCGCGCTTGGCGCTGGCGACGATCTCACTGACTGAACGGTTGGCGGTTTTCAGCGGCGGCTCGTTGGTGCCACGCAGCTTGTGCCAGAGCGTCAACGATCCTTGCGGATCGGCATCGACCAGAAGACACGGGCGCGACGGTTTATGGACGTGCGCCGCAAGATGAGCGGTCAGAGTGCTTTTCCCCGAGCCCCCCTTGCGTGATGCAAAAACAATAACGTTCATACCTTGGCCTCCAGATTGACCCCATGAGGCGAAAGTGAATCAAGTTGCTGATTCGTTAAAGCAATATTTGCGATATCGGAGTCCGGACATACTAGATTTAGTCGGCGGGTGGGCTTTTGGAGTCACATCATGCAGTGCAACAGGCTCCCGTCGATCACTTCAGCTCGCCTCGCCGCCCCGCGCGCGCTGACGTTCGAGCCACTTCCGCTCCATCCAGTTCAGCAGGCGGACGATCGGCCCTTGCAGGAAAGGAATGTCCTGCGCGATCAGCATCAGGCCCAGCGGCAGCATCCAGAGCCCCAGCACCGGCAGAAAGCTGAGAATTCCGCCGACAATCAGAAGAAGTCCCAATGGAATGCGCATCAGGCGCGATGAGGGCCGACGCACCCAGGCGAAGAAGCGCGCCACCTTCCCAGGGAGCTTGCTTTCGAGCCAGATGAAATGCCGCTCCAGTTCGGCGAGATGGTTGGCTTGTTGGCTTGTCACTCAGGCCTCTTTGCATGTTGCGATGACGGGATTGCGGGGTGACGGGAATGAAAGCGGCATCGCCAGAATCCCAGACCCGCCACCGAACCGGGCAGCAACACATTTTGGCCGCAATTCCTCACTGGTCCTGAAGACGCTGATGACTCTCACCCCTGGATAACCGGCATGACCTTGATCCGATCCCTCGCCACTGTCGTTTTTACAATGCTGACGTCCCTTGCGCTTCCCGCGCACGCGCAAGATCGTCATATCGGCCTGCAAACACCGTCCGGCAATATTCACTGCCAGTTTTTCAGCTACGACAATCAAACCAGTCTCCGCTGCGACATCGGCCAGATCGCGGTACGGCCACCGCGGCCGGCCGACTGCGACCTCGAATGGGGCAGCGCCTTCGAGGTCGCCGCGCGCGGGCGCACCGCTCAGCGCATCTGTTACGGCGATACGGTGATGGACAAATCATTGCCGGTGCTGAGCTACGGCGAAATCTGGCAACGCGGCGGCTTCACCTGCACGTCGGATCAAACCGGTCTCACCTGCTTCAACGCCGACCGCCACGGCTTTTCATTGTCGCGATCAAAACAGGAAGTTTTCTGACGTCGCGATTTGCGGCTCAGATGTCCAGCCGGGCGCGACAAAGCGGAACCGGCACAAATTCCGCTCACACCCGTGTGAACGCGGGAACGAGGCAAGCGATCACTTGTTATCGGGGCATCCCCGATACTGAAGGAGATTGCAGCATGAAGACAATGTTCCTCGCAGCCACAGCCGCCACCGCGATGCTGGTGGCCGCCCCCGCTCTCGCGGCTCCCGCAGCGAAAGACAAGATGGCGCAGACCACGACCCAATCCGAAGCGGCCACGCCCAAAGCCATGGCGAAGCCGATGAAGAAATCGATGAAGCACACCTCGGCCAAGCGGATGAAAACATCTCACCACCGTCGCCATATGAGCCGCATGGAGCAACCGCGCTATGATCGCAGCGCGACTTATCGCGACGAATGGAATCGCCCGATGAACTCCGGCTTCGCACCGCTCGATTTCGCCGGCAATGTGGTCGGCGGCGCGGTCGGCACCGCGGGCGCGATCGCCGGTACCGCGGTTGGCACTGCGGGCGCGATCGCAGCCGCGCCGTTTGGCGCGGGACCCTACGGTTATCGCGGCGCATACGCCTATCAGCCGGACTATGCCTCCAACGAGGCCTATGACACGCCGTACAGCTACAACGGCACGGCGCTGCAATATTCGCAGAGCTACGCGGCACGTAACGGCTTCGTTTGTCAGCCGGGCACCTGGTTCAAAAACGCTTACGGCCAGCGGCAGCTTTGTCAGTAACCCGCAACAAGTGATGTGACATCATCGCGCCATGTCGACGAAAACGCTTCCGGAAATTTCCGGAGGCGCTTTGTCGTTCGGCGGCCATGAATGATACCTCGACGATCGACGCCACCCGCCGATCAGGTCAGCCAGCTTACCTTGCCGGTTGCGAGATCGTGCATCGCGCCGACGATTTGCAGATCGCCTGCCTCGACCAGCTGTTTCATCACCGGGCTTTTCGCAGTCAGCATCGCCGCCGCCATGCGTACATTGGTTTCGGCCACGGCCTGAACGAAGGCGGAATTTTTTGATGTGCGCTCGCCACTCGCCTTGGTGGCTTCGACCGCCGGCTCGATATTGGCCAGCGTCGCCGTGAGACTACCGAGCTGCGCGTGGTCGATCGCACCCTTCACCGCGCCGCATTCGTTGTGGCCGAGCACGACGACAGTGCGAGAGCCCGAAAGTTTGGTCGCGAATTCAAGACTGCCGATAATATCGGTGTTGACAAAATTGCCGGCGACCCGCGCGCAGAAAATATCGCCGATGCGCTGGTCGAACACCAGCTCCGGCGGAACGCGGGAATCGATGCAGCCGACCACCGTCGCGAACGGCGCCTGGCTCTTGACCGTTTCCTTCGCCTGCCTGAGCAGATCGCAGTTGACGGTGTGTCCGCCAACGAACCGCTCGTTGCCGGCTTTCAAACGCGCGACCGCCTCCGTGGGCGACGTGGCGCGCTGGCTGTCCTTCGTCATTACCGCGCAGGCGGCAGGCTCCGCCGAAACGGGCGTCGCCGCAAAACTCGACCACAAAGCGGCTGACGCGCAGCCACAAAAGGCACGACGGCTCAACATCTCACAACTCCTGGAATCCGACTTCCTCAGGCGACACGCGATGCCGCCCCGCGCCCCCGCGCGGGCGATATAATCCATCAAGTCGGTTAAAGATCGCAACTACGGATATTGCAAACTTGAACTAATCAGCTCCGTCGTCGCTGGCGAGCACGCCGCGCATCGCCGCCGCCCAGCCCTTGAGTTTTCGCGTGCGCGTGACAGCGCTCATGCTCGGGCCGAAGCGGCGCTCAAGCCGCCAGGTGTCGGCGAACCGCGCCGGCTCCGGGTAGACGCCAGCGCCGAGGCCGGCGAGATAGGCCGCGCCCAGCGCCGTGGTTTCCTGGATCACCGGCCGGTCGACCGGCGCGTCCAGTAGGTCGGCGAGCCGCTGCATGGTCCAGTCCGACACCGCCATGCCGCCATCGACGCGTAGCACCGTGTTGGCGGACGTTGCATCCGGCCAGTCGGCGCGCATCGCCGTCCACAGATCGTAGGTCTGGTAACAGACGCTTTCCAGCGCGGCGTGGGCGAGTTCGGCCGAGCCGGTGTTGCGCGTCAGGCCGAACAGACCGCCACGCACCCGCGGATTCCAGTATGGCGCGCCGAGCCCGACGAACGCCGGCACCAGGTAGACCGATTGCGCCGGATCTGACCGATCCGCCAGCGGTCCCGTCTCCGCCGCATTGGTGATGATCTTGAGGCCGTCACGCAGCCACTGCACCGCGGACCCGGCAACGAAGATCGATCCTTCCAGCGCATAGGTGCGCTTGCCGTTCAACTGATAGGCAATGGTGGTGAGCAGCTTGTTGTTCGACGCCACCGCCGTCGCGCCGGTGTTGAGCAGCGCGAAGCAGCCGGTGCCGTAGGTGGACTTCATCATGCCCGGCGCGAAGCAGGCCTGCCCGATGGTCGCCGCCTGCTGATCGCCCGCGATGCCGCGAATGGCGATGCTGCCGTCCAGCAGCTCCGCCGCGCTGTCGCCGAAATGCGCCGAGGAGTCGCGCACCTCCGGCAACATCGAGCGCGGCACCCGCAGAATGCGCAGCAATTCATCGTCCCACTCGCCGGTATGGATATTGAACAGCAACGTCCGCGAGGCGTTGGTGGCGTCGGTCGCGTGCACCTTGCCGCCGGTGAGGCGCCACAGCAGAAACGAATCCACCGTGCCGAACAGAAGCTCGCCGCGCTCGGCGCGGGCCCGTGCGCCCGGCACCTGATCGAGAATCCACGCCACCTTGGTGCCGGAAAAATACGGATCGATGATCAAGCCGGTGCGCGCCGTAATCCCGGGCTCGTGGCCATCGGCCTTGAGTTGCGCGCAGACCTCCGCCGTCCGGCGATCCTGCCAGACGATGGCGCGATGCACGGCGCGGCCGGTGGCGCGATCCCACACCACGGTGGTCTCACGCTGGTTGGTGATGCCGATGGCGGCGATGTCCGCCGCCGCGACATTGGCCTTGCGCATCGCCTCACGGCAGGTGGCAAGCGTCGATCGCCAGATATCGTCGGGCTCGTGTTCGACCCAGCCCGATGCCGGGAAATGCTGCGCGAATTCCTGTTGGGCGACCGCCGCGATCGACGTATCCGCGCGAAACACAATGGCGCGCGACGAGGTGGTGCCCTGATCGATCGCGAGGATATGAGACGACATGCGGCGTTTCCCGGTGCACGATTGGAATCGAAGGCAACCGGATTGCGCGTCCAAGGTCAATATGTGGCGGCCACGCCCCGGATGGGGCCATTCCGTGATCAGCGGAACGATTTTGGCGGGCTTTGCTTATTTCCAAGGGGCTCGCACAACAACCACGAGGTTCTTCCATGGCACCGATCAAGATCGTCCTGGCAGGAGCCATGCTCACCGCGCTCGGTTCGGTCGCATGGGGTCAGGGCACACCGCCTCTCAAGGAGACGCCGCCGTCGTCATCCGGCATGCAGACCGGTGTTGTGAGGATCGTCAACCGATTGAACGGAACGGTGGTGATCGAGCCGACCAAGGACAGCGCGAAAAACGCCAATCCGGATGCGGCCGCAGCCAAAGCCGCTGCTGAAAAGGCCGCCGAAAAGGCCGCTGCTGAAAAGGCTGCTGCGGCAGAAGCCTCCGCCGAACAGTTGAAGATCAGGCGCGACCTGATCGACGGCGTCCATGCCGGCGACAGGGTGAAGTTCTCGGTCAACGAATCCAACGGCACCAAAACCATTACGCAAATCGAGGCGGATTAAGACTGCTCTCGTTCGGATGGAATCGACATTGTCATGGCCGGAGTCATGGCCGGATCCATTTCGGCCCTCTATGTCTTATTTCGCTGCCTAAGACATGTATGTCCGGGAACAGGCCTGGCCATGATGGAATTTGAGCGGCGCGGCGGCCAATACGACCGCGCGCGCCGCAATGTGCTCAGACGATTCCGCCCGCCTCGCTGGCGCGGCGCAGGTGGTAGTCGGTATCGCCGAAGGTGCTTTCGATGATCGACAGCCGCTTGAAGTAGTGGCCGATCGACGCCTCCATCGTCATGCCGATGCCGCCGTGCAACTGGATCGACTGCTGGCCGACGAACTTCGACGATTTTCCGACCTGCACCTTGGCGGCGGCCACGGAAGCGGCGCGCTCCTTGGCGTCGTCGAAATCGCTCGCCATGGTCGCCAGCATCGCCATGCTGCGCGCCTGCTCGGTGAACACGAACATATCCGCCGCGCGATGCTGCAAAGCCTGGAAGCTGCCGATCGGCACGCCGAACTGCTTGCGCGTCTTGATGTACTCGACGGTGATCTTGAGCGACTCGTCCATCGCCCCCACCGCCTCGGCGCACAACGCGGTGCGCGCCTCGTCCACCACGCGCTCGATCAGCGGCAAGCCGTTCGCCGGATCGCCGATCGCCGCGTCGGCGCCGACCTCGACGCCAGTGAAAGTGATGTCGGCGGCGCGCATGCCGTCCTGCGTCGGATAGCCCTTCACCGTCACGCCCTTGGCATCGCGCGGCACCAGGAAGACGCCGATGCCGTCGCGATCGGTCTGGTTGCCCTTGGTGCGCGCGGTGACGACCAGCGTGTCCGCCGCCTCGCCGTTGAGCACCACGAACTTCTCGCCGTCGATGATCCAGCCGTCGCCCTTCTTCTTGGCGGTGGTGGAGACGTCGTTGAGATCGTAGCGCGAGTTCTTCTCGAGCTGCGCGAACCCGAACGTCTTGCTGCCGTCGATGATGCCGGGAATGTGCGCGGCCTTCTGCGCGTCCGAGCCGGCGTGGCGGAGGAAGCCGCCAGCGATCACCACGGTCGGCAGATACGGCTCGAGCACCAGCGCGCGGCCGAACGCCTGCATCACGATCATGGTCTCGACCGCGCCGGCGCCGAAGCCGCCATCGGCTTCCGCGAACGGCAGGCCGAGCAGTCCCTGCTCCGCCAGCTTGCCCCAGACCGCCTTGCTCCAGCCGATCTTCTCGGCGCCATACTTCTTGCGCTGCTCGAAATCGTAGGAATCGTTCAAGAGCCCGTCGACACTATCCTTGAGAAGCCGCTGCTCCTCGGACAAATCAAAATCCATCTTAATGCTCCACTTCGTGCCGCATTCGGCAAAGTCGAAATTAGGTCGTCATGCCCGCGCTCGTCGCGGGCATCCACGTCTTGCTTCGAAGAGAGACGTGGATGGCCGGGACGTAGGCGTTCTTAAGAACGCCGTTCTTCGAACGGCTATGCCCGGCCGTGACGGGTGTGGCGTGGCGGTGAATGAATATCACCCCCGCACGTCACAGCCCCAGCACCGCCTTGCTGATGATGTTGCGCTGGATCTCGTTGGAGCCGCCGTAGATCGACACCTTGCGGTAGTTGAAATAGGTCGGCGCGATCTGCGCGATCCAGTCCATGGTCTCGTTGGTGTTGTCGTCACCATGGATGTCGTAGGGGCTGGCGAACGGGCCAGCGACCTCGAGCATCAGTTCGGTCAGCGTCTGCTGAATCTCGGAGCCCTTGATCTTGAGCACCGAGGACGCCGGGTCCGGCTTGCCCTTGCCGTTCTTGCCTTCATTGGCGACGACGCGCATCTGCGTCAGTTCGAGCGCCTTCAGCTCGACCTCGACCGCGGCGAGCTTCTCGCGGAATTTCGGATCGTCGAGGATCGGACGGCCGCCGGCCTGGGTGTTGCCCGCCAGCTCACGCAGACGACGCAGCCGCTCCTTCGACATGCCGACGCGGGCGATGTTGGTGCGCTCGTTGCCGAGCAGGAATTTGGCGTAGTCCCAGCCCTTGTTCTCCTCGCCGACGAGATTCTCCGCCGGCACCTCGACGTCGTCGAAGAACACTTCGTTGACCTCGCGGCCACCGTCGATGGTGACGATCGGGCGCACGGTGATCCCCTTCGACTTCATGTCGATGAGCAGGAACGAAATACCCTGCTGCTTCTTCGCCGCCGGGTCGGTGCGCACCAGACAGAAAATCCAGTCGGCGTGCTGCGCCAGCGTGGTCCAGGTCTTCTGGCCGTTGACGATGTACTTGTCGCCCTTGCGCTCGGCCTTGGTCTTCAGCGAGGCGAGGTCCGAACCCGAGCCCGGCTCGGAGAAGCCCTGACACCACCAGTCGGTGAGGTTGGCGATGCGCGGCAGGTAATGCTTCTTCTGCGCCTCGTTGGCGAAGGTGTAGATCACCGGACCAACCATGTTGACGCCGAACGGCAGCGGCGGCGGTGCTGGCGTCGCCTGCATCTCTTCGTTGAAGATATACTGCTGCACGGCCGTCCAGTCCGTGCCGCCGTACTCCTTCGGCCAATGCGGCACCGCCCAACCCTTCTTGTGCAGGATGCGCGTCCACTCCACCATGTCTTCCTTGGTGGTGTGGCGGTTCTCCGACAGCTTCTTCTTGATGGCGGCCGGAAC
>CAUJJN010000293.1 GCA_963204905.1 Pseudomonadota bacterium
GCTGATCCTCTCGGTGATCGGATTCGCCATGGCGATGCCGCTGACGCTGTCGATCTCGATGATCTGGATGGCCCATATCGGGATCGACCGGGCGCTGGGCTTCGGCCTGAAATACGACGCCGGTTTCGGCTTCACCCACCTCGGACGCGTCGGCAAGGCCGCGCGGGGTTAATCGCGAGGGCTTTGGTGGCCGTCATTGCGAGCGAAGCGAAGCAATCCAGAAAGCCAAAAAGCAAGGACTGGATTGCTTCGTCGCTATGCTCCTCGCAATGACGAAAGCACCGTCAGATCGCGCCGATATCACCCAGCAACTGTTTCGCCAGCGTCATCCGCGCGGCGGTGTGGCGCGGTTCACGGGTGTCGAGGTTGAGCGCGAACACAGTCTGTTCCGCGGCCGTCTCCGCCCAGCCGACCAGCCAGCCGATTGACGGGTGGACCTTGCCCGGCTCGGTGCGGTCGTCGACGCCGATCAATCCGGTCTTGTAGCGAATCGTCGCCTCCCCGGCCTTCTCCACCGGCAGTATCTCGCGGGTCAGGTCCTGGCTGCGCTTCGACACCGGCAAGGCGCCGCGCCGCAAACGGTCGATAAAATCGATCTGCTGGATTGGATCGATCCGCATGTCGCCGGTCAGCCAGAACCTGTCGATGCCACCGCCGATATTGCGGTTACCGTATTCCATCAGGTTGACGTACTTCTGCATCCGCTCCTCGCCGATGCGCCGCGCGATCTCCTGATAGACCGGCACCGCCGATGCCGCGATGGCCGAGCGAAGGGTGTGATCCTTGTTCCAATCGGGAAAAGCGCGAGTCACGCCGTCCCACTTGAACACATCCTTGTCGGGGTCGGCGACCACGCCTGTCTCCAGCGCGATGACGGTGTTCGGAATCTTGAACGTCGAGGCCGGCAGGATCGCCTCGCCGGAGCGCGTCGGATCGCTGGCGATGATCAGATAGTCGTCGGTCTTGTAGCCAACGAAGGTGCCTTCGGTGCCGACATCGGCAAAGCGCTTGGCAAGGCTGTCGCGGATTTCGCTGCGCTGGGGCGCGACCTCGGCCCGTGCGACGCCCGGCAAGGCAACCGCGGCAAGACAGGCGAGCGCGTGACGGCGATTGAGCATGTGATCATTCCGCTTCAGATGCGAGCTGCGACTTTCAACCGCATCGTGGTCAAACGATGACTGTGAAGCGTCATTGCCGGGCTTGACCCGGCAATCCATCCATTTTTTAGAGATGGATGCGCGGATCAAGCCCGCGCATGACTCCGGAAAATCGTCCTGGAAACAAAATCGCTAGCGTACGCGGCCCGACAGCCGCAGCACGAACACCAGCACCTCCGCCACCGCCTTGTAAAGCTCCGCCGGAATCTCGTCGCCCAGTTCGACGTGGGCGAGCGCCCCGGCCAGCACCTCGTTTTCCTCGATGGGAATGTCGTGGGCCTTGGCCACCTCGACGATCTTTTCGCCGAGCGCGCCGCGCCCCTTCGCCACCACGCGCGGCGCACCGGAATGATCGTATTCCAGTGCGATCGCGAGTTGATCCTTCAGTGCGCTTGCGATGCTCATCACGTCGCCCGATCGAGGAAATGGCCAGCCTGCGCGGGAGCCGTCTGCGGCGGCTCGCCATCGCGGACGACGATGTCGCCCGGCCTGAGTTCCGCACGGCTCAACGCCTGGCTGAGTTGGGTGACGCCCGCGCGCAACTGGCCGGCGGTGGCAGGCCGCTCCGCCCACATCCGCACCGACGTGGTGTCGCCGCTCAGCGACACCACCGCATGCACCGGCCCCGCCGGTTCGACATCGAGCGAAAACCGCGCGCGCCACACCCGCTGGCCAGCTTCAGTCTCGCCGCCGCCGCCGTCGCGCGCGATTTCGAATTGCGCCACCGCGGTGCCCATCGGCGTCGCGAACGGAATCTCGAAATGCCAGCGCGGCATGGTGGTATCCTGACGCGCGGCCAACGTGTCGGCACGCTCCGGCAGCGACGCGATCTGCAACAACGTGGTGCGCGCGATGGCGGCATCGGTGTCGTCGCGCAAACGGTGCACCATCTCCGACGTCGACGCATGACCTGTCAGCGAGGCAACCGCGACCGCCTGCGCCGCCGGCAACGCACCACGAACCGGCGGCGGCGGCACGTTGGTGCGGACCAGCACCGCTTCGTCGATGCTGCCTGTCGCCGGCGCGGCAGAGGCCGGGCGAGACGCGCCTCCCGGCATGGTCGCGGCTTCCTGCAACAGGTTGAGCGCGAGCTTCGCCGACACCGCATCGAGCGGCGTGCCTGCCATGCCAGGCATGGCGGCAAAGCGCACTCCCACGCGCGCGACATCCTCGGCGACAGGCACACGCGCCTGCGGCAACAGAATTTCCTGCACGTCGAGGTCCGGCATCAAGGAGGGAGATGCCGCGCGTCCCAGCGCCGCCGCCGAGGCTTGCGCGTTCGGCGCGGGCTGCGGCGGCGCGGTGTCCGCTTTGGAAACCTGATCGACCTGCAGCGACAGCATCTGCTTGAAGACCAGCAGCGCGGCCTTCATATCCGGCATCGCACCGCTCGTCGCTGGCGCGCCGGCCGCCAGCGTTCGCTCCAGCAACAGGCCAGAGCCCTGCAATGCGGTCTTGATGTCGTCACCGGTGAGCGCACCATCGAACGCCGGTCGCCGCGCCAGAAGCTGTGCCGCCGCCTGTTGCAGATGCGACGGCAAAGCTCCTGACAACGCCGCCATCTGCACGTCGGCGAACAGTTGCGACAGCCCGGCTTGTCTGGTGGCGGCCGATTGCGCCGCCGCCGACACCGCGAGCGCCTGCAACGCCGTCAGGCCCTGTTGCGCAATTGGTCCGGCGGCCGCTGGCTTCGCAACTGCATTCGCCGGCATCTCGGACGCGATCGTCACCGTATCGGTCGGCGCGAGCGACGGCGCGGTCGCGGACGACGGCGGCTGTCCGACAACGGCGAGCCGGATGCCGTCCGACGTCTGCGACACGGCGAGTTGCAAGCTCTGCCCGGCCTGCAACGGAATTTCCGACATCACCTCGATGGAGAGATTGGCGATGGCGATGCGCACCGCGTTGTTGGCCAGCACCTTGAGCACCTGCGCGTCGATCACGGTGCCAGGTTGCAGCGCCACGTCCTGCGGGACGCCCTGCGCGGCGATGACCGGGAAGATCGGATTGATCGAAATCGCCATGCTGCGGCTGTCCTGTTGCCGCCGCAGAGTAACCCGGGCCTCTAAACCTCTCGTTAACTTCTCGGCTCAGGTTGATCCCGTGCGGCGAGCATGAAAGCTGCGGCCCGGAAGTCGCGCAACTTCACATTGCGCCGCGCCATCACCTCGGCGTCCGCGCCCCATTGCGCGATGTTCCAGTCCTCGTCGACATGCGCGGCCGCCCACACCTCGTCGGCGGTGCGCGCGCCGCGCAACAGCGCCAGGGCCAGCAGCGCGGAACCGGTGATCGTGGTGACGACGTGCAGTGCCCCGACGGTCCACGGATCATCCGGCAGCGCCGCCGTCGCGGACGCCACGGCGGCCTCCGGCTGACGCACATGAACGATGCCTTCCGCCAGCACGAAGCGCGCGCCCAGCGCATCGGCGGCCCAGAACAGCACCGGGTCCCAATGCTCGCCCTCGCGCGCCACCAGCGCCTCCGGATGCGCGGCGCGATAGAACAGGAGATCGGATTCGAAATACCTGGCGACATCGGCGCGCACCGCGTCGACGCGACCGACCACGCCAGCGATGATGCTGTTGGCGAGCCGCGTCAGCGGCATGGTCATCGGATCGATGAATTCGCCCTGCGCGTTCCACTCCTCGGCGATGGCCTGCGCGATGTCGCGCGTTGGTACGCTCAGCCGCTCGCCAGTCGGCGTCCGCATCGGCTTGCCGTCGAGCACGATCGCGAAACCGCCGTCGACTTCATCGATGGCGGCAGCGGTGTAGAAGCGCTTGCGCTGCGGCGCGCGCGAGGTCTGGCGCACTGTTTCCTGCGGATCGAGCGCGCCATTGGCGGCGACATCTTCGAACAGTTCACGCATGATCGCCTCTCTTGAGATTGTCATTGCCGGACTTGATCCGGCAATCCATCGCCTTGAAACGACTCTTCCTTTTGATGGATGCGCGGGTCAAGCCCGCGCATGACGTTTCCGTCTAAACCAAACCTGCTCTAATTGGAATTGGCGCAGGCGCGCGAATAGGCCGCGCGGTCGCCCGAATTCATTCCCGCCGCCGCGCCGCGATCCAGACAATCGATGACGCGATCGCCGAACGAGCCGCGCCGCGATCCCTGTGTCTTCGGTTGTTGCGGCGGCGCATCGAGCTTCGGCACCACCGGCACCTCGATCTTCGGCGGCGGCGGTGGAGGTGGCGGCGGCGGATTGGATGGCGTGACGTTGGGCCCGAACAGTTGCGCCGTGGCGATACCGCCCGGCGCCGTCAGCGCCAGCGCGACACCGAGCAGCATGATCGATATGGTTTTCATAACTGTTAGTTCGGCACGCCGGCGGGAAAGCGCAAGATGTTATTCCTCCGGCGCGTGCTCGATGGGATCGAAGCGATCCGCTTCGAGCCCGAGCAGGTTCCACGATTGCAACATATGCGGCGGCAGCGGAGCGGTGACGTCGATCACACCGCCGCGCGGATGCGGGATCACGATGCGCCGCGCCAGCAGATGCAACCGGTTCTGAATGCCGCCGGGCAATTGCCAGTTCTCCTTGTTGAAGTATTTCGGATCTCCGATGATGGCATGGTCGATATGCGCCATGTGCGCGCGCAACTGATGCGTCCGTCCCGTCACCGGCTTCAGCGACACCCAGGCCAGTTTCTGCGCCGAGGTTTCCACCACGGCGTAGTAGGTCACCGCATGGCTTGCGCCTTCGTCACCATGCGCGGCGATGCGCATGATGGAATCTTCCTCGTTCTCTTCCTTGGCGAGATAGGTGGAGATCCGGCCCTGCTTCGGCTTCGGGACTCCCGCCACCAGCGCCCAATAGATCTTGCGCGCCGAGCGATGGCGGAACGATCCGGTCAGCGCCGACGCGGCGAAGCGCGTCTTGGCGATCAGCAGGCAGCCGGCGGTCTCGCGGTCGAGCCGATGCACCAGGCGCGGCTTCTGCCCCTTGGCGTCGCGCATCGCCTCCAGCATCTGGTCGACATGCCGCGTGATGCCGGAGCCGCCCTGCACCGCCAATCCGGCGGGCTTGTTCAGCACCATGACGTCGGCGTCTTCATAGAGCGTCATCGCCTTGAGCGCATCGAGGGTCTTCTGCTGCGCCTCGGAGACCTGCGACACCTTCGGCGTGTCGAGCTTGAGCGGCGGAATGCGCACGCTCGCGCCTTCCTCGAGACGATCCTTGCTGTCGGCGCGCTTGCCGTCGACACGCAACTCGCCTTTTCGCACGATGCGCTGGATGTGCGAGAACGACAGGCCGGGAAACCGCGCCTCGAGAAAACGATCGACGCGCATGTTGGCTTCGTCGGCGGTGACGGTGACCGTCTGCACCTTGGTCGGCAGAGGCGCATCCGGCTTCGATGCAACGTCATCCTGATATCCGCGCCCGTTGTCGCGCGCCTCGACGGCGGACGCCGACTTTCGCGGTTGGACGCCTCGCGTTTCGGGATGACGGCGCGCGACGAACTCGCTGTCTTCTCCCCGCCGCTTCGCTTCACTACGCGGAGGAAGGGGAGCAGATTTGCGAGCACCAGCTTTGTTGCTGCGCTTGTCATCCTTGCGCGCGGGCTTCGCGCGTTCGGATTTCTTGGCGAGCGGACGTTTGACGCGGCGACTCATGTGGTTGCCTCTAGTTGCATTGGGCGTCTTTCTCGATATGCGCCAGATCCCGCACCGTGCTGCGCGACGGCTTTTGCTTGCGCGCCTCGGCGGCATCGACACAGGCGCCGGCCTTGTCGCCGTTCTGCAACTTGGCGAAGGCCAGATAGGCCCAGGCATCGCCGAAATCGGCGGTATCGACCACCGCCTTCTCCAGCACCGGCTGCGCATCGCGATAGCGCTTCTGCATCAGGAGCAAGCGGCCGTAATCGGCGTTGAGCATTTTCAGCGGATGCGGCTGCTTGTAGGCCTCCCTGAACAGTTCGTCAGCGAAAGCGAGATCATTAAAGCGCATCTGCGTCACCATCGCCAGCCCGTGATAGACCGCGCTTCGTTCCGGCATCAACAGCCAAGCCTGATTGAATCGCTTGGCGGCTTCCACCACGCGGCCGCCCTGGATCGCCTTCCAACCGCGCAGGGTGACGGTCTCGAACGCCTGCTCGCGCGATCCCGCCGCGGCGATCAGATCAGGCAGAAGCTTCTCGTCCGCCGCGCGCATCCCCGCTGTCTTCGGCGCGAAGCCATAGAACGGCTGCTCGTCGGCGGGCGCGTCGAAGGTTTTCTTCGTCACCTGCACGCCGGGCGCGACCTCGACCATCTCGGCCCGCGCCGCCCCCGCGAAACAAAGCACCGCCAGCGCCATCAGCCATCGCGTCACGTATCGTCGCATCATCCGCACCTGTTTGCGCCGTGCCTGTTGCCACAGCGTCATGAGCCGCCCCCGTTTCGAAACAATCCCTCGATCGCGCGATCGATGGCGGCATTCGCCGGGAGCCGTATGCCGAAAACACCAGCGACGGTGGCGCGCAATTCGCCCGGATCGACCAGCACCCGCCTCTGGACCGACCCATCGGGCTCGCGGATCGACAGCGTCGTATTGTTGAGAATCTGACGACGATCGGCGGTGGGCCGCACGATGACGAGGTCCTTCACAAACAACGATCCCGGATTGGTGGATACGAACCAGTTTGCCGCCTCGAAATCGATCGGAAGGAAATCGACCGCGTCGAAGCTGAAGACCGGCCGCCATGCCTCGCCGAGTTTCACCTCGAGATGATGCGAATCCCCAACCTGACGCACCCTATAAGTCTCGTGGGGTGTCGCCTGCTCGTCCTCGTCATCCAGGCAAAGCGGCCCGGTTGGCGTCATCGCCCCGAAACCGACATCGCACAGATACCAGCGATCGCCCACAGCCACGTTGAGCGTCATATGCGCGCGCGGCGGCGTTGCATCCGGCGGCTGCATCCAGCGCACGCGCGCCATCCGCAGCTTCACCTCGAAGCCGAGCGCCTCCAGCGCCAAACCGAGATATTGGTTCTGCTCGTGGCAGTAGCCGCCGCGACCATCGCGAATGAGTTTCTGCTCGATCGCGGCCGGGTCGATGATGACCGGCAATCCGGAAAAAGAGTTCAGATTTTCAAATGCGATGGCCATCTGATGTTGCAGGACGATGCGCGACAACTTCTCAAGCGTCGGCGCGCGCGCGCCCTCAAAACCGATCCGCGCCAGATAGCCATCGAGATCGATACGGAAATCCGTCACGACGCGCGCTCCCGTCGCAACTTGGCCCAGTAGTCCAGCCGCTTGCGGATTTCGCGCTCGAAACCGCGATCGGGCGGGTTGTAGAAATTCTGGCGGCCGAGCGCCTCCGGGAAGTAGTCCTGCCCGGAAAATGCATCCGGCGCGTCGTGATCGTATTGATAGCCGCCGCCGTAGCCTTCGGATTTCATCAGCTTGGTCGGCGCGTTGAGAATGTGTTTCGGCGGCAGCAACGAACCCGCCTCCTTCGCGGTGCGCATCGCCGCGCCGAATGCCTTGTAGGCGGCATTGGATTTCGGCGCGGTGGCGAGATAGATCACCGCCTGCGCGATCGCCAGCTCGCCTTCCGGCGAGCCGAGAAAATCATAGGCATCCTTCGCGGCATTGCAGATCACCAGCGCCTGCGGATCGGCAAGGCCGATGTCCTCGACCGCCATCCGCACCACGCGCCGCGCCAGAAATAACGGGTCCTCGCCGGCGTCGAACATCCGCGCCAGATAATACAACGCGGCATCGGGATCGGAGCCGCGTACCGACTTGTGCAGCGCCGAGATCAGGTTGTAGTGGCCGTCCGCCGACTTGTCGTAGATCGGCGCACGGCGTTGCAGAATGTCCTGCAACTGCGCGGCATCGAACGTCTCGCCCGCGCGCGCCGAGCGCCACACCTCTTCCACCAACGTCAACGCGGCGCGGCCATCGCCGTCGGCCATTCGCACCAGCACGGCGCGCGCCTCGGTATCGAGCGGCAGCGGACGGCCTTCCAGCCGCTCCGCATGCGCGAACAGTTTCTCGATCGCATCTGCATCGAGCGAATGAAACACCAGCACACGCGCACGCGACAGCAACGCCGCATTGAGTTCGAACGACGGGTTCTCCGTGGTGGCACCGACCAGCACCACGGTGCCGTCTTCCATCACCGGCAAAAACGAGTCCTGTTGCGCGCGGTTGAAGCGATGCACCTCGTCGACGAACAGCAAAGTGCCGGTGCCGGTCTCGCGCCGCGCGCGCGCCGCGTCGAACACCTTCTTGAGATCAGCGACACCGGAGAACACCGCCGAGATCTGTTCGAAGTGCAGTTCGGTCGCGTCCGCGAGCAGCCGCGCCACGGTGGTCTTGCCGGTGCCGGGCGGGCCCCAGAAGATCAGCGAGCCCAGCGTGCGGGTCTCCAGCATCCGTGTCAACGCGCCGTCGGGGCCGAGGACATGATCCTGCCCGACCACGTCGGCGAGCTGGCGCGGCCGCAACCGCTCCGGCAGCGGACGCGGCGCATCCTGCTCCAGCCCGGCGGCGGCGAACAGGGATTGCGTTGCTGTCTTTTTGCGATCGGTCATGCTGCCTACAAAGTTGACTTCCGTCATGCCCGGGGCTTGTCCCGGCCATTCACGTCCTCGATCGTTCGGCCAAGTTTCCCGAACCAGGTGAAGACGTGGATGCCCGGCGCAAGGCCGGGCATGACGAATTCACCTTATCGTCGACGATCTCATCCTCCGAGCGTCACCTGGATTTGCTGGCCACCGCGCATCACGGTGATGCGCCAGAGCCGGTTACGTTCACTGGTGACACGTTGCAGGTCCTCGGTATCGTTGATGGTGACGCCGTTCACGGCGAGAATGACATCACCCTTCTTGAAGCCGACATTGGCGGCGGTGCCGTCGTCGGCCAGTTCGGTGATCACCACGCCGTCACTGTTGTCGAGCCGCAGGTCGTCGGCTACCGCCGGCGAGATGTTGGCGACACGCGCGCCCTGGAACGGGGAGCGACTGGTGATGACGATCTCGTTGCGGTTGGTGTCGGGCGCCTCCTCGAGCGGAACGGCGAGTTTCACCGTCTTGCCGCCGCGCTGCACCTCGATCTGTGTGGAGCCTCCGATCGGTCGTGTCGCGAAGCGATATCCGAAGGCATTCGGGTCATCGATGCTCTGGCTATCCACCGAGACGATGAGGTCC
>CAUJJN010000294.1 GCA_963204905.1 Pseudomonadota bacterium
TATCGAGGAAGGCTATGAGCGCCATGGCGTCAAGAAGAAGGAAGCCGAACGGCGCGCCTGGGCTACGGTGAACAAGGAAAGTGGCGGTGGCAACAAGAGCGGCTCCGGCCGCGGCGTGAAGGACACCAAGGTCGCGGCGAAGAAAGGGGGGCGTATCGGGGGTCCGCGCGGCGGCAAGGCGGCCGCGCATCGTCCGGCGTCGGCGCGCTCTGCGTCCGCCAAAAAGGCGGCGGCGACCCGAAAGCGCCATTCCGCGACGCGCTCGGCGGCCGCGAAGAAAGCCGCGACGACGCGCAAGCGCAACGCCGCCGCACGCGCAGGTACCGCCATCAAGCGATAGACGAAGCAGGCCGCAAAGAAAAAGTAAGGGTGAAATGACGGGCGACGGGATGGCCAGCACCATGGCCGTCGCTCGCACATTGTTGAAGGCGAGCGCGGCGGGAGAAGTCGCCGCACCCTGTCGCTTAGCGGCGCGCCTTCTTGCCGGGCTTGGCTTTGCCGGACTTTGCGGCCTTCTTTGCCTTCGTCACTTTCTTCGTCTTCGCGGGCTTCGGCGTGGCCGTAGCCGGCTTGGCTTTCGAGATATCATCGACGGCAGCGGTGGTGACGTGCTTCACGATCGACTTGATGGTGCTCTTGGCTGACGCCTTGCTGACGTAGCCTTCAGAGGCGAACATCTTTTCACCGTTCGGCGCGACGAAGCGGAAACGGAATTCGTTTTTCTTGTCGCGATAGATCTCGAACTTGTAAGCCATCATGTCCCTCCTGGATCGATTGTGCGGCTGAAATGATTCGTAATTGTCGCAACCTCGATGTGCGGGGCGAGGATGTCAAGCCGACGAAGGAGAGCGAGTCATATCAAGCGCGGCGCGTGATGCGCCGCGCTGGTTTCGCGTGGAAAATGCGTGATGCGTTGCTTACTTGATCAGCGGACAGCCGCCGTCCTTCATTGGGCGGAAGACCTGATCGCCGGGGACTTCGGCGAGAATCTTGTAATAGTCCCATGGATATTTAGACTCTTCCGGCTTCTTCACCTCCAGCAGCAACATGCTGTGAACCATGCGTCCGTCCTCACGCAGATAGCCGTTGTCGGTGAAGGCATCACGTACCGGCATTTCGCGCATTTTTGCGAGCACGGCCTTGGTGTCGCGCGTGCCGGCGGCCTTCACCGCCTTAAGGTAATGCAAGGTGGCGCTGTAGGTCGAGGCTTGATTCATCGACGGCATCCGCTTCATCCGCTCGAAGAATTTCTTGCCGAAGGCGCGGGTGCGCTCGTTCTGATCCCAATAGTAGGCTTCGGTGATAATGAGCCCCTGCGCCATCTTAAGACCCAGGCTGTGAATGTCCGAAATGAACATCACGATGCCCGCGAGTTTTTGGCCGCCGGCGACGACGCCAAATTCCGCCGCCTGCTTGATGGCGTTGATGGTGTCGCCGCCGGCATTGGCGAGACCGATGATTTTGGCCTTCGATGCTTGCGCTTGCAGCAGAAACGAGGAGAAGTCCGAGGTATTGAGCGGATGCCGCGCGCTGCCGAGCACCTTGCCGCCAGCGGCTTTCACTACCTCGCTGACGTCGCGCTCGATGGAATGGCCGAACAGATAGTCGGCGGTGATGAAGAACCAACTGTCGCCACCTTGCTTGACCACTGCGCTGCCGACGGTATGGGCGTTGGAAGAGGTGTCATAGGTCCAGTGCGCGGTGTAGGGCGAACACGACTTGCCGGTGATGTCCGAGCTCGCCGCATCGGTGATGATCATGATCTTTTCGTACCGCTTCGACATCTCCATCGCGGCGAGCGCGGTGGCCGAGGTCGGCAGGTCGATGATCATGTCGACATTTTCGGCCTCGTACCATTTGCGTGCGATGTTGGCGGCGATGTCCGCCTTCATCTGGGGGTCCGCAGTGACCAGTTCGATCGGCTTGCCGAACATGGTGCCGCCGAATTCCTCGATGGCCATCTTGGCGCCTTCGACATTGCCGGGGCCTCCAATGTCCGAATAGACCGATCCGAAGTCCGTCATCACGCCGATTTTCAGTGGCAGGTTGGATTGCTGCGCCAGCGCAGCCCCACCCGTCAGCAGCGAAAAGGACAATGTGGCCGCGACGACGGCGTGGTGCGCAAATCTCATGGGTGCCTCCCAGCTTGTTATTGTCTTGAGCGGTCAGCTTGGATGAGTTGTCGAGGGAGGGCAAGAAAAAGTGTGACGGCCAGTTGCTGTTGCAAAGTTTGGCCAACCTGCCGGATAGCGGTCGAAAGCTTTTCGCGACCGAAGCGGCGCCGTCGAGCGCGCCGAAAGAATTTCAGCTATCCACCTTCAGCGCAGCGATGAAGGCTTCCTGCGGAATGTCGACCTTGCCGAATTGCCGCATCTTCTTCTTGCCTTCCTTCTGCTTCTCCAGAAGTTTTCGCTTGCGGGTGATGTCGCCGCCGTAGCACTTCGCGGTGACGTCCTTGCGTAGCGCGCGCACGGTCTCGCGCGCGATCACCTTGCCGCCGATCGCCGCCTGGATCGGAATCTGGAACATGTGCGGCGGAATCAACTCCTTCATCTTCTCGACCATGGCGCGGCCGCGGCCTTCGGCGCGGGTGCGATGCACCAGCATCGACAGCGCGTCCACCGGCTCGTTGTTGACGAGGATCTGCATCTTGACGAGGTCAGCGGCGCGGTAGTCGGTCAGGTGATAGTCGAACGAGGCGTAGCCCTTGGAGACGGACTTCAGTCGGTCGTAGAAGTCGAACACCACCTCGTTGAGCGGTAGCTCGTATTTCACCATGGCGCGGGCGCCGACATAGGTGAGTTCTTTCTGCACGCCGCGCCGCTCCTGACAGAGCTTCAGCACGCTGCCGAGATATTCGTCCGGCGTCAGGATGGTGGCCTCGATCCACGGCTCCTCGATCTCGGCGATCTTCACCACGTCCGGCATGTCGATCGGATTGTGAATCTCGATCTCCTGCCCATCGGTGAGATGCATCTTGTAGATGACGCTCGGCGCGGTCGCGATCAGGTTGAGGTCGAACTCGCGGCTCAATCGTTCCTGAATGATTTCGAGATGCAGCAGGCCAAGGAAGCCGCAGCGGAAGCCGAAGCCGAGCGCCGCTGACGTTTCCATCTCGAATGAAAAACTGGCGTCGTTGAGCCGTAGCTTGCCCATCGCCGCGCGCAATGTTTCAAAGTCGTCGGCATCGACAGGAAACAGGCCGCAGAACACCACCGGGATCGCCGGCTTGAAGCCCGGCAGCATGTCCGTCACCGGGTGTTTATCGTCGGTGATGGTGTCGCCGACGCGGGTGTCGGCCACTTCCTTGATGGCGGCGGTGATGAAGCCGACCTCGCCGGGGCCGAGTTCGTCAACATTCACCATTTTCGGCGTGAAGAAACCGACGCGTTCGACGTCATAGGCGGCCTTGGTGCCCATCATGCGAATGCGCTGGCCTCTCTTCAGGGTGCCATCGACCACGCGCACCAGCACCACCACGCCGAGGTAGACGTCGTACCAGCTATCGACCAGCAACGCCTTCAGCGTCGCATTGCGGTCGCCCTGCGGCGGCGGCAGGCGTGTGACGATGGCTTCCAGCACGTCGGGAATGCCGATGCCGGTCTTGGCGGAGACCATGATCGCCTCGGAGGCGTCAATGCCGATAACGTCCTCGATCTGCTGCTTCACCTGTTCAGGCTCGGCGGCGGGTAGGTCCACCTTGTTGAGGACCGGCACGATCTCGAGGTTGTTGTCGATGGCCTGATAGACGTTGGCGAGCGTCTGGGCTTCCACGCCCTGCGAGGCGTCGACCACCAGCAGCGCGCCCTCGCAGGCGGCCAGCGACCGCGAGACCTCATAGGCGAAGTCGACGTGGCCCGGTGTGTCCATCAGGTTGAAGATGTAGTCCTTGCCGTCCTTGGCCTTATAGTGGAGGCGGACGGTCTGGGCCTTGATGGTAATGCCCCGCTCGCGCTCGATATCCATCGAATCGAGCACCTGTTCCTTCATCTCGCGGTCCTGCAACCCGCCCGTGGTCTGGATCAGGCGGTCGGCCAGCGTCGATTTGCCATGGTCGATATGGGCGACGATGGAGAAATTGCGGATGTTGGAAATCGGGGCTTTGGTCATCGGCGCGAGATAGCATTGGCGTCTCGGGCCAGCAACTGTCTTGGAACCTCTCCAACTCACGCGGGGCTGATTTGCCTTCTTCCCACACCGAATTTAGTAGATTGGGCTCAATCGGGTTCCCAGTCCGGTTGGGGTCCGCTACCTGTTTGGGCGTCGCGTCGGGAAATCCCCGTTATATTTGCGCAAGCCCTGTCCAATCCAGGAACTATAAATGTCTGTCGCGCCCAAGCCTGTTCGTCCGCGCCGCCGCTCCGGCTTGCGGCGGATGGCCGCCTGGGTTGCGGCTTGTGCCGTCGATAGCAGGCTAAGCCGGGCGCTGGTGGCAGGCTTCATCCTGCTTCATGTCGCGCTATGGAGCCGGACGCTCACCTTGCTGAAGCAAGGGCAGGACATCCATTTCGATATCGCCGAGGCCTACGCCTGGGGGCAGCAATACCTGCTGGGCTATGGCAAGCATCCGCCGCTGTCGGGCTGGGTGGCGGGGGGCTGGTTCAAGCTGTTGCCGGCGGCTGACTGGGCGGTCTATTCGCTTGCTATGGCAACCGCCGGGTTCAGCCTTTGGGTGTGCTGGCTGATCGCGCTCAGGGTGGTCGACCGCCGCCGTGCGTTTCTGGTCGTGGTGATGCTGGCGATCTATCCGATCTTCAACGTCAAGGGCTATAAGTTCAACGCCGACCTCGTCCAGCTTGCCACAATGCCGTTGTTGGTGCTGGCCTATCTGCACGCGTTCGAGAGGCGGACGGTTCTGTCAGGCGTTTGGCTGGGACTTGCGGGCGCTTTGGCGCTGCTTGCGAAATACTGGGCTCTGACGATGATCGGCGCCATCGGCATCGCTGCGTTGCTGCATCCGCAACGGCTCGCGTTCCTGCGCTCGCCAGCGCCCTGGGTGGCGATCCTTGCCATGCTGGCGTTGTTGACGCCGCATCTCGTGTGGTTGTGGCAGAACGATTTCCGGCCGCTCACATATGCCACCGGCGTCTATGAGATTTCCAGCCGAATGGTGAGTCTGCGGTTTGCGAGTGGATATATCGAGCACAATATCGCGTTATTGCTGTTGCCGATCGGAATTGCCGCGTTGGCGGTGATTTTCCCGTCGTGGCGTTCGCTGGCTTTGTTACGGCGCTTCTCGAAAGTCGCGGTCCTGAACTGGTCGCGGGCGCCCAACCCGGCGATCCGAATTCCACAGGCGATCAACATCTGGATTATTCAGATTGTGGTTGCCGTCGGGCCGCCGCTCGGCGGTATCTTCCTTGCGATCTACATGAAGACGGATTGGGGTATCCCGCTGTTTTTCCTGGTGCCGCTGGCACTTCTCGCGATCCCGATGCTGCGCGTTCCGCGCATCGCGTTGTTCCGCATCGTCGCCGTCTGGCTGATCGCCAGTTTGATCGTGCTGGCGGCCGCGCCGAATCTCGCCGGCCGCACTGCTGCAATCGTCAACAGCGGCGGAGGCGTGGGCAATGAGGCTTTCGACGGCCGGGCGGAACTTGCTCGCGATCTGACGCAGCAGTGGCGGTTGCGCTTCAATACGCCATGGCCGGCGGTGGTCGGGTCGGCACGCATCTCGAATCTGATGACGTTTTACAGCCCCGATCATCCGACGCCGCTGGCGCCGGAGGAGCCGCCTTCCGGTTTGATCTCGCCGGAGCAGGCAAACCGCTCGGGCTTCATCGGCATCTGCACTTCGGGTGGCCCGTTCTATCGCCAGTGCGATGACTGGATGAAAGCGCACGCCACGAGCGGGGACCGCATCATCACCACGACGCGGCGTTTTTTCCATGGCAAGCCGGGGCCAGCGACACAATGGGAGATCTATTTCGTACCGCCGCTGACTGCCCGCGCCGCCGTGCCCGGCGTCTCCGGCCGCTGACGCCTATGGTTTGGTCAGACAGATTGGTTTCATTCTATTCTTGACCCGCGACACCCCCCATCGCGCATTCCGAATGCTATTCTGACCGACCAAAAGGGCCCCTGATTGACGGATTTCGGGGCGTTCAGGACATGACGGAAGGTCGAAGTATGGATTATCGGAATGGCTCAAGCCTCGCCGCGCATGCCGTGAGAGCCATCGTCGCACGGCTCGTGAGGTTTCGCTGGGTCTGGGCTGGTTGTGGGGTAGCGATCGCGACGATTCCTGCGATGGCACAACAGGACAGTATGCAAGGTGGAGCCGTTGCGGCGACAGCGATGGGTGCCATGCTCCCGCAGGACATGTCCCCCTGGTCGATGTTCATGGGCGCGGATATCGTCGTCAAGGCGGTCATGGTGGGGCTGGCCTTTGCCTCGTTAGTGACCTGGACCGTATGGCTTGCCAAGGCATTCGAACTTCTCGCCGCCAAACGCCGCGCGCGCAGTGCCACGCGAAAATTGGCGCGTGCCGACAACCTCGCGCAAGCGCGCGCCGAGATCGAGAGCGGATGGACCAGGCAGGGCGCTGTTGCTGAACTGGTGCAGGCGGCCACGCGTGAAACCGGACGTTCCGGCGATCTCGCGGCGGAAGGTATCAAGGAGCGACTGGCAATCGCGCTGTCGCGGATCGAGGCGCGCGCCGGGCGCGACATGGCGCGGGGCACGGGATTGCTTGCAACCATCGGCGCTACCGCGCCGTTCGTAGGTCTGTTCGGCACCGTCTGGGGTATCATGAATGCCTTCATCGGCATTTCCCAGTCGAAGACCACTAATCTCGCGGTGGTAGCCCCAGGCATCGCCGAGGCATTGCTGGCGACGGCGCTCGGACTGGTCGCAGCAATCCCGGCGGTGATCATCTACAACGTGTTTGCGCGCGCCATCGCCGGCTATCGTGCGCTGTTGTCGGATGCATCCGGGGAAATCCTGCAACATCTGTCGCGCGATCTGGAGCGGCAAGAGCTGATTTCTTCCGTTCCGATGCCGCGCGCCGGCCACTTGCGTTCGGCGGAGTGACACCATGGGCGTGACTCTGAAAGACGCTTACGATGGTGACCTCGCCGAGGTTTCGGACATCAACGTCACGCCGTTTATCGACGTTATCCTCGTCCTGCTGATCATTTTCATGGTGGCGGCACCGCTGTCCACCGTCGACGTCGCGGTCGATCTGCCGGTGTCCAACGCCCAACCGCAACCGCGCCCCGACAAGCCGGTGTTTCTCACAGTGAAGCCGGACCTCACGCTGGCGCTCGGCAATGATGATGTGTCGCGCGCGGCGCTTCAGACGACATTGGATCAGCAGACCAACCACGATCGTGAGCAACGGGTTTTCCTGCGGGCCGATGGTGCGGTGTCCTACAGCGAATTGATGAAGGTGATGAATCTACTGCGCGATGCCGGCTATCTGAAGATCGCGCTGGTCGGGCTTGAGGATACCGGGCAGGGCAGTGCTGTTCCCGCGGCGCTTCCGGGCGCGAAGTCAGCCACTGACACGGCGCGATGATCGATTGGCGCGATCCCGATGACCGTTGGCTTACGGCGATTCCGCCGCGTGTGTTGGCCCGGTGGGGAGTGGCGGTCGTCGTGGTCCTCGGCATCCACGCCGCAGGCGTATGGTTTGCGATGTACTGGCGCTCCGCCGCCGCCGTATCTGGCGAACCGCCACCAGCGGTGATGATGGACCTTGCGCCGATGTCGGTTGCGTCGGAGGCGCTACCCCAGGACGTCGCTCCAGGGCCGCAGATGACCGAGGCTCAGCCAGACACCACGCCTGAACCGCAGGAGACGCTGAAGCCGGAGCCTGATGTCACACCGGAGCCTCAGCCAGTGGCGCCAGAGCCGGATGAGAAAGTGCCGGAGTTGCCGAAGGTGAATGACACGGCGGCTGTCCTGACGCCCTCGCCCCCCGAGCCGCCGAAATCCGAACCCGACAAACCGTCCCGCGCGAAGCCGACCAAGCCGCCACCGAAGAAGAAGGTGGAACGTAAAAAGCCACGTGAACGTGCGGACCATGCCGCGCCTCAGACATCCGCGCCGCCGGCCGCACAGGCTCAACGTGCGGAACGCGCGGCTGCTTCTGTCGCGGGCAATGCGTCGTCGGCGGCGGCTGCCGCGTCGTGGCGCAGCGAATTGATGGCGCATCTCAATCGCTACAAGCGGTTTCCATCGGGAGCCGGCAGCGGTGGTGTCGCCACCATTGCCTTTACCATCAATCGCTCCGGGCAAGTGATGAACTCGCGATTGCTGCGTTCGTCCGGCGACAGCGTGTTGGATGCCGAAGCCGTTGCATTGCCGCGCCGCGCCAGCCCGGTTCCCGCGCC
>CAUJJN010000295.1 GCA_963204905.1 Pseudomonadota bacterium
AACCGTCTCTCGCTGCTCGACCGCAAGATCCTCGCGCTCTATCTCGTCGACCTGCGGAAGCCCGGGAAATGAGCGCGGAGAGCACCCCCATGCGATGCGATCGCCGCTGGATCTGGCTTCTGGTCGGCGCGGGCCTTGCGCTGGTGATCGGCGCCAACTGGCATCTGGTCTATGTCGCCGTCACCTCGCAGCCGGATTGCGTCGCGCATGTGCGCACCGGCGGCACTGGCGCGGCCGGTTCGTTCAGCGCGGCGAAATCGTCATGCACACCCTGAACCAATGCATCGCACCGATGAGGACCTGACGTGATCGAGCACACCGAACCCTCGCAGACCATCATCCCGCCGGTCGTCTCGCCGCTGCCGATCGACCACCCCTGGAAGCGCGGCCTGACCTCGGCGGACGCCTTCAAATGGCTGGCGCTCGGCTGGCGCGATTTTCTCACCAAACCGGGACCGAGCATCGTTTATGGGCTGCTGGTGTTCCTGCTGTCGGCGGCGATCGTGTACGGCCTGTTCAAGCTCGAACTGGACTACATCCTGTTTCCGGCGCTGGCCGGCTTCATGGTGGTCGGGCCGATCCTCGCGGTCGGCCCCTATGCCAAGAGCCGGCTGATCGCCGACGGCAAACCGGTGAGCCTGTCCGACATGATCTTCGTGCGTCCGGCGGCGGGCGCGCAGATCGTCTTCACCGGCGTCCTGCTCTGCCTCCTGATGCTGCTGTGGATGCGCGCCGCGGTGATCGTCTATGCGCTGTTCTTCGGGCTGGTGCCGTTCCCGGGCCTCGACCATATCGCTCAAATGTTGTTCGGCACGCCGACCGGCTGGGCGATGTTGTTCGTCGGCAGCGTGGTCGGGGCGCTGTTCGCCGCGTTCTCGTTCGGCATCAGCGCTTTCTCGATTCCAATGCAACTCGACCAGCGCGTCGATTCGCTCACCGCGATGGGTTCGAGCCTGGCGTTGGTCTGGCATAACCTGGGGGCAACGCTGACATGGGCCGCGATCATGCTGGCGCTGATCGTGCTCAGCATCGCCACCGGCCTGATTGGACTGATCGTGGTGTTTCCGGTGCTCGGCCACGGCACCTGGCATGCCTATCGCGCGGTGAAAATATCGTGATTCAGTGGTTCCCGGCTGATCCCGGGAATGATGGAGCCTGCAATGAGTTGTTGTGCACCCGGCGTTGAGTTGACCGGCAGCGAGATGATCGCCAGTCGTGCCGAGGAGGTGCGGCTGGCGAGCCGCGTGGTCGGCGAAGGCGTCCGCCAGACCGACCTCTCGGTGCCGTCGATGCACTGCGGCGGCTGCATCCAGGCGGTCGAAAGCGCGCTCAACGCACTGCCCGGCGTCGAGACCGCGCGCGTCAACCTGTCGAGCCGTCGCGCCACCATCCGCTGGCACGACAGCGCGACGCCGCCGCCGTTCGTCGAGACACTGCGCGGCATCGGCTACGACGCACACCTGTTCGATCCCGGCAGCGAGCGCAAGGATACCGAACTGAGCGAGTTGCTGCGCGCGCTGGCGGTGGCGGGCTTCGCCGCCAGCAACATCATGCTGTTGTCGGTGTCGGTCTGGGCCGGCGCCGATCCCGGCACCCGCGACCTGTTCCATGCGCTGTCGGCGCTGATCGCGCTGCCGGCGCTGGCCTACTCCGGCCGCGTGTTCTTCCGCTCGGCGTGGAGCGCGCTCCGGCACGGCCGCACCAATATGGACGTTCCGATCTCGATCGGCGTCACGATGGCGTTCGGGCTCAGTCTCTACGAGACGTTCCATCATGGCGCGCACGCTTATTTCGACGCATCGGTCACGCTGCTGTTCTTCCTGCTGATCGGCCGCACGCTGGATCACCTGATGCGCGAGCGCGCCCGCACCGCGGTGAAGGGCCTCGCGCAGCTCGCGGCCCGCGGCGCGCTGGTGGCGCAACCCGACGGCGGCAACGTCTATCTGCCGGTCAACGACATCCAGATCGGCATGACCATCCTGCTGGCGGCGGGCGAACGTGTGCCGGTGGACGGCCGCGTTGTCAGCGGCCAATCCGACATCGACCGCTCGCTGCTGACCGGCGAAAGCGCGCCGGTGCCGGTGACCGACGGCGCCGCGCTGCAGGCCGGCACGCTGAATCTCACCGGTCCGCTCACGCTGGTCGCCACCGCCGTCGCGCGCGATTCCTTCCTCGCCGAAATGATGCGGCTGATGGAGACGGCGGAAGCCGGACGCTCCGCCTATCGCCGCATCGCGGACCGCGCTTCGCGGCTTTACGCGCCCGTGGTGCACGCCGCCGCGTTTCTCACCATGATCGGCTGGCTGCTCGCCACCGGCGACCTGCATCGCGCGGTGACCATCGCCATCGCCGTTCTCATCATCACCTGTCCCTGTGCGCTCGGCCTCGCGGTGCCGATGGTGCAGGTGATGGCCGCGCGGCGGCTGTTCGAACGCGGCATGTTGCTGAAGGACGGAGGCGCGCTGGAGCGGCTCGCTGAAATCGACACCGTGGTGTTCGACAAGACCGGTACGTTGACGCTCGGCCAGCCGCGCCTGCTCTCTCCCGAAGCCATAGAAACCGACGCGCTCGGCATCGCGGCGGCGATGGCGACGCATTCGCGCCATCCCTATTCCCGCGCGCTGGCTACGGCGGGCGCGGCGATCGCGTCAAAGCTCGACGCCGGCGCGGTGAGGGAAATTCCGGGCGCGGGGCTGGAGGCGCGCGTCAGCACGCATGTCTATCGTCTCGGCCGCGCAAGCTGGGCGCTGGCGCAGCCCGATGACGCCGCCGACAATGCCAATGTCGTTCTCTCCCGCGACGGACAATCCGTGGCACGCTTCGCCTTCGAAGACCGCCTGCGCGAGGGCGCGCAAGCGACTATCGCCGAACTGACCGAACGTGGTTACGCCGTCGAGGTGCTGTCCGGTGACCGCGACGAGGCGGTGCGACGCATCGCCGATCAACTCGGCGCGCGGCACCTGTCGGAAGTGACGCCCGCCGGCAAGGTGGCGCGCGTCAGCGCTATCGAATCCAGCGGCCATCGCGTGCTGATGGTTGGCGACGGTCTCAACGACGCGCCGGCGCTGGCCGCCGCGCACGCCTCGATGGCGCCGGCCTCCGCCGCCGACGTCGGCCGCAACGCCGCCGATCTCGTGTTTTTGCACGAAAGCCTGCGCGCGGTTCCCGAAGCTGTCGCGATCGCGCGGAATGCCGCGCGGCTGGTGCAACAAAACCTCGCGCTGGCGGTTGGCTACAATGTGATCGCGGTGCCGATCGCCGTGCTTGGCTACGTGACGCCGCTGATCGCGGCGGTGGCGATGTCGTCGTCGTCGATCATCGTGATCGCCAACGCGTTGCGGCTGCGCGGAGCGAAACGCCACCGCGGCGCGACGCGGCCCACGGCCGGGAGGATGACCTCGCGGCCGGCGATGGGAAAAAGCACATGACCGATTTCCTCTATCTGGTGCCGATCGCGCTCGGCCTCGGGCTCGTGGGCCTCGCCGCTTTCATGTGGGCGATGCGCAACGGCCAGTACGACGACCTCGACGGCGCCGCCGAACGCATCCTGCTCGAAGACGACAAGCCTCTGCGGAAGCAAGACACATCCTCGCGGTGACGCTGTCGCGTTGAACAGCATCCGTGTGGGATCAGGCCGCCCGCGCCTCGCGCATCTGCTCGGCCATCACCTCCGCGATCAACGCGCCGAACTCGATGAAGTGGTGCGCGCGCGGCGAACTGCGCCGCCACGCCAGGCCGATTACACGGTTCGGCTGCGGATCGGCGAAG
>CAUJJN010000296.1 GCA_963204905.1 Pseudomonadota bacterium
TTGGCGAAGGATCGGAGGCTGACGAGATTCGGTGACGCAACACTCCCGCGACACTCCGCAGTTCTATCTGACGGCTCCCTCGCCCTGCCCATATCTACCGGGTCGGCAGGAGCGGAAGGTGTTCACGCATCTGGTCGGTGGAAAGGCCAGCGAGCTGAACGACCTCCTCACTCATGGCGGCTTCCGGCGCAGCCAGTCGATCGCCTATCGTCCGGCCTGCGACCAGTGCCACGCCTGCGTCTCGGTGCGTGTCATCGCCGATGAATTCCAGCCTTCGCGCAACTTCCGAAAGGTGACGGCGCGCAATGCTGACCTGATTGGCCAGTCCCGCAACGCGGTCCCGACATCGGAACAGTATTCGGTCTTCCGCGCCTATCTCGACCATCGCCACCGTCTCGGGGGCATGGCCGACATGACTGTGCTCGACTATGCCATGATGATCGAGGACAGCCATGTCGAAACCCGGTTGATCGAATATCGCCGCCGTCCAACGGAGGGCCTCAATGCCTCTGCCCCCGGCGAACTGATCGCAGTGGCGCTGACCGACATCCTCGGCGACGGGCTGTCGATGGTCTACTCGTTCTTCGAGCCGTCGGAGGAAAGCCGCTCGCTCGGCACATTCATGATCCTCGATCACATCGCGCGCGCACGCCGCATGGGCCTGCCTTACGTCTATCTCGGCTACTGGATCGATGGCTCGCGCAAGATGAGCTACAAGAGCCGCTTCCTGCCACAGGAACGGCTGGCGCCGACCGGGTGGCTGCGCGTTGACGACAACGCATCGCCCCGGTCGGAAGCGCAGGATTAGAAGGAACCGCGGGAGTAGAACGCCGGCGGCCTTATCCGAAGACTGTATCGTACAGCAGCTTGAGGTTGAGCACGACGATGACGCCAGCCACCACCCAGGCGATGGCGGCGGTTAAGCGCGAAATCACCAGATCGCCCATCTTGCGTCGGTCAGAGACAAAGCGAACCAGCGGGATGACGGCGAAAGGAAGCTGCATCGACAACACCACCTGGCTGAGCACGAGCAACTGCCCGGTGCCGCGTTCGCCGTAGAGCCACGTCACAATCACCACGGGCACAATGGCAATGCCGCGCGTCACCAGCCGTCGCGCCCATGACGGCATCCGCAGATGGATGAATCCCTCCATCACGATCTGCCCCGCCAGCGTCGCCGTCACCGTCGAGTTGAGTCCGGAGGCCAGCAGCGCCACCGCGAACAGCGTCGAGGCAATGCCAAGCCCCAGCAATGGCGACAGCAACCGATGCGCATCGCCGATTTCAGCGACGTCTTGATGGCCGGTGCCATGAAACGCCGCGGCGGCCACGATCAGGATCGCGGCATTGACGAACAGCGCCAGCATCAGGGCGATGGTGCTATCGGTGGTCGCCCACTTGATCGCCTCGCGCCGGCCCTGTGGCGTGCGTTCATAGGCGCGGGTCTGCACAATCGACGAGTGCAAATAGAGATTATGCGGCATCACCGTCGCGCCGATAATGCCGATGGCAATGTAGAGCATCGCCGGATTGGCGACGATCTCCTTCGACGGGAGAAAGCCCTTGGCGACGGCGGCGATCGGAGGCGCCGCCGCCACGATCTGCACTGCGAAACAGCCGGCAATGACGATTAACAACGCGATGACGAACGCTTCGAGAAAGCGGAAACCGCGATTCATCAGTAACAGCACGATAAACGCGTCGAGCGCGGTGATCAGCGCGCCGGCGATCAACGGAATGCCGAACAGCAGTTGGAGCGCGATCGCGGTACCGATCACCTCCGCGAGGTCGCAGGCGATGATCGCGGCCTCGCAGACCAGCCACAGCATAATGCCGACCGGCTTCGAATAATGATCGCGGCAGGCCTGCGCGAGGTCGCGGCCGGTGACGATACCAAGCCGCGCCGCCAGAGCCTGCAACAGGATTGCCATCACATTCGACATCAGGATCACCGACAGCAGGGTGTAGCCGAACTGCGCCCCGCCCGCGATGTCGGTCGCCCAATTGCCGGGGTCCATATACCCCACCGAGACCATATAGCCGGGGCCGAGAAACGCCAGAAATCGCCGAAACCAGTGCCCCCCAACCGGCAGCGCAATCGAGGCGTGCACCTCCGGCAAGCTCGGTCGTTCGGCTTCAGCGGGTCGGTTGGGTTGGGTTGTTCCGGCCAGGGCATCCATACGTTACCTTCGCCGATACGCCTCTTTATTGCAACTCATTTGCAATAGCGAAAACATGGCTGCTCGTCTTGCACTAGCTTCGCTGAAACGCACCGCTTCCGCCATTGCGCTGGCCACACCCTCCACCCTCAGCCACTGATCGCAGGCAGCCCTCCCCACATTTCTGCATATCGAAATCACGCGCACTGCGAGATTTTATATGATACCTATCATCCAATATCTGGGGACCCGATCATGGCCGACAATTCCATTGCCAACCCTGCCCTCGTGCGGAGCGCGCCGCGCGCTTCGGTTAGGCAAGTCGCGGTCCTGGCAGCGCTGGCCTCGACTGGAACGCTGGCCACGAACATCCTTTTACCGTCGCTGCCGCAGATCGGCCGTTCGCTCGACGTATCCACCGCGACCGTCACGTCATCGATCACGGTCTTTCTCGCAGCCTTCGCGATCGGGCAATTGGCGGTCGGTCCCATCTCCGATCGCTATGGCCGCTTTCTCCCCGTGGTGATCGGCTTCACTGTTTTCATTGCCGGCAGCATCTGGTGCGGGCTGGCGACAGACCTTTCGAACCTTCTGTTTGGCCGCGTGGTGCAGGCATTCGGCGCCTGCGCCACTTCCGTGCTCTCGCGCGCCATCGCGCGTGACCTATTCAGCGGCGAGGCTCTGGCGCGGACGCTTGCCTTGATCATGATCGCGATGGCGGCCGCGCCAGGCTTTTCACCACTGTTAGGTGGTGCGCTCGACCATTATTTCGGCTGGCGTTCTGAATTTGCGTTTGTTGCAGTCTTCGCCGCCGTGGCGGCGATAGCGTATGCGACGCAGCTTGGGGAAACGCATCGCGGCGTTCGCACGCCGCTGGCTCCACGGAGCATCGCCACCACCTATTTGAAGCTGACCGTCGATCATCGTTTCGTCATTCCCGCGACGACGGTCAGCCTGATCCTCGGCAGCCTGTTCGCTCTGTTTTCAGCTGCACCCCGCGTCCTCATCGAAGGCCTGCAATTCTCGCCAATCGGCCTCGGAATTTTCTTCGCCGGAACGGTGATCATCGTCTTCGCGGCGGGCATGATCGCCACGCGACTGTCGGCACGCTTCGGATTACAGCGACCTATTCAAGCGGGACTGCTGCTCACGACGATCGGGGGTATCGCGCTGGTGCTGGTGGGTCTGTCGCATGGCGGCTTCCTGCCCTTTCTCGGAAGCATCTCGGTGTTTCTGCTCGGCATGGGTATCGTGAACCCGCTCGGTACCGCACAGGCGCTTTCGCCCTTCGGCGCCAATGCCGGTGCGGCTTCCGCTCTCCTCGGCTTCTGGCAGATGCTCGGCGCATCGTTCGGCGTCTGGATGGCTGCAACCATCTTCAGCGATGCGACAGTCGCGCTAGGTGTCGTGCTCGCATTCGGCTCAACGCTGGCGCTGATTGTTTATCAGTTCCGCGCCAACACAGCGGTTGCTTAAGAGCGGCAGCGTCCTGCCGGAGGCAACCTATTCGATGCTCCAGCCAAACTTGTTGGATTTCGGGAAGCCCTTCGGTGGCAGGCGGCCGGCATCCGCGCGCGTGCCGCGCCACTCGGACAGTTCCTTCATCGTCGCGCTGAATTCGCGGCCGGCGGAGTCCCGCCACTTCAATCCTTCCCTGGCCGTGAACACCGCGACGTCGGACAATCCACCGTCCTTGTATTTCTGCAGGCGCACGCCGCGGCCACGCGCCATCTCCGGCACCTGGTCGAGGGGGAAGATCAACAGCTTGCGGTTGTCGCCGATCACCGCGACCGTATCGCCGGTGACGGTCGTGAGTGTTCTCGCCTCATTGGGCATTTCGACGTTGAGCACTTGCTTGCCCTTGCGCGTAGTGCCGACACAGTCGTCTTCATTGACGACAAAGCCTTGCCCCTCATGGCTCGCGATCAGGAATTTGCGGCCGCCGGTGTTAACGAACACGGTGACGATCGCCGCATCCTGCTCCATGTCGATGAACATGCGGATCGGCTCGCCGTGGCCGCGTCCGCCGGGCAACTTGGCGACATCCAGCGAATAGAACCGGCCGTTGGTCGCCAGCAGCAAAATCTTCGACGTCGTTTCGGCGAAGAACGAGAAGCCGAGCTTGTCGTCGGTCTTGAACGACAGGTTCGACAGATCCTCGACATGTCCTTTGAGTGTTCGCACCCATCCTTTGTCGGACACCACGACCGTCACCGGCTCGCGTTCAACAAAGGCCTCCTCGATCGCAGCCAGATCGTGCTCCGGCGCGTCGGCAAACACGGTTCGCCGCTTGCCGAGCGGCGTCTTTGGCCCGAACATCTCGCGCACTTTGCGCACCTGCTCGGCAACCTTTTTCCATTGCTCGGTTTCAGATCCAAGAACGGCGTTGATGCCCTTGAGTTCGGCCCGAAGATTTTTGTCCTCGGTACGAATCTCCATTTCCTCGAGCTTGCGCAACGAGCGCAGGCGCATGTTGAGGATGGCGTCGGCCTGAACTTCGGTGAGGTTGAACGCTTTCATCAAGGCCGGCTTCGGCTCATCCTCGGTGCGGATGATCTTGATGACCTTGTCGATGTTCAGATAGGCGATCAGGTAGCCGCCGAGCACCTCGAGCCGATGCTCGATCTGCGCCTTGCGGTAGTTGGACCGGCGCAGCAACACATCGCGCAGATGATCCAGCCATTCGCGCAGGGCTTCTGCGAGGCCGACCACCTTCGGAATGCGGCCCTTCACCAGCACATTGAGGTTTAACGAAATCCGGCTCTCAAGCTCGGTAAGCTTGAATAGCGATTCCATCAGCAGCGCGGGATCGACGTTGCGCGACTTCGGCTCGATGACGATGCGGATGTCTTCCGCTGACTCGTCGCGAATGTCGTCGACCAGCGGCAGTTTCTTGCCATTGAGCAGTTCGGCGATCTTTTCGATCAGCCGCGACTTCTGCACCAGCCACGGAATCTCGGTGACGACCACGACCCAGGTGCCGCGCGCGCCTTCTTCCTGATGCCACTTGGCGCGGGTGCGGAACGCACCGCGTCCCGTGGTGTAGGCCTCAGCGATGCTTTCCTTGGAATCGACGACGATGCCGCCGGTTGGGAAGTCCGGGCCCTTTACCCATTTCAGCAGCGCACGCGACTTGGCATCCGGCTTTTCGATCAGATGCAGCGCGGCGTCGCATAACTCGGCGGCGTTGTGCGGCGGGATCGCGGTCGCCATGCCCACGGCTATGCCTTGCGCGCCGTTGGCGAGCAGGTTCGGGAAGCCACCAGGCAGAACCACAGGCTCCTTGGATTGTCCGTCGTAATTGGCGCGGAACTCGACGCCGTCCTCGTCGATACCTTCCAGCAGAAGCCGCGCCACGTCGGTCATGCGTGCTTCGGTGTAGCGGTAGGCGGCCGGATTATCGCCGTCGATATTGCCGAAGTTGCCCTGCCCATCCACCAGTGGGTAGCGTGAGGAGAAATCCTGCGCGAGCCGCACCATGGCGTCGTAGATCGCCTGGTCGCCGTGCGGATGGAACGAGCCCATCACGTCGCCGACGATCTTGGCGGACTTCTTGAACGGGGTGCCGGGATCGAGCCGCAGCAGCCGCATGCCGTAAAGGATGCGGCGGTGCACCGGCTTCAGGCCGTCGCGAGCGTCAGGCAGCGCCCGATGCATGATGGTCGACAACGCATAGGCGAGATACCGCTCCTCAAGGGCGGTGCGCAGCGCAACGTCCTCGATGTCCGCAGGTTCCGGTGGAATCAATCGTTTTCCCATGGGGAGGGGTTAGCGCCTGACGGGGCGCGCGACAAGGCGTGATTCGCCCCCACGATTCGGCCTCGAACCGACCGAAATCTACAAATTCGAAGCAGAATCGGAAGGCATGGCCCTCCCCCGCTGCCTGACTACAGCGGCAATGAAACCTGCGCGGGCGTCAGAGTGCCTGAGGCCCCGTGGCTCCAGCACGTGGCGAAGCAGGAAGCGCCCCGTCAGCTCGAATCCGTCTTGAAGGTCCTGATCGGACCAGCCGCAGCTCTCGCCGTCCGCCTCGCGCAGAAACGGCGGGAGTCGCAACAGCCGGCCGCGCCAGGGGTCGCCCGCCTGCCGTGACACCGCGCTGCCCGATTTTGGTGAGACATAGATCAGGTCGGTGGTCGCCCCCGTCGCGACGCAACTGGAGAGGTCGAGGCCAAAGCCGAGTTCGGCCAGCATCGCCAGTTCAAACCGGACCAGATGCACAGCTGCGTCGCCAACATCGGCGAAATCGTCCAGCGTTCCTTCAAGCATCGCGTAGATGTCTTCATGCGGTGCGCGTTCCGGCAGCAGGCGCGCCAGCGACGCGAGATGCGTCACGCCGTAGACCGCGTGCGAATCCGCCAGCACGGTGGCGGCGCGAGTCCGCGTCACCTCGATCTGATAGGTGCCGAGGTGTTCGTCGAGCCGCGCGCGCCACACCGCATGAACCGTGTTGCCGGGTTGCAGCACCGGCCGCATCCGCACCCCCGCCCCGCCCCGCACGAGGCCCAGGTGGCGGCCATGCGCGCGCGTCAGCAATTCGGCGATGGCGCTGGATTCGCCGTGCCGCCGCACGCCAAGCACGATGCCTTCGTCGGTCCATTCCATGAGCCGAGATACTATCGCATTTCAGGATCGAACGCAGTGCCGATCCGACCTTCTCAGCCGCTCGATCGCTCGAACCAGCCCCGCGCATCGCCAGTGAACGAATAGTACAGCCCAGCGGCGGTCATTCCCGTCGAGATCAGTTCGAGCAGCGACTCAAACTGCAGCCCGCTGAACGACAGTTCACCTGCCAGCGACAAGACAGACAATCCCAGCGCCACCATCAGAACAATGCGCGCCCAGTTCTTGCGGTGCCGGGCGGCGATCCCCACGAGAAATACGAACAGAAGGATCAGGACGGCGTTGGCGAAATAGGCAAACGAAGCCGCCGACTCGCTCATGTCGTCGGGCATGGTCCGGAATAGCGACGTCAGCGTATCGAGCAGCAACGAGGCGTAGAGTAGCACCTCGAAGCGCCAGATGTTTTGCGGGACTGGCTGACTCTCCGGTGTCATTCTTTCGGAAAATCCAGGCCCATTTCGCGATAGCGTTCGGGATCGTCACCCCAGCCGTCCCGCACCTTCACGAACAGAAACAGATGCACCGGTTGGCCGACGATCTCGGCGATCTCCTTGCGCGACTGCTCGCCGATCGACTTGATCGTCGCGCCTCCCTTGCCGAGCACGATCTTACGCTGGCTGTCACGCTCGACAAAAATCGTCTGCTCGATCCTGATCGAACCGTCCTTGCGTTCTGTCCAGGTATCGGTCTCCACCGTGGATTGATACGGCAATTCCTGATGCAGATGCCGATAGATTTTCTCGCGGGTGATCTCCGCCGCGAGATAGCGCAGCGGCGCATCCGACATCTGGTCTTCGGGATAATGAAAGGGCCCCTCCGGCACCTTGGCTGCCAGCGCATGGCGCAGATCGTCAACGCCATCGCCGGACAGTGCCGCGACCATGAATGTATCCGTGAAATCGAGACGCTCGTTGGCGGCCTTTGCCAGCGCCAGCAGCTTCTCGCGCGGCACCAGATCGATCTTGTTGATCACCAGAATCTTGGGGTGCCCCACCGTCGCCAGTTTGGTGAGGATCGCGTCCGCTTCCTCGTCGAGGCCGGCGCGCGCGTCGAGCAGCACACAGACGAGGTCGGCATCGTGCGCCCCACTCCAGGCGGTGGATACCATGGCGCGGTCGAGCCGCCGCTTTGGCGAGAAAATGCCGGGCGTATCGACCAGAATAATCTGCGCGTTGTCCTCGATGACGATGCCGCGGATCAGCGCGCGCGTGGTCTGCACCTTGCGAGAGACGATGGTGACCTTGGAGCCGACAAGCGCATTGACCAGCGTGGACTTGCCGACATTGGGCGCACCGATCAACGCGACAAAGCCGCAACGGGTCGGTGGTTGCGGCGCGTTGTCTTGCGATGCGCTATCCGGCGCCATGACTGCTTCCCTTGACGCCTTCGCTCGCCAGCATGGCCGATGCCGCCGCTTTTTCCGCAGCCCGCTTGCTGCCGCCCGTGCCTTCCGCCGAAGTCAGGCCGGGCAAATCCACCGCGACGCGGAATTGTGGATCGTGATGCGGGCCGGTGCGCTCGATCTCGCGATAGACCGGCACCGGCAAACCCTTGCCTTGCGCCCATTCCTGCAACACGGTCTTCGGGTCGCGCAGTGGGCGTTGCGGTTTACGCATACGCTCCAGCCAGTTCGTCTCGACAAACTTTGCCGCCGCGGCGTAACCGCCATCGAGGAAAATGGCGCCGATCACCGCTTCGCAGATGTCGCCAAGCACCGACTTGCGCAAGCGCGCACCGGCGCCAGCGCCAACCGCACCGAGCTTGATCGCATCCAGAAAACCGAGCAAGCGCGCCACATCGACACAGGTTTCCTTGCGCACGAGGTCAGCCAACCGCTTTGAGAGCTCACCCTCGTCCGCCTTGGGAAAAGCACGATAGAGCATGTCAGAGACGATCAGGCCGAGCACATGATCGCCGAGAAATTCCAGCCGCTGATAACTGTCGGTGCGATTACGCGCGGCTTTCAACGCGGAGACATGCGTGAAAGCGGTCGCCAGCAGAGTTGGATCCTTGAACGAATAACCAATGCGTTCCTCGATTGCCGCCATCGCGGCTTTCGCGGCCGCTTTTCCGCGCGGCTTCTTGACCCGCGCGGAAACGCCGTCCGCCGGAGGCGTCGAATCCGCCTCGACAGCCAGAGGAAGAACCTTGATGTCCGTCGTCTCGTCAGTCATCGCACAACGGTGAACAGGCGATTCCACCGTATCGCGGTGGGCCATCGCCAGAATTGCCAAGCCTGCTCGCCTTCAGCAACCGAGAAGAAAATCATCTGCGCCCGGCCGATGATATTCTCAAGCGGCACGTAGCCGACCGCGGAAAGCACGCGGCTGTCGGTAGAGTTGTCCCGATTGTCGCCCATCATGAAGAAATGGCCGGCAGGCACGGTATAGACGTTGGTATTGTCGTAGAAACCGTTGTCGACACAGTCGAGCGTCTTGTAGGTCACGCCGTTCGGCATCGTCTCCTGCCACTGCTTCACGCGCGCGGTCGCGCCCGATCCGCAGGGATCCTCGCCGACGAAATCGGGCAGACGCTCCCGCTTGACCGGAACATCATTGATGTACAGCAATCCGTCCCGCACCTGGATGCGGTCGCCGGGTAAACCAATCACCCGCTTGATGTAATCGATCGAGTCATCCTTCGGCAGCCGAAACACCACGATGTCGCCCCGCGAGGGTTCAGAGCCGAAAATACGACCCGAGAACAGCGGTGGGGAGAACGGGATCGAATAGTGGCTGTAGCCGTAAGAATATTTGGAGACGAACAAATAGTCGCCGACCAAGAGCGTCGCCTTCATCGACCCCGACGGAATGTTGAACGGCTGAAACAGGAAGGTGCGGATCACCAATGCGATAATCAGGGCATGGACAATGACGCGAACCGTCTCGCCAAAACCACTTTCCTTCTTGGTGCTTGAAGTCACGCTCATCGCTTTCTCAATTCCTCGTCAACCGCAGAACGATGAGCATTCGTCAGGCGCCGCCCTTCGTATCGCCTGACCTCAGCTCGATTTTGAACGCTGGAACCGCCCTGCGTCACCACCCATCGTGATCATTCCGCAGGATCAATCCGCCACGAAGCACCCCGCGCGCGTTTTAGACCGTTGTTGACAGGGGCGCAATCAACCGCCCCCTCAAAAGTTGGTAATCAATTGATATATCTTATTTTTATTCTGTTACTGGATTCGATCCGGCTGCGTCAATCGGTTCGCCGAACCGCCGAGATTACGATAAAGGCCTGCGCCAGCGGCCAATCGTCCGTGATGCTGAGGTCGATCCGCGCCTCGTGCCCTGCCGGGGTAAGAACCGCGAGGCGCTCCCGCGCGCCGCCGGTCAGTTCCATGGTGGGACGACCGCCCGGCAGGTTGACGACCCCCATGTCGCGCCACCAGACACCGCGCCTGATTCCAGTGCCAAGCGCCTTCGAGCACGCCTCCTTGGCGGCGAACCGTTTCGCGTAGGTTGCGACCACCATCTTTTCGCTTTTGGCGCGACGCGCGGCTTTGGCACGCTCGGCTTCGGTAAAAATACGGTCGAGAAAGCGTTCGCCATGCCGCTCGATCACCTTGGCGATCCGCCGAATATCGATCAGATCGGAGCCGATGCCGATAATCATGTACGGCTCTCGCACACGGCGCGGCCGCGTTGCATCGCCGCACGCATCCGCTGGACCGTTTCCGGCAACCCGACGAACAATGCCTCGCCTATCATGAAGTAACCGATATTCAACTCCCTGATCTCGGGCAGCGCGGCGATGGTCTCGGCGGTGGCGTAGTCCAGCCCATGGCCGGCGTGAACTTCAAGCCCCGCGTCGCCCGCGAGCTTGGCGCCGGCGACGATGCGCTGCCACTCACGATCCGCCCGCACCCGATCGCGGTCTGTCACTGCGTCGCACCATGCGCCAGTATGAATCTCGATCACCGGAGCCTTCAACCTCGCCGCCATCTCAATCTGGGCTGGATCTGCGGCGATGAATAGCGACGTGCGAATTCCCGCATCATTGAAGCGCGCGATATAGGGCGCGAGCGCCTCGCGCTGGCCGACGACGTCCAGCCCACCCTCGGTGGTCAATTCCATCCGCCGCTCGGGGACCAGACAGACGGCGTGCGGCCTGGTAGCGAGCGCAATCCGTTGCATCTCCTCGGTCGCGGCCATCTCGAAGTTGAGCGGCTTCGAAATCTCCGCTTTCAGTCGCACCATGTCGTTGTCGCGAATATGCCGGCGGTCCTCCCGCAGATGGGCGGTGATACCGTCCGCACCGGCCTCGATCGCGGCCAGCGCGGCACGAACCGGATCAGGACGATCGCCGCCGCGCGCATTGCGTAGCGTGGCAACATGATCGACGTTAACCCCGAGGCGAAGGGCGGCGGACTGAGACATGGCAAACTCGTGGGAAGATCGAATAGAGATTATCCGTTGACGCGCTCGACCTTGGAGACGACCGACTTCGCGCGCAACTGCGCGATGATAGCGCTGAGGTGCTTCAGATCATAGACCTCAAGATCGATGGTCAGCTCCGTGAAATCCGGCGAGCGCCGAAACATGCCGATATTGTCGATGTTGCCGTCGTGCTCGGCGATTACGGTCGCGATTTGCGCCAGACTACCCGGCTCGTTGACGTTCTCAACGAACAGGCGCGCGGGAAAACGCTGTGGCGTCGATTCATCGACGTCCCATCGCACGTCAAGCCAGCGCTCAGGCTCCTCCTCGAAATCCTTCAGCGCCGGGGACTGGATCGGATAGATGGTGATGCCCTCGCCCGGCGACACGATGCCGACGATGCGGTCGCCCGGGACTGCGCCACCGTTGGGCGCGAACTTGATCGGCAAATCCGACCTCAAGCCACGGATCGGAATCGCGGCCGGCGCACGAACCGGTTCCTTTGGCGAACGGAGCTTCAGCTTGACCGCAAGACTTTTCTTCTCGCCGAAGCGATTGACGCGCTCTTCCTTGTAATCCGGGTACATCGCGCGCGCGACATCCGAGGCTCTCATCTCACCGCGGCCGACCGACGCCATGACATCCTCGATGGAAGCCCGTGCCAATCGCGGCAAAGCGCCCTTCAGCTTGTCATCGGCGTACTCGATTTTCGCGCGTGTGAACAAGCGTTCGACGATACGGCGCCCCAGCGTGGCATATTGTCCCTTCACCGCCGTGCGCGTGGCGCGACGGATCGCGGCGCGCGCCTTGCCGGTGACTGCAAGCGTCTCCCATGCCGACGGTGGCGCCGTCTGCACGTTCGACGTCAGTACTTCGACCTCGTCGCCGTTCTGCAATTCCGACGACAGCGGCGCGAACTTGCCGTTGATCTTGCAACCCACAGCACTGTTGCCGACGTCAGTATGCACCGCATAAGCGAAATCAATGACATTGGCCTCGCGTGGGAGCGCGATGAGCTTGCCCTTCGGCGTGAAGCAGAACACCTGATCGTGGAACAGTTCGAGCTTGGTATGCTCGAGAAACTCTTCGGGATTTGCGCTTTCCGACAACATGTTGATGGTGTGACGCAGCCACGCGAACGCATTCGACTCGCGCTTCACCAGATCGGTGGGTGTCCCCATGCCGTCCTTGTAGAGCGCATGCGCGGCGATGCCGTACTCAGCAACCTGGTCCATGTCCTCGGTACGGATCTGCAACTCGACACGCTGATTGCCGGGACCGATCACAGTGGTGTGGATGGAGCGATAGTCGTTCTGCTTCGGCGTCGAGATGTAGTCCTTGAAACGACCCGGAACCACAGGCCACGAGGTGTGAACGATGCCGACCGCTCGATAACACGCCTCGACATCGCTGAGCACGATGCGAAATCCGAAGATATCCGACAACTGTTCGAAGCCGACCGACTTGCGCTCCATCTTGGTCCAGATCGAAAAAGGCCGCTTGCGACGACCAACCACCCGTGCGGTCATCCCCCTGCTCGCCAGCTTGGCGGATAGCTCGCTTTCGATCTCCTCGATCAGATTACGGTTGCGATCGGCGAGCGCATTGAGCCGCTGCATCACCACCGCGTAGGCTTCAGGATCCAGCGTCTGGAAAGACAGATCCTCCAGCTCCTCGCGCATCTCCTGCATACCCATGCGCCCGGCAAGCGGTGCATAGATATCAAGCGTCTCTTCGGCAATGCGCTGACGCGATGCCGGCGGCATGAACTCCATCGTCCGCATGTTGTGCAGACGATCCGCCAGCTTGATCAGCAGCACACGAACATCGTCCGAGATCGCGAGCAGCAGTTTGCGGAGATTTTCCGCCTGCTTTGCCTCGCGCGACACCAATTCGAGGCGCTTGAGTTTGGTCAGCCCTTCGACCAGCGCACCGATCTTGGAGCCGAACAGACTGTCGATTTCAGCCCGCGTCGCG
>CAUJJN010000297.1 GCA_963204905.1 Pseudomonadota bacterium
ACCTATAAATACGCAAACAACCTGCCGGACTCCCATCCGCTGAACATGCGCGCCAAGGAGATGTCGGCGGCGATCAAGACCGAAACCAACGGCCGGTTCGATCTGCAAATCTTCCCGAACAACCAGCTCGGGTCCGATACCGATATGCTCAGCCAGATCCGGTCCGGCGGCGTCGAGTTTTTTACCTTGTCCGGCCTGATCCTGTCGACCCTGGTGCCGGCGGCCTCGATCAACGGCATCGGCTTCGCGTTCCCGGATTACGCCACGGTTTGGAAGGCCATGGACGGCGACCTCGGCGCCTATGTGCGCGGCCAGATCAACAAAGCCAACCTGATCGTCATGGACAAGATCTGGGACAACGGCTTCCGCCAGACCACGTCGTCCACCAAACCGATCAACGGCCCGGATGACTTCAAGGGCTTCAAGATTCGGGTGCCGGTGTCACCGCTGTGGACCTCGATGTTCAAAGCCTTCGATGCTTCACCGGCCTCGATCAATTTCAGCGAAGTCTACTCCGCGCTGCAAACCAAGATCGTCGAAGGGCAGGAGAACCCCCTCGCCCTGATCTCGACCGCGAAGCTCTACGAAGTCCAGAAATATTGCTCGCTCACCAATCACATGTGGGACGGATTCTGGTTCTTGGCCAACCGCCGCTCATGGGAAAAACTGCCGGCCGACGTGCGCGACATCGTTGCTAAGAATATCAACGCCGCGGCCGTGAAGGAGCGCGCCGATACCGAAAAGCTCAACGCCACCGTGATGGAAGAATTGAAAGGCAAGGGCCTGATCTTCAATCAGCCACAGGTCGCGCCGTTCCGACAGAAGCTGCGTGACGCAAAGTTCTACGCCGAGTGGAAAGGCAAGTACGGCGATCAGGCGTGGGAATTGCTGGAAAAGTCGGTCGGCAAGCTCGCCTGAGCGACGGCGCGCAACGGTGCACATCGAAAGCACGGATACGCTGGTCGGCGCGGGGGCTTCCGTATCCCCGCGTCGCTCGGCATTGGACGCATTCGATCGCTGGCTGGGGCTGGCGGTCGAGATTCCGACCGCGCTGCTGGTGGTGGTCGAGATCATTATCCTGTTCGCAGGCGTTGTCTCCCGCTACGTGTTTCACAGTCCGCTGATCTGGTCGGACGAACTGGCGTCGATCCTGTTTCTCTGGCTCGCAATGCTGGGCGCTGTGGTCGCATTGCGTCGTTCCGAACATATGCGGATGACGGCGCTGGTCGCCGGTTCAAAGCCCGCGATACGGGCCTATCTCGAAACCCTGGCGATCTGCTCGGCATTGGCGTTCCTGTCGCTGATCGCTGTGCCATCGTGGGAATATGCCTACGAGGAAAGCTTCATCACCACGCCGGCGCTGGAGATATCCAATAGCTGGCGCGCCGGCGCGCTGCCGGTCGGCATCGGCTTGATGGCGCTGTTCGCCCTGCTCCAACTGGCGCGTATCCGCAACGTTCGTCTTCTACTTGCCGCGATCGCTTCGGTCGCGCTGGTGATCGCCGCTTTGTGGCTGCTTCAGCCGTGGTTGCGGCAACTGGGCAACCTTAACCTGATCATCTTTTTCGTGGTGGTGGCCGGCTCCTGCGTGCTGGCGGGCGTCCCCATTGCATTTGCCTTCGGTCTCTCTGTGCTGGGCTATCTGGCGTTGACGACACATACGCCGCTGATGGTGCTGGTGGGCCGCATGGACGACGGCATGAGCCATCTCATCTTGCTGGCGGTGCCGCTGTTCGTGTTCCTCGGATTGCTGATCGAAATGACCGGCATGGCCCGGGCCATGGTCGGTTTTCTTGCCAGCCTGCTAGGGCATGTCCGAGGTGGTCTGCACTACGTGCTGATCGGCGCCATGTATCTGGTGTCTGGCATCTCCGGCTCGAAGGCCGCCGATATGGCGGCGGTGGCCCCGGTGCTGTTTCCCGAAATGAAGGCGCGGGGCGCCAAGCCGGGCGACCTGGTCGCGCTCCTCGCCGCCACTGGCGCGCAGACCGAAACCATTCCGCCAAGCTTGGTGCTGATCACCATCGGATCGGTCACGGGGGTGTCGATCGCTGCTCTGTTCACCGGCGGTATGTTGCCCGGCGCGGTGCTGGCAGTGACACTGTCGGCGCTGGTGTGGTGGCGCTACCGCCATGAAGACCTCGGCCATATCCAGAAGGTCGGCCTGCCGGAAATCCTTCGGAGCTTCGTCATCGCCCTGCCCGCGCTGGCCCTACCGTTCGTGATCCGCGCCGCGGTCGTCGAAGGCATCGCGACCGCCACCGAAGTCTCGACCATTGGCATCGTCTATGCCGTGGTGATCGGCCTGGTGGTCTATCGTCAGTTTGACTGGCGGCGATTGCGTCCGATGCTGATCGAGACGGCCAGCCTCTCGGGCGCGATCCTCTTCATCATCGGCACCGCGACCGGTATGGCATGGGGCCTGACGCAATCCGGCTTCTCGCGATCGCTTGCGGCGGCGATGACCGGCCTGCCGGGCGGCTCTACGACATTCATCGCGGTATCGATTATCGCCTTCATGATCCTTGGCAGTGTGCTGGAAGGCATTCCAGCCATCGTTCTGTTCGGCCCGCTCTTGTTTCCCATCGCCCAGGCCGTGGGTGTCCATGAGGTCCACTATGCGATGATCGTGATACTCGCGATGGGGATCGGGTTGTTCGCGCCGCCGTTCGGCGTAGGCTATTATGCAGCTTGCGCGGTGGGACGCGTCGATCCTGCGGAAGGTGTGAAACCGATCCTCGGCTACATGCTGGCGCTGCTCGTTGGATTGATCGTGGTGGCGGCCATTCCATGGATATCGATCGGGTTCATAAAGTGAGAGGTGGCAGTATCTTGAATTGATAATTCAATCGTTTTGTTGGAATGCCCATGCAATCTAATGAAATGGATTTGAAAACTATCACAAGATATTGATTGGGAGGAAGTTTTTATGAGAGACAACAGCAATCCATACAGCGTCGGTCTCGATAAGAACCCGGCCAATTTCGTGCCGTTGTCTCCGCTCAGCTTCCTGTTCCGAACCGCCGCGGTCTACCCCAACCATCTCGGCGCGGTTTATGAAGATCGGTCTTTCACTTGGTCGCAGACGCTCGATCGATGCTGTCGCGTGGCATCGTACCTTGCCGCGCACGGCATCGGGCGCGGCGACACTGTCGCGGCGATGTTTCCGAATATCCCGGCGATGAACGAAGCGCATTTCGCGGTGCCGATGACCGGTGGCGTGCTCAACGCCCTCAACATCCGGCTCGACGCCGCCGCAATCGCGTTCCAGCTCGACCACGGCGGCGCGAAGGTTATCTTCGTCGACCCCGAGTTCGCTGACGTCATCGCCGAAGCCCTGACCCTCATGAAGGGGCCGAAGCCATTCGTAATCGACGTCGACGATGCCGCCTACGCAGGCGGTCGCCGCATCGGCGAGATCGAATATGAAGCCGTGGTGTCGGCGGGCGACCCGGGTTTCGTCGCGGTGACGCCGCAGGATGAATGGGAAGCCATCGCCCTCGGCTACACGTCGGGGACGACCGGCAATCCGAAAGGCGTGGTGACGCATCATCGCGGTGCCTACCTCAACGCCGTCAGCAATATCCTCGCCGCCAATCTCGGACAGCATCCCGCCTATCTCTGGACGCTGCCGATGTTCCATTGCAACGGCTGGTGCTTCCCATGGACCATTGCGGCGGCGGCTGGCGTCAACGTCTGTCTGCGCAAGGTCGATCCCGCCAAGATCTTCGAGGTGATCCCGAAGCACCGTGTCACCCACATGTGCGGCGCGCCGATCGTCTACAACACGCTCATCAACGCGCCCGGCGCGCCCAAGCCGAAACCCGGCGATCGCCCGGTGGTCGGCCTGATCGCGGGCGCCGCGCCTCCGGTCGCGGTGTTGGCGGGCGCGGAGAACATCGGCATCAGGCTGGTTCATGTCTACGGCCTGACCGAGGTTTACGGCCCGGCGTCGGTCTGCGCCGAGCAGCCCGGCTGGGATGATCTGCCGGCCGATCAGCGCGCGCAGCTCAAGCGCCGCCAGGGCGTCGCCTACCCGCTTCAGGAGGCGGTCACGGTGCTCGATCCCGAAACCATGCGCGAGGTGCCACGCGATGGTGAAACCATCGGCGAGGTCATGTTCCGCGGCAACGTGGTGATGAAGGGCTACTTGAAGAACGAGGCGGCGACAAAGGAGGCTTTCGAGGGCGGCTGGTTCCACACCGGCGATCTCGGCGTGCTCGACCATGATGGCTATGTCATCATCAAGGACCGGTCCAAGGACATCATCATTTCCGGCGGCGAGAACGTATCGTCGGTCGAGGTCGAGGACGTGCTTTACAAGCACCCGGCCGTGCTGTTCGCGGCGGTGGTTGCCAAGCCCGATCCGAAGTGGGGCGAAGTGCCCTGCGCCTTCATCGAACTGAAGGACGGCGCGGCCGCGACGGAAGCAGACATCATTGCCTTCTGTCGCGAGCAGATGCCCGGCTTCAAGACGCCGAAGGCGGTGGTGTTCGGCGTCATCCCGAAGACCTCGACCGGCAAGATCCAGAAATTTCTGCTGCGCAACCAGGTGGACTCTGCGAAGGCAATTTCGACGTGAGCTGAATTGAAACACCGTCCGGCTTTTCAATCGCGCTGAATGATCACCTCGCCCTCCTCATGCCCGGCCTTGTGCCGGGCATCCACGTCTTTTGTCCATGCTGAAGAGCACAGAGAAAGTGGATGGCCGGGACGAGTCCGGCCAAGACGGATGGAGCCGAAATATCTCGATTTAATCGGAGTTCAACGTCAGTCGCATCCCGTCGTAAGCCGGGATGACGCCGGGCGGCAATTCCTTGCGCATCACCTCGTAATCGAGGTCGGCGTGCATGTTGGTGATGACGGCGCGTTTCGGCTTGAAGCGGTCGATCCACTTCAATGCGTCGCGCAGGCTGAAATGGCTCGGGTGTTGCGCGTAGCGCAGGCCATCGACGATCCACAGATCAAGCCCCTCTAGGGCGAGCCAGCTTTCTTTCGGGATGTCGTGCAGATCCGGCGTGTAGGCGGCATCGCCGATGCGATAGCCGAGCGCCGGAATGTTGCCATGATCAACCAGAAAGGCTGTCAGCGTCAGCGGGCCCCCTACGCCTTCGATAGTACGGCTTTCGCCGGCCTCGATGGCGCGATTGTCGAGGATCGGCGGATAGTCGCTGCCCGGCGGTGAGATGAAGCAGTAGGAGAAGCGCGACAGGATATCCTTGCTTGTCGACTGGTTCAGATAGACCGGAATGCGGCGGCGTTGATGCAACACCACCGAACGCAGATCGTCGATTCCGTGGGTCTGGTCGGCATGTTCGTGCGTCAGGAATACCGCGTCGATGTGATCGACGTCGGCATCGATCAATTGCTCGCGCAAATCCGGCGAGGTGTCGATGACAACGCGCGTGACGCCCTGCTCCGAGCGTCGCTCCACCATCAGCGAGCAGCGGCGGCGGCGGTTCTTCGGATTGGACGGATCGCAGGCGCCCCACCCCAGAGCGGGGCGCGGCACGCCAGCGGAGGAGCCGCAGCCGAGAATGGTAAGTGTGGTCGTCATGCGGTTGGCGCCGGTACTTTGCTGAACAGACGAAAAAAGTTTTCCGTGGTCTGGCGCGCGATCTCGTCCGTCGAAACGCCGCGGGCGTCCGCCAGCACCTTCGCGACATCCACCACATAAGCCGGCTCATTGCGCTTACCGCGGTGCTTTCCCGGCGCGAGATAGGGGGAATCGGTTTCCACCATGATGCGGTCGGCCGGCAGTTCGGCAGCGAGGTCGCGCAAGGCTTGCGACTTCTTGAAGGTGATGATGCCGGTAAACGAGATCGACAGTCCGAGATCGATCGCCTTCATCGCAAGCTCGCGTCCGCCGGTGTAGCAATGCAGCACCGCACGAAACGATCCCTTTGCCATTTCGTCTTCAAGAATGCGGCCGCAAGCCTCATCCGCCTCGCGGGTGTGGATCACCAGCGGGAGGCCGGTAGCGCGCGCCGCCGCGATATGCGCGCGGAAGCCACGCTCTTGCGCTTCGGGAGACCCGTTGTCGTAAAAATTATCGAGGCCCGCTTCACCCAGCGCGACGACTTTTGGATGCTGCGTCAGCCCGATCAATTCGTCCGGCGTGATGCCGTCTTCCTCGTCCGTGTGATGCGGATGGGTGCCAACCGAACAATAGACGTTGGAAAAACGCTCCGCGATCGCGCGCAGCTTGTCGTGCTCCCTCACCCGTGTTGAGATCGTCACCATCCGTCCGACACCCGCCGCCTCGGCGCGCGCGACGATAGCGTCGAGTTCTTCCGCGAAATCGGGAAAATCGAGATGGCAGTGACTATCGACCAGCATTTTGAGTAACGGCCTACTCGTCCTTCGGTTCGACATAGCGTGGGAAGATCGGCGCCGGCGCCGGCAGCGCCGTGCCGGGTGCAATGCGAATCGCGCCGCCAAGCTGGCTGAACTCGCGTGCGTCGGTCGGGACGCCAAGAATGTCGAGCAATTTCCCTGACGATGACGGCATCACCGGCTGCGCGAGGATCGCGATCTGACGCAGCACTTCCGCCGTCACATAAAGCACGGTGCGCTGTCGCGCGGGATCGGTCTTCGCCAGCGCCCACGGCGCTTCGCCTGCGAAGTAGCGATTGGCTTCGGCGACCACGGCCCACACGGCGCTCAGGTAATGGTGGATCTGCTCCGTTTCCATCGCGGCGCGCGCCAGCGCGATCATGCCGTCGGCCTGCGCCAGGATTGCCTTGTCGTTGTCGCTGAACGCGCCCGGCTCCGGCAGCACGCCGCCGCATTGCTTCGCGATCATGGTCAGCGAACGCTGCGCCAGGTTGCCGAGATCGTTGGCCAGATCAGCGTTGATCCGCGCGACGATCGCCTCGTGATTGTAGCTGCCATCCTGCCCGAATGAGACTTCGCGCAGGAAGAAGTAGCGGATTTGATCGACACCGTACTGCGTGGCGAAATCGAACGGACTGACGACGTTGCCGACCGATTTCGACATCTTCTCGCCGCGGTTCAGCAAAAAGCCGTGGCTGAACACGCGATGCGGCACCTCGACGCCTGCCGCCATCAGGAACGCCGGCCAATACACCGCGTGGAAACGCACGATGTCCTTGCCGATGACATGCAAATTCGCGGGCCAGTAACGCTTGAACAGATTGCTATCCGTGTCGGGATACCCAACACCCGTGATGTAGTTGGTGAGGGCGTCGATCCAGACATACATCACATGCTTCGGCGCACCGGGAACGCGGATGCCCCAGTCAAACGTGGTGCGCGAGATCGACAGATCCTGCAAGCCGCCGCGCACGAAACTCGCGACTTCATTGAGCCGCTCGCGCGGCAGCACGAAATCCGGCACGCGCCTGTAGAGATCGAGCAGCTTGTCCTGATAGGCGGATAGCCGGAAGAAGTACGTCTCCTCCTCGGTCCACTCCACCGGCGAGCCGAGTGGTTCGCGGCGTACGCCGTCGGGTCCGACGGTGGTTTCATCCTCGGCGAAGTAGGCTTCCTGACGCACGGAATACCAGCCGGCATACTTGTCGAGATAGATATCTCCGCTTTTCTCGATCGCCCGCCACAGCGCCTGACACGAGCGCTCGTGGCGTGGCTCCGTGGTGCGAATGTAGTCGTCATAGGAAATGTCGAGCGCCGCCATCATCTCGCGAAAGCGCGCCGAGTTGCGGTCCGCCAGTTGCAGCGGCGTCAGCCCTTCGGCGATCGCGGTCTGCTGCATCTTCAGTCCATGCTCGTCGGTGCCGGTCATGAATCGGACGTCGTAGCCGTCAAGCCGCCGGAATCGCGCGATCGTGTCCGAAGCCATCGCGGTATAGGCGTGGCCAATATGCGGCTCGCCGTTAGGATAGAAAATCGGCGTCGTGAGGAAGTAACGCGGACGGGATGCTTCGGACTGTGACGCCATTTGCTGCAATCGGATGTTTGAGAGAATGAGGCTGCCGGAAACTCGGAATCAGCGTGTCGCTTCCGACAATTGATCGAATACGGAAAAAACCAGCGGTTTCCGGTCGAGATTGAAGGATTCGACGTCGCGCGCGGCGCGACTGATCTTTTCCCATACCTCCGCCAGCCGTGCAAGTTGCGCCAGATTGGCGTTGCTTGCGCCATCCCGCACCCTGCCTGTGACCCAGCGGTCGACGCTGTCGGTGAAGGCCGCGAGTGTCGCCCGATCGCTGCCGCCGAGCGCATCGCCGAGCGCGTGCAACTGGCGCCGATCGACATGAGGCAATGCGTCGAGCAGTTCGGTCGTCCGCTGGTGCAGCTTGAGAGCGTTGCCGCCCATGAGGCCGAGGGCCCGTCCCACGCTCCCCTCGGAAACGCTGGAGACGTCGATCACCGCCGGCGCATTGGCCTCCTCGCCCGTTGCCGCTGCCACGGCCGCCGCAACATCGGCCACGTCCAATGGCCGCAGTGCCAGTTTGCGGCAACGTGACTGAATGGTGGGCAGGATTTTTCCGGGCGAATGACTGAGAAGCAACAAGATCGAGCGCCGCGGTGGTTCCTCCAGAATCTTCAGCAGCGCGTTCGCGGCGTTGGCGTTGAATTCGTCGACGGTATCGACGATGCAGACGCGCCAGCCATCCACCGCCGCCGTTGATCCGAAGAATTCGATGGTCCGCCGCGTATCGTCAACGGTAATGAAATTCCGCAACACGCCCTTTTCGTTGAGGCCCCGTTGCAATACCAGCAATCCGCCATGTGCGCCCGAAGCGATCCGCCGCGCTACCGGGTGTGATTCATCGACATGGAGCGAAGAAGCCGCCTGCACGTCCGGTGCCGCCGGGTCACCATGCGCGAGCACGAAACGCGCCATTCGATAGGCCAGCGTCGCCTTGCCGATTCCCTGCGCGCCGCCGATCAGCCAGGCGTGGGGAATGCGGCCGCTTCGATAGGCGTCGAGCAAGGTTTGCTCGGCCTCGCGATGACCGAACAGCGCAGTCGTCAGGCGCGGCTCGCGACTCTCGATGGTGGCTTCCGTTGCCCGGGCACTCATGAGCGTTGCGTCTCCGGCTGCCTGACGACAAGGCCACGCTGCACGAGCGCCGCCCAGATGTCGTTCGCCACGTTATCCGGTGTCTTCGTGGCATCGATCAGGATACATCGTTCGGGCTCGCGGCGAGCTATGGCCAGATAGCCGTCGCGCAGCTTGCGATGATAATCGACATTTTCCGCTTCGAAGCGATCGGGCGTATCAGCTCCGCGACGACCGCTGGCGCGCTGCATCCCGATGTCCACGGGGACGTCAAGAAGGAGCGTCAGATCCGGCTTCAACGCCCCGATGGTGACGCGCTCCATGGCGTCGAGCAGTTGGAGGTCGACCTTTCCGGCGTGCCCTTGATAGACCCGCGTCGAGTCCGCGAAACGGTCGCACAATACCCAGATGTTTTGCGCCAGCGCCGGTTCGATCACGTTGCGGACATGATCGTCGCGCGCGGCGATGAACAGCAGCGTCTCGGCCTCCGCGCCGAGCATCTTGCCGACGCCCGACAGAAGGACGTGACGGATAATCTCCGCGCCGGGCGAACCACCGGGTTCGCGCGTGACGATGGCGCGCACCCCCTCCACGTCAAGGCGCTCAGCGAGCAATCTGATCTGAGTGGATTTCCCAGACCCCTCGCCGCCTTCGAAAGTGATGAAGCGGCCGCGTGTCGCGGTGCTCGGTATATCGGTTTCCGCCGTCATCACAGTTTCTCGATACCCGCGCGGAACATGCCGATCATCAATTCACTGGCGCCGTCGAAAGCGCGTTGCATGGTGGTGCCGGTCGCCACCGGATCGAGGGCATAGACCGGCTCCTCGACTGCGACATTCCCGCCGCGCCACACCTTGATCGTTCCGATGCGCTGCCCGGCCTCGACCGGCGCGCGGACAGGACCAGCATAGACGATCCGCGCCAACAGCTTGTCGCTGCCGTTCTTCTGAACCATCACGCGAACCGGCTCTGCTGTCGCGACCCGCACCCATCGCTGAGCTCCACCGAACACCTTGGCCGATCCGACCGGCACCTTGGCCGCAAACAACGGTCGAGTTTCGAAATTACGAAACCCCCATTCGAGCAGCTTCTTGGCTTCGGCCGCACGATCATCCTTATCCTCAAGACCGTTGACCGCGACGATCAGGCGCGTCCCGTTCTGCACAGCCGATCCGACCATGCCGTAACCACCATCCTTGGTGTAGCCGGTCTTCAATCCATCGGCGCCTTCCAGCGATTTCAGCAACGGATTGCGGTTCTGTTGGCGAATCTTGTTCCAGGTGAATTCCTGCTGTCCGAACAGTTTGTAGAACTCGGGATAGGCCTGAATGAGATGACGCGCGAGTTGCGACAGTTCGCGGACCGTCATCTTGTTGTCGGGATCGGGCAGCCCGGTGGAATTGCCGAAAGTCGATCGCGTCATTCCAAGTTCGCGCGCCCGCTTCGTCATCATCTCCGCGAAGGCCTTTTCGCCGCCGGCGATGCCCTCCGCCAGCACCATGCAGGAGTCGTTGCCGCTCTGGATGATCGCACCGTGCAGGAGGTCGTCGACCGAGACGCTGCTGTGGATCGCCGCGAACATCGTCGATCCGCCGGCCGGCGCGCCGCCCTTGCGCCACGCGTTCTCGCTGACCTTGAATTCGTCGGTCAGTTTGAGTTCGCCCTTCCCGATCGCGTCAAACACCACCTCGACCGTCATCAGCTTCATCATGCTGGACGGCGCGCGGAGTTCGTCGGCGTTCTTTTCGAACAGGACGCTGCCGCTGTTGGCCTCGATCAGGATCGCGGTCGGCGCGTCGGTGTTGAAGCCTTCGTCTTTCTTCGCGCCTTGCACGCTGTTATTGGCCGCGTAAGCCACGGTCGCAAATCCGAGCACGCACGCAAGAAGGCCGCCGATCGACCAGCGCCAAAAGCCGCTTTTTCGCGTTCGAGGGGAATGGAATGGTTCGTTCCGCATACCGCAAGTCCTGATCGCTTAAGTCTACCAGCGGGGTCTTGCCGGAACAACATGCGGCGGCTGCCGGCCACGAAATCGCCCGGTTGCGAGACGGAGCCGTGGCCCCTATCGTTCGGCTTGTCGTTCCGCCCCCGATAAAAGGTCGCCCGCGATGCCTTCCGATAAAATCCTCAGCGTCAATGGCATCAACATGTTCGTGCGCGACCAGGGCCAGGGGCCGCTGGTCTTGCTCTGCCACGGGTGGCCGGAACTGTCCTATTCCTGGCGGCACCAGATCGGCCCGATCGCAGACGCCGGCTATCGCGTTGTCGCGCCGGATATGCGGGGCTTCGGCCGGACCAGCGCGCCCGCCGATATCGATGCCTACAGCATCTTCGATCTCACCGGCGACATGGTTGCCCTGGTTGAGGCATTTGGCGAGAAGACCGCCATCATTATCGGGCACGACTGGGGTGCGCCGGTGGCCTGGCACGCCGCGTTGTTCCGCCCTGACATCTTCAAGGCCGTCGCCGGCTTGAGCGTGCCACCACCGCTGCGCGGTCGTGGCCGTCCGCTCGAGACGTTGCGCGGCAGCGGTATCGAAAATTTCTACTGGCAGTATTTTCAGAAACCCGGCGTTGCCGAGGCCGAATTCGAGCGCGACGTGGCCTTCACTATGCGCGCCGTATTCGCGCGCGGGTTCACCGAGCCTGAAGCGTCCTTGTTCGTTCAGGAGGGCAAGGGCTTCCTCGATGATCCCGCTATCGAGCGGAGATTGCCCGAATGGATCAGCGAGGCTGAACTGGCAGAGTTCATCACCGCCTATCGCACGTCCGGATTTCGTGGCGGCTTGAACTGGTATCGCAACATAGATCGGAACTGGGATCTGACCGCGCCATGGCATGGGGCGCAGATTCATCAGCCGTCTCTGTTCATTGCCGGGACCGAAGATTCAGTCATCAAGGGATTGATCGGCGCAAAACGTGTTCACGACATGGAGCGGGTGCTGCCCAACCTCAAACAGAAATTGCTGATCGAAGGAGCTGGGCACTGGATTCAGCAGGAACGCCCGGATGAAGTGAATGCCGCGCTGATCGCGTTTCTCGCCAGCGTGACGGAACGGCGGGTTTAGTAAAGCCCGCGCCCGGACAAGATCTCGCGCGGGCTCTCCTGCTGCTCCACGGGAGCATATGCATTAGCCGTGCGGCTGGCTGCCACCGTATCGCGTCCGCCGTAGCTGACGGCGCGCGGATTTTCGAGCGGAGCGCGGTCAATCCGCGCCACGCGGGATGAAGACATTTCCGATGTGGCGTTGACGGAACTGGCGTCGGCAACCGTATTGCCGAGGCTGTATGGCCGCTCTTCCGGCATCGGCACATTTCCACGAACAATGGTCGTGGTCGAGCGCGACATTTCCGGAACGAAGGGGCGCGCCGATGCCACACGCACCGTTGACGGCGATGGTGCGGGCTCACCAGTTCGCAACGTCGCGACGAGTTGTCGATCATCCGAGCCTTCGATCGGTGCGCGTCCCACATATTCGACACGAACGCGCGCGACGCCGCGACTTTTGAAATCGAGCAGGTGCGCCGCCTTGTTGGAAACGTCGATGATGCGGTTGCCGTGATACGGCCCGCGATCGTTGACGCGAACGATCAATGACTTTCCATTGCTGAGATTCGTGACGCGGGCGTAGCTCGGAATCGGCATCGTCCGATGCGCCGCGGTGAGCGTCTGCATGTCAAAGATTTCGCCATTCGCGGTCAAGCGACCATGGAAGGCATCGCCATACCAGGATGCCATGCCATCCTCGCGATAATTGGGATCTTCCCGCGGAACATAGACCCGCCCGCCAACCGTATACGGCTTGCCGACCCTATATGCGCCACCGCCCTTTGGCACCGCCTCGCCGAACGCGACGACGCGCGGGCTGCTGGAGACTCCATATTTGGGATCGACGCGGCTGAATTTCCCGGAGGAGACGCAATTGGCGAGCAACAGGCAGGACCCGACGACAGCAGCCGCGCGCGTGGCTCCGATGACCTTGGCTGAACAGCGAATCCCCATGTGCCCCAAATACCATTCATTTGGCGCGAAGCCCAACGTGATAGGCCCGCCGCCCAGTTCCCCAACTGGCTCCCTGTAAGAGAGCGAGGTTAATATACCGCAGTCGGATCAAGGCGGAAATTGGGTGACGCATCCGACGTGGTAAACCATTGGTTGCCAACCCTGCCGGCCACTCTCCGGTCGACGCGCGCAGTCTGCGTCCAGGCAACGAAGTTGTCCGCGATCCAGTGGAATTCGGAAAACCTATCCGGATGGATGGCGGAAGGGGTG
>CAUJJN010000298.1 GCA_963204905.1 Pseudomonadota bacterium
CTGGATCAGATGATAGGCGGCGGTGATGGCGTTGGAGCCGGCGCCGGTCTGGAAGACGTGCACCGGGAAGCCGCGCACGCGGATGCGGAACCAGATCACGCCGACCTGCGAGCGGATCATGTAGCCGTCGGTCGGTTCGGGAATGAAACAGGCATCCGCGCGATAGCCGCGCTGGATGGTCGACAGCGCGCCGACGCCGGTGCTCTCTTCCTCGATCACCGACTGGAAGTGAATCCGCGCGGTCGGCTTCAGGCCCGCCGCCTTGATGGCGTCGAGCGCATAGAGCGCGGCGAGGGTGCCGGATTTCATGTCGCAGGCGCCGCGGCCGTACATCTTGCCGTCCCTGATGGTCGGCTGGAACGGTGGCGTCTCCCACATGTCCAGCGGCCCCGCCGGCACCACGTCGCAGTGGCCCTGGATGATCAGCGATTTACCGGCCTCGGTGGCCGGCCGATAGGTGCCGACCACGGTGCGCGCACGGGAAAAATCATGTTCGATCGGGCCATAGCCCCGCAGGTCCTTGAGATCGTCGAGGTTGATATGCCAGTCGTCGACCTCGTAGCCCCGTGCCCGCAGCAGGTCGCCGATCAGGTCCTGACAGGGGCCTTCCGCGCCGCGTGTGCTGGGAATGGCGACGAGTTGCTTGGTGGTCTCCAGCTGCGCCTCGAAGCCGGCATCGACAGCGTCGAGAATGCGTTTCTTGTTGTCGTTGGCGCTCATGGTTCCCCCTGCTGATGGATGCGGGCGGACGGCTTCATCCGCCGCCCGGTTCCATCCAACCATATTACGATAGGGATTGTCGCGGGATATCGGGCCTATCAGAATCCCATCCGGGCCAATCGATTCGGCCTGCCGATCGTTTCAGCGCGGAGGAAAGATGCCGATCAACCGTAACGTCCTGATGTTCATCATTGGCCTTCTGGTCGCCGTCGTCGCGGTGCTCGGCTACAAACAGTATCAGGACAGCAAGAAGCCCGAAGGCGTGCAAATCAATATCGGCAAGGACGGTCTGAAAATTCAGAACAAGTGATGGCGCTGATGCGAAGGCTGACAACGACCACGATCGGACTAACCTTGATCGGCGGGGCGATGCTGACGTTCGCAACCGCCGCCCACGCCGAGCAGGTCTCGAACGAGCGCGACATCGTCAACCTGCGGCTCGGCCAGCGCATCCAGGTCGATGATGGCACCTGCCCGACCGGCCAGATCAAGGAAGTGATGGGTGCGCAGCTCTCGAGCGACGGCATTGTCCGCCGCATCACTTGCATTCCGCGTCCGGGCGCGCGGCGCTAGGCTCGTTTACCGCGCCGCGACCACGAATGCGGGAGCTGTGCTCGCGATCGGGCTGCCGCTATAGCTGAACGTCCCGATGCTTGCGCCCTGCTCGACTGCTGCCCCCGCCATGCAGGGGCCGACCAGAAAAATCGCGAAAGCGAACAAAAAGCTGAAAGTGCGCATGTGAAGCTCCCGTGTCCGACGCCCGCAGCGTTGTTCGCCGCGTGTTGCCGCTATCCATAAGCGCCCGTCGTTTCGAGCGTTTTGCGTGGGTCGCAAGAAACGGTGTTATGGTTCGGGAGATTTGTTTCGTTGTGTGCGCCGGCACGAAACAATTCCGGCTTGCCAAAAGGCGGTGGCGCTGCGTTTCCCCGTGCTCAGGACGGCCGTTGCCCGGTGCCGGTCATCGGGTTCCACGCGCGGCACGGCCGGCCTTGCCCCGGAGGCGCGCCTCCGCCAATGCGAGGATGGCGTCGGCGTCCGCATCCGGATTATGCACGAAGCCGATCGCTCGCGGCATTGCCGCGGCAACCCCGGTCACGCGCCGCATCCTGATCTGATTGCCGTGAATCGTCCTGTGGATGTCGTTGCCAGCAAAGCCGTCACGCGCCAGCGCTTCCATTGCGGCCGCCGTTCTTGAAGGCAGCCTGATGGGCGCGGTGAGCATGAAGATGACGGTCTGGTTTTCGGCAACGATCTCGCTCAACGCGGTTTTCACCTTGTCGAGAACCCGGAGGGCGACCTTGTCAAACCGCAGTCGAATCCCGGCTGCTTCTATCGTCGCGGTGATTTCGCGCTCGGCCGCCGACACCTTCGCACTCAATCACCCGCCTCCTCGCGTTGGATGGAAGGGCTCCGGAGCGCGCGCTTCCGCCGCGCCTATTTGAAGAATTCGCCGCACTTCTGCACGGCGGTGTCGGCCGCGCCCCACGGCATGATCGGCACCGACGATGTCGAGTTCTTCGGCGAGCCGTCGATCAGCTTGTCCGAGTAGACCATGTAGACCAGCACGTTGCGCTTGGCGTCACAGCCGCGCACGATCTGCATCTTCTTGAAGAACAGCGAGCGCCGCTGGCTGAACATGTCCTCGCCCTGCTCCAGCTTGGCTTTCGCCTTGAAGCGGATCGGCGCGATCTGACGGCACGACAGCGAAATGTCCGAGACCTGCTCCGCCAGCCCGAGCCAGCCCTTGAAGCCGCCTTTTTCCGGCACGGTGAAATGGCAGGCGACGCCCTCGACTTCCGGATCGTCGAGACCGTAGGTGGCGAGCTTGTCGTTCGGGCTCATCCATTTGAACACGGTGGAGCGGCGGAAGATCAAATCCGGCTCGTCGGCCGCGAATGCCGACCATGCGGTCAACAGCGCGAACACCACGACGGCCAGGCCGATCAGTTTCGGGCGCATCTCGCCGCGCCGCTCTTTACCCAGTGCCATCCATCTCTCCGTTCGCGTCGTCCGGGCCATATAGGGTCACCCCTCGGCCACGGGTAGGGGCGCAAGCCGTTAAGGTAAAATGAGGGGATTTGCCAGATATTTTCGGCTCGGCCGAGATCGACGGCGCGCGGCGTGAACTGGCTGCCTCGTTGGCGCACTAACGATCGGAACCGAAATGTAAGGAAGTGTTGCGTTGCGTATCAAACAGATTCCTCACGGCGCGCGAGCCGGGTTCACGTTTGCGTGCGTTCGCCCGTCGCTCTGGGCCACTGCCCTCGTCGGCTCCGCGATCGTTATCGGCGCGCAGGGTCCCGCGATGGCGCTGCCGCAAGATTTCTGGTCGGACGAGATCATCTATGAACCGGCGCCGCCCCGCCCGGTCGTTCATCGCCGCCACAAGGCGCCACGCGCCAGGGCGAAGGAAGCCGCCGTGCCGGCGCGCAAGCCGCAGCATCCGCTGATCGTCGCGGTGTCGATCAAGAATCAGTCACTGAAAGTTTACGACGCCGGCGGCCTGTTCGCCGAAGCGCCGGTCTCCAGCGGAATGCCCGGCCACGCGACGCCGCTCGGCATCTTTAGTGTGATTCAAAAAAACAAGTGGCACCGCTCCAACATCTATAGCGGCGCGCCGATGCCTTACATGCAGCGGCTGACGTGGTCCGGCATCGCCATGCATGCGGGTGCGTTGCCGGGCTACCCCGCCTCGCACGGCTGCATCCGCCTGCCCAATCACTTCGCGACCCAGATCTGGAACTGGACCCGGATGGGGGCGCGCGTCGTGGTCACCCCCGGCGAGGTCAGCCCGGTCGCGTTCGCGCATCGGCTGCTGTTCACGGAGAGGCCCGCGCCAAAGGCCACGCCGCCCGCCGACGCCACGATCCCGTCGGTCGAAGCCAAGCCCGCTGCGCCGGCCATGTCGCAAGCCGATACGGCGACCGACGCGGCGACCGCCATCAACGCCACCACCACGGCCATCGCCATCGACGTGAAGGATCTGCGGCCGTCGTTGACCCCGCACAACGGCGGCGCGGCCGAGCCGACCACGACCGGCCTTGCCGCCGACAAGCCAACCAAGCTTGCCGACGCCAGCGCCACGCTGGCGCAGACCAGCGCACCCGCGACCCTCAGCGACGGCGCCCCGGCAACCTCCGGCACCGAAGCAGCCCCAGCGGCTGCCGCGACGCCGCCCGCACCGAAACGCACCGGACCGATCGCGGTGTTCATCAGCGGCAAGGACGGCAGGCTCTACGCGCGGCAGAATTTCGAGCCGCTGTTCGACGTGCCGATCACCATCGCGTCGGGCGACCGCCCGCTCGGCACTCACCTGTTCACCGCGCAACCCGATGGCGACAACGGGACGACCTTCCGCTGGTCGGCGATGACGATGCCCGCGGTGGTGCGCTCGAAACCGGTCAGCCAGCACACGACCCGGCGGCGGCAGGATATCGGCGCCATCGACACCGAGCCCGCGCCGACCGCCGACACCGCCGCCGAGGCGCTGGACCGCCTGACCATTCCCGCCGAGACCATGACGCGGCTCGCGGAGGCTCTGACCACCGGAAGCTCCATCATCGTTTCCGATCAGGCGCTCGATCGCAGCGAAACCGGCCAGGGCACTGACTTCATCGTGCCGCTGCGCTGAGTTCATTGGTTGGCCGGGTTTTCTTCACACGCCCCCAACCGCTTCGTTGGGACACGCCATAACTCTGTGCGTGCGGCAAAACCGCCATTGCCGCTCCCGCGCGAATCAGCCCCACTCTTGACGTTTGCGTGCGCCGGGCCGCCACGGTTCATTGCGCCGCCAGCCAATCGGAGGGGTCTTCATGCGTATCGCGGCCGTTCTCATCGTCGCAGGCGCGCTCTCGCTCGGCGCGAGTAGTGCGGCCTGGTCGCAGGCCAGCGCGGCGAAGCCCGCCGCGACGCCGGCAGCCGCCCCCTCACCGGCGCCGGCAGCGCCCGCACCGGCCGCGAAGCCGGCCTGCGCCAATCCCGATGCGCTCGGCATCGGCCGCATCGTCGAGATCGACACCACCGGCGGCCCCGGCTTCGGCTTCGAGCATTTCAAGCAACTCGACTTCCTGCGTGACAAGGAAGTGGTGCTGACCTTCGACGACGGCCCATGGCCGAACAACACGCCGGCGGTGCTGAAGGCGCTCGCCGACCAGTGCACCACCGGAATTTTCTTCGCGATCGGCAAGCACGCCACCTACCATCCGGAAATCCTCAAGCAGGTCGCGGCCGCCGGCCACACCGTCGGCGCGCATACGTGGTCGCACGCCAACCTCAACGGCAAGAAGATGACCGAGCAGGCGGCGAAGGACGAGATCGAGAAAGGCTTCAGCGCGGTCAAGTGGGCGCTGGGCAGCGCGCCCGCGCCGTTCTTCCGCTTCCCGGCGCTTCAGCACCCGCCGGCGATGGTGACCTATCTCGGCAGCCGCAACATCGCGATGTTCTCCTGCGATATCGACTCGTTCGACTTCAAGTCGCGCAATGCGCAGCAGGTCGTCGACACGGTGATGAAGAAGCTCGATAAGGTCGGCAAGGGCATCATCCTGATGCACGACTTCCAGAAGCACACCGCGCAAGCGCTGCCCGAACTGTTGCGCAGGCTGAAGGCCGGCGGCTACAAGGTGGTGAAGATGCGCGCCAAGGCGCCGGTCCAGACGATCGCGCAGTACGACGAGGAACTGCTCAAGAACGTCAAGCTGCCGACCGTCAGCACCCAGCCGATTTCCAGCGTCGTCAAGACGGTGACGGAATAGGCGCGTCAACCCGTGATATGTGGAACGGCCCGCGGTGCAAGGATGCTTTTCAGTCGATTTCGCCACATGAGGACGGTGCGGTCATATGTCCGGCCTGTTTTGCGCGGCGAATGACCGCTGGCCTCGATGAAGTCCGCGAAGCAGGTGGCTGGATCA
>CAUJJN010000299.1 GCA_963204905.1 Pseudomonadota bacterium
GTTCTATCACGACTCCACCGACATCAACGATCCGCAGCAGCGCATGATCGCCTCGATGCGGATGATCGCCAAGGTGCCGACGCTGGCGGCGATGGCCTACAAGTATTCGGTCGGTCAGCCGTTCGTCTATCCGCAGAACGATCTCGATTACGCATCGAACTTCCTGCGCATGTGCTTCGCGGTGCCGTGCGAGGAATACAAGATCAACCCGGTGCTCGCCGACGCGCTGGACAAGATCTTCATCCTCCACGCCGACCACGAGCAGAACGCCTCGACCTCGACCGTGCGCATTGCCGGCTCGTCCGGCGCGAATCCGTTCGCCTGCATCGCGGCCGGCATCGCCTGCCTGTGGGGTCCGGCGCATGGCGGCGCCAACGAGGCGGCCTTGCAGATGCTCGCGGAGATCGGCTCGGTCGACAAGATTCCCGAATTCATCGCCAAGGTGAAGGACAAGAACTCGTCGGTGCGGCTGATGGGCTTCGGCCATCGCGTCTACAAGAACTACGACCCACGCGCCAAGATCATGCAGAAGATGTGTCATGCTGTGCTCAAGGAGACCGGGCATGCCAACGATCCGCTGCTGCCGATCGCGCTCGAGCTGGAGCGGATCGCGCTCAGCGACGAATACTTCATCGAGCGCAAGCTGTATCCGAACGTCGACTTCTACTCGGGCATCACGCTGAAGGCGATGGGCTTCCCGACCTCGATGTTCACCGTGCTGTTCGCGGTCGCCCGCACCGTCGGCTGGATCAGTCAGTGGAGCGAGATGATCGAGGACCCGGCGCAGAAGATCGGCCGTCCGCGCCAGCTCTACACCGGCTCCGCCAAGCGCGATTACGTCGACCTCGAGAAGCGCAAGTAAGCCCGCGCCTATCGACGCCTTGAAAATTCGCAGGCCCGATCCGACACTCCGGATCGGGCCTGTTTGTTTTTGCTGCCGCACTCTGCCGACAAGGTGAGCCATGACCATCGACACGCTGTTTCGCAACGCCCGCCTCGCCGACGGCGCACTGGCCGCCATCGCTGTCGCCGACGGCAAGATCGCCGCGATCGAGCCCGAGGCTGCGGCGCACGGCATGACATCATCATCCGCCGTCGATCTCGGCGGGGCGCTGGTGGTGCCCGGCTTCGTGGAAGGCCACATCCATCTCGACACCAGCTTCTATGGCGATGTCTGGCGGCCGCACGTCCCCTACACGGCGGGTTTCGATGTCCGCGAGCGCGTCGAAATCCAGCGCCGCAACATGGCGGCGGCCGCGCCGATGGCGGAGCGCGCGCGCAATCAGCTCGAACTCTGCATCGCCAACGGTTCGACGCGCATGCGCAGCCATGTCATGGTCGACGGCAGTGTCGGCCTGACGTCGTTGCAAACCATCGCGGCGGTGCGCGAGCAATACCGCGATCTGATCGATATCCAGTTGGTGGCGTTCCCGCAGAGCGGCATCCTCACCTGCCCCGGCACTGCTGAGCTGCTGGACGCGGCGTTCGATCACGGCGCGAACGTGATCGGCGGCCTCGACCCCGGCGCGCTCGACCGCGACGTCAACGGTCATCTCGATGTCGTCTTCGAAATTGCCGAACGGCGCGGCGTGCCGGTGGATATCCATCTGCACGAACCGGATATGCTCGGCGTGTTCTCGATCGAGCAGATCGCCGCGCGCACGCGCGCCCTCGGAATGCAGGGCAAGGTGGCGATCAGTCATGCCTATTCGCTGGGTGATGTCGCGCCCGACACGGTGAAGCGCATCGCCGATATTCTGGCCGAGGCCGGCGTGGCCATCATGACCAACGCGCCCGGCGCCCGCGCCTTTCCGCCGGTCCTGGCGCTGCGCGACGCGGGCGTCACGGTGTTCGGCGGCAGCGACAACATCCGCGACAGCTGGTGGCCCTACGGCGACGGCGACATGCTCGGTCGCGCCATGATGATCGGCTATCGCTCCGGCTTGATGACCGACGCGCAGTTGAGCATCGCGTTCGACATCGTCACCCATGGCGGAGCGCGTGCCCTCGGCCTCGATGACTACGGCCTCAAACGCGGCGCGCGCGCCGATTTCGTGACGATGCACGCCGCGCACGTTCCGGAAGCGGTGGTCGCCGTGCCGAAGCCGCGCTCCGTCTATCGCGGCGGCGTCCGCATCGTCCGTGACGGCGCGCTGATCGCCTCGCCGTCGCGATAGCGACCCTCGCGCGCTATCGCAGCAACCCGATCACCGCCTCCGCCGCGCGTGCGCTCGGCGACAGCGCGCCGGTCGACATGATGCCGTCGATGCGCGCGAACGCCTCCTGTTGACGCTGTCGCATCGATGATGCCGTCAGCACGTCGCGCAGTGCCGGCGCCAGCTTCGACGCGGTGCAGTCCTCCTGAATGAATTCGGGGATGACATTTTCGCCGATCACCAGATTGGCAAGAATGACCGACGACGATGTGATGCGCCGGCGCACGATCCAGGCCTCCACCGCGCCGGCCCTGTACGCCGTCACCATCGGCACCTGCGCCAGCGCCAGTTCGAGCGTGACGGTGCCGGACTTGGCGAAGGCGGCGTGAGCGCTGCGAAAAGCCGCGCGCTTGGCCGCCTCGCCCACGACCACGCGCGGGCGCACTCGCCAGTTTTCCAATCCACGTGCAATCGCGGCTTCGAGATGCGGCATCGTCGGCAATACCGCCTCGAACTGGATGCCCAGTGCCTGCAACTGCGCCAGCGTCTCACCGAACACCGCCATATGGTGGCCGATCTCGCTACGCCGGCTGCCGGGCAGCACCAGCAGGATCGGTGGCGAAGCGGCGCGACGCGATTGTTCGACGGCGTTCGGCCGCAACGATCCGATCTGCTCGGTCAGCGGATGGCCGACGAAGGTACACGGCGGCCCGTCCAGTTTCCGCAGGGCCTCGGGCTCGAACGGCAGGATCGCCAGCACATGATCGATATAGCCGCGCATGGCGCGGGCGCGGCCCGGCCGCCACGCCCAGACTTGCGGCGACACGTAGTCGATGATCGGAATCCGTGGCGCGCGCGCCCGCACGCGCTTGGCAACGCGGTGCGTGAAGTCCGGACTGTCGATGATGATCAATGCGTCCGGCTTTGCCGCGATCACCGCATCCGCGGTCTCGCGAATGCGGCGCAGGATGCCGCGCAATTGTCTGGCGACCGCGGCGAGACCGACGATCGACAATTCCTCGATGGGAAAGCGGGAGGCGAGCCCCGCCTCCGCCATTGCCCGGCCGCCGACGCCCTCGAAGCGCACGCCGTCTCCCAGACGCGCGCGCAATTCGCGCATCAGGCTGGCGCCGAGGCGGTCGCCGGATTCTTCCGTCGCAATCACGAATAGCTTGCGCGCATCGCTTTGCATCACGCGGGCAATCCCGTGACGAAGATGCCGGCGCGATCGGCCGCCTCGATCATCGGCTGTGGATCGGCGACGATGGTATGGCCCGCGACGGTCGCCACACCCGCCAGCCCCGCCGCGATCACGCCTTCGACGGTCTGCAAGCCGGTCGTCGGCAGATCGAAGCGCAGATCCTGACCGCGCTTCGGCATCTTCACCAGAGCGCCGCGCTTCATCTTCGCGCGAATGCGGCCGTCGGCGCGCAACTGCGCGATGCGCGCGAGCAGCGCGTCGGTGCCTTCGATGCCTTCGACGCCGACGACATGACGATCGATCACCACGACGGCCTGCCCGATATCGAACGGCCCGAGCGCGCGCAGCACGTCGCACCCTTTGCCGATGTCCGCCTCGGCGTCGTGGTCCGGCACGGCGCGCGTGAGGCAGCCGGCCGGCATCAACAGTTCCGGCGCGAGATCCTTGACCCCGACAAGACGAAAGCCATCCTTCTCGAGCAGGCTTCCAACGCTCGACAGCAGATGATCATCGCCGCCGCGAAACGCCGCCCACACGCGCGGCAGCACCCGCAGCGTGCCCCAGTCGAGGCGGATTTCAGACAGCGCGGGCCGGATCAGCGTGCCGATGAAAGCAAGGTCGCGGCAGTTCTCCGCGCGCAACAGCCGCGTCAGCCGGCCGAGTTGGCCCAGCGGAATCCAGTGATGCCTGAAGCGTGCGACCGCGACCGGATCGCAAAATCCCTGAATGGCGAAGATCACCGGCGCGATGCCGCGCGCGGCCAGCGCATCACCCACCGCGAATGGCAGCACGCCGCCACCGGCGACCAGTCCGACCGGCGATGAGATCGGCAGCGTGTCGTTGGTCATCGCAAGAGTTCCACCACCTCGTCGTCACGACTTGTCGTTAGGGTCTCCCGGCAGGCACAGCGAACGATGCGCGCCTTCGCCGATGAACGCCAGGATTTCCGCGATGGCCGGATCCTCGGCCGCCATCGGCCGCACGTCCTGCAATCGCTCGGCGAAGGTGCCCGGACCGTGAAACAGCTTGCGATAAAAACCGCGCACCGCGGTCAGTCGCTCGCGCGTGAACTTGCGACGGCGCATCCCGACGATGTTGAGCCCTTCGAGCCGCGCATACTGGCCGTTGACGAGCCCATACGGGATGATGTCACCACGCACGCCGCAGACGCCGCCGATCATCACCTGCGAACCGACCCGCGTGAATTGGTGCACAGCCGACAGACCGCCGATGAAAACGAAATCGCCGATCTCGCAATGTCCTCCCAGCGTCGCCGAGGTCGCGAAGATCACGTCGCTGCCGACCTGGCAGTCGTGACCGACATGGGCGTTGTTCATGAAATAACCGCGCGCACCGACGCGGGTGACGCCGCCGCCGCCGACGGTGCCAACGTTCATGGTGACGCCTTCGCGCATCTGGCAGGCCTCGCCGATCACCAGGCGCGTCGGCTCGCCGCGATACGCCAGCGATTGCGGTGCGCTGCCCAGCGACACGAACGGCGACATCCGGCACCGCGGCCCCACCGTCGTATGCCCCATGATCGACACATGCGCATCGAGATGGCATTCCTCGCCCAGCACCACATCGGGACCGACGACGCAGTACGGACCGATGAAGCACCCCTCGCCGATCACCGCGCCATCGGCAATCCGCGCGGTCGGATCAATCTTGCTCATGCTCGCCCATATGTTCACTGAGGTCGCGGACCCAAAGTCAGATCAACTCGGGTTCGATCACTCATTTTTCTCGTCATCGCGCGGAGCGTCAGCGACGAAGCAATCCAGCCCCAACCGTGTCGCTTTTGGATTGCTTCGCTCGCAATGACGATTCAATCCCAACTCATCATGCTCAAACAAAAAGATAAACGTGGCGTCTGATTCAACGCAGTTGAAACAGACGCGCGGATCAGTCGGTCAGCATCGCGCCGACGTCGGCCTCGGCGACCACCGTACCGTTGACCTTGGCCTCGCCGTGGAACCACCACATGGTCTTGCGGCGGCTGGTGTTGCGCATGTGATATTCGATGGTGTCGCCCGGCAGCACCGGCTTGCGAAACTTGCATTTGTCGATGGTGAGGAAATACACCGCGCGCGGCTGGATGCCGTTGCCCGCCGACAGAATGCCGATGACGCCGGCGGTCTGCGCCATGCCCTCGATCACCAGCACGCCGGGAAACACCGGCCGTTCGGGGAAGTGCCCCTGAAACACCGGCTCGGTCATGGTGACGTTCTTGATGCCGATGCCGCTGTGGTCCTCGCGAATATCGACCACCCGGTCGATCAGCAAAAACGGATAACGGTGCGGCAGCGTCTGGAGGATCTTATTGATATCGACGGTCTCGATGGCGATCGGCGATTGCATCAGTCGTGTCCCTCAGCCTTGGTTTTCGAATCCCTGGCGCCGAGCGTTCCCCCGTCGCGAACCAGACGCTCGATCGCGAGAAATTCGCGGAACCATTGCTTGGTGGGCTTGGCGAAAAAGCCACCCCATCGTTCGCCTGCCGGAATGCTGTCCTTGACGGCGCTCATGGCGGTGATCTGGGCGCCATCGCCGATGTGAACGTGATTGTTGACGCCGACCTTGGCGCCCATCGCCACGTTGTCACCGATGGTCAGGCTTCCCGCCAGTCCGCATTGCGCTGCGATCAGCGAATGGCGGCCGATGGTCACGTTATGGCCGATCTGCACCTGATTGTCGATTTTGGTGCCCTCGCCAATCACCGTGTCGCGCAGGCTGCCGCGATCGATAGTGGTGGCGGCGCCGATTTCGACGTGATTCTGGATCAGCACGCGCCCGGTCTGCGGCACCTTGAGGTGGCCGTCCTTGCCGAAGATGAAACCGTAGCCGTCCTGTCCGATATGGCAGCCCGGATGGATCAGCACGTCGTTGCCGATGAAAGTGTTGTGAATCGACGAACCGGGGCCGACGTTGCAATCCCGGCCGATCTTGACGCCGGGGCCGAGCACCACGCCGGCGCCGATCACGGTGCCGGAACCGACCTCGACATCGGGCCCGATCACCGCCAGCGGATCGACGACAACGTCGTCCTCAAGCCGCGCAGACGGATCGATGATGGCCGACGGGGAAATTCCGGTATTGCCGCAGGACGACTGCGGCCGAAGCACATCGGCGTGGAGGTGGCGGGCCAATTCGACAAAGGCGCGGAACGGCTGCGCGGAACGCAGCACCGCGACGTGCGACGGCACCCTGCCCTCGAACCTCTCGTGGACCAGGCAGGCTCCGGCGTGAGTCTGCGCCAGTTGCTCGACGTATTTGAGGTTATCGAAAAAGGCCAGATGCATCGGCCCGGCCTCGTCGAGCGAGGCCAGTCCGTGGACGGACTGACCCGCGCGCGAGGCGTCGACCAGATGCGCCTTGGTCAGCGTGGCGATGTCAGCCAGCGTCAACCTTGGCGGTTGTCGGAAGAATGTCTGCTGCGTCATGCCACCCGCTGCGACCGGTCGCGGGGGCACGCTTAGAACGTCGTGCCGCCGCCGAACCGGAATTCCTGCACCCGATCATACTTACCCTTGGTGAGGGGTACAGCATAATCGAAGCGCAGCGGCCCGAACGGAGACTGCCAGATCAGGCCGACACCGACCGACGTGCGGACGATCTCTTCGTCGTAAGGCAGGTACGAACGCGCAGCCAGGTTCGCCGGAATGCCAACGCCCGCATAGGGAGGGCCCTTATAGGACGAGAGCTGACCGGCATCGGCGTAGACCGCGCCTTTCAGACCGATTTCCTTGGGCAGGAACCAGAACGGCATCTGCAACTCGACCGATGCGCCCCAATACTGCGTGCCACCCAACGCATCGCCGTAGCCGTAGGTGTTCCACAGCGAGATATCACGCGGACCGATACCGTTCGGAGCGAAACCACGCACCAGGTTCGGGCCCATCTGGAACATGTCGAGCATACGCAAATCCTTGCTGCCGACCTTGTTCAAGATACCACCTTGCAGGCGGATGATACCGACGATGTCCGACACCAGCGGCGTGTAGTATTTCGCGTCGATCGCCGACTTGAGGTAGCTGACGTCGCCGCCGACACCCGCAAAGTCCTGCTTCCAGTCGATCAGCAGACCATCGGTCGGGTTCTTGTTGTTGTCGAGGGTGTTGTAGGTGAGCGTGTAACCGACCGCCGAGGTCAGCGCCGCGCCCTTGCTCAGTTCCATCAAGACCGGCAGCGAGATCGTCGTCGTCGCGGGATCGAGCAAGTTGCTCGGCAACGTGACTTCCTGCCGATACAGCGAATAGCGCAATTGCAGGCTCAGGTCTTCGCGCAACTGGAAGCCGAGGCGCGGGCTGAAGCCCATCGTCTTGGTGCCGTACTGAATGTACTGGTTCGCCAGTTGGGTGCGCTGATAGACGTCGAGGCCCAGCGCCACGCGATAGTCGAGCAGGTAGGGCTCGACGAAGGACAGCGAATAGCCGCGGGCGTACTGGCCGTACTGCACCGAGGCCTTGGCGAACAGGCCGCGACCGAGGAAGTTGCGCTCGGAGATGCTGACCTCGCCCAGCGCGCCGTCGGTGGTCGAGTAGCCGCCCGACACCGAGAAGTCGCCGGTGGATTTCTCTTCAAGGCTGACCACCACGATCACGCGGTCGTTCGACGAGCCCGGCTCGGTGGTGATCTTCACCGACTTGAAGAAATCGAGATTCTTCAGGCGGCGCTCGGCGCGATCGACCAGCGCGCGATTATACGCGTCGCCTTCGGAGATATCGAATTCGCGACGGATGACATAATCGCGGGTACGGGTGTTGCCGCGGACGTCGATGCGCTCGATGTAGGTGCGCGGCCCCTCATCGATGGCGAAGGTAATCGCCACCGTGTGCGCCTCGAAATTACGCTCGCCACGCGGCCGGACCACCGCGAAGGCATAGCCACGGCGCGAGGTCTCGATCTGCATTTCCTCGACGGACTTCTCCAGCGCCTCGGCGTTGTAGACGCTGCCGACACCGACGCGGGACCAGCTTCGCAGCGAATCACCGTTCAGCGTGGGGATGGTCGACTGGAAGTTCACCGAACCGACGCGGTACTGCTGGCCTTCCTCGATCTTGAAAGTGACCAGGAAGCCCTTCTGCGCCGGGTCATATTCCGTCAGCGCGGCCACCACCTGGACGTCGGCATAGCCGTTCTTCAGGTAGAAGCGGCGAATCAGGTCGCGATCGGCCTCGACCCGATCCGGATCGTACACGTCACCGGACGACAGGAAGCTCAGCCAGTTGGACTCGTGAGTCTTGATGACGTCCTTCAGGCGGTAGGCGGAGAAGGCGTGATTGCCGATGAACTCGACCGACTTCACGCCGGTCTTGTCGCCTTCGTTGACCACGAAAACCAGATCGACGCGGTTATTCGGCTGCTGGATCATCTGCGGCTCGACGCGAACGTCGTAGCGGCCCGAACGCCGGTAGATTTCGGTGATACGCAGCGCATCCGCCTGCACCATCGGGCGCGAGAAGGTGCCGCGCGACTTGCTCTGCACCTCGGCCGAGAGCTGCTCGTCCTTGATCTTCTTGTTGCCCTCGAAGGCGACGCGGTTGATCACCGGGTTCTCGACCACCGAAACGACCAGACGGCCGCCGGCCTGATTGATCCTCACGTCCTGAAACAGGCCGGTTTCGATCAACGCCTTGAGTCCGTCGTCGATCGACCCCTGATCGAGACGCCCACCTGGACCCGGCTTGAAATAGGAGCGAATGGTCGCCGCCTCGACGCGCTGGTTGCCCTGAACCGCGATGGAGGACGCCGACTGGGCCGTCGCCGCCGACGAAACCATGACGGTTCCCATCGTCGCCGCGACCGGCATGGCCACCATCATCAAAGCAGCAAGGAGACCGCCACGTAGAATTCGCATTCCGACCATCATGCGCTGTGCGCCCTTATTCTTCATTTCCAGTGCCCAGCCCCATCCCCCGGAACACCGGCAGATTCTCTCGCGTTGCCCTGCTTGTAGCCAATTTTGCCCACCTGGCAAACGCTCTTTCGCCCCGTAATTTCAATTTCAATCCAAGACGTTGCCCAATAGCCACGCCATCGGGACCGTTACGACGTCGCGAAATGCAGAATGTCGTTGTAAGTCGCGAACACCATCAACATCAGGACCAATCCCAGACCGATCCGAAAGCCCATTTCCTGCGCCCGTTCCGACAGCGGACGGCCCCTGATCGCCTCCACCGCGTAGAACAGGAGATGACCGCCATCGAGCAGCGGCACCGGAAACAGGTTCAGGAGGCCGATCGACACCGACAGCACCGCCGTCAGGTGAATCAGGGCGGCGAGACCGATCGTCGCCACCTGCCCCGAGATCTGGGCGATGCGCAGCGGACCGCCGACCTGATCGGCGGCTTCACGGCCGACGAAGACGCCGCCGACATAGGACAGCGTCCGGTCGATCACGAACCAGGTCTCCTTGGCGCCCAGCCAGAGCGCGGTGGCGGGATCGACCCGCTCGGTCAGGACGTCGCCGGGAGCGTTGGAACGGGTGATCCCGAGCACGCCGAGCTTATGGACATTGCCGAAATTGTCTTTGATTTCCTTGAGTTCAGGCGTGGCGTTCAACGTCAGCGAGGCATCGCCCCGCTTCACGGTGAAGGCGAGCTGGCGGCCGGCCTCGGTGCCGACGATGCGCTGCATCTCGGCGAAATTGCCGATCTTGGCGCCGTCGATGGCGGTCACCAGATCGCCCGACTGGAAACCTGCGATGGCGGCGGCGCTCCCCTCCATCACCTTGTCGACGCGCGCGGTGGCGTTCGGCCGCCCGAAAAACGTGAACAGGCCGGCGAAAATCAGAATGGCCAGAATGAAATTGGCGATCGGACCGGCGGCGACGATGGCGGCACGGGGGCCGAGCTTCTTGTGATGGAAGCTGCCCTTGCGCTCTTCGTCGGTCATGGTCGAGAGCTTGGTGCTGTCCGGCGTGCTGGCTTCGCTCTCATCGCCAAAAAATCGCACGTAACCGCCAAGCGGGATCGCCGACAGTTTCCAGCGGGTGCCGTGCTTGTCGTTGAAGCCGGCCAGTTCGGGGCCGAAGCCCAAGGAAAACGTCAGAACCTTCACGCCCGCCCAACGGGCCACCAGGAAGTGTCCGAGTTCGTGGAAGAAGACGACGATGGTCAGAACAAACAGGAAGGGAACAACGTAACCGATCACACCATGGCTTAACGTGCTGAAACCATGCAGAAAAAACTCAGACATTCGTATTCCCTCACCCAGAGCCGCAACGGTGCGACACGCCGCCGGACTCTGTCACGAAGTTCCTAGGATGCCTTTGCGGCAATTTGAGGCAAGAGGGAGGCGGCAAGTTTTCTCGCGTTATGGTCAACGGCGATCGCGTCGTCGGCCGAGCTGAGCGGCGCGAGATTGCCGGCGCGAACCCATTGCTCCAGCGTTGCCTCCACCAGCCGCGCGATAGCGCCGAAGCGGATTTTCTTGCCGATGAAGGCAGCCACCGCGATCTCGTTGGCGGCGTTGAAAACCGTGGTCGCCCCCTGCCCGGTCCGCAGCGCCTCGAAGGCCAACCGCAAGCCCGGGAAACGTTCGCAGTCCGGGGCCTCGAAGGTCAGTTGGCCAATTTTGGCCAGATCGAGCCGCGTGGACGGCCCGACGATACGGTCCGGCCAGCCGAGACAATGCGCGATCGGGATCCGCATGTCTGG
>CAUJJN010000300.1 GCA_963204905.1 Pseudomonadota bacterium
ATGATCTCTTTGTGAAACGAATAGCCTTCCGCCGCGATCAGGCGCGCCGTCAGCGCGCCGAAATCCACGATGCGAAACGGCAGCACGACGTCGACGATCTCAGCGCCCATGTCGGCCAATTGCGCCAGCGACGCATCGTACGCCGAGAGCACCGCCGCCTCACAGACGTCGCGCTCGTTGTCCGGCATCCGCGCCAGCCGCAGGCCCTTGACGCCGCGCGGCGGTGGGCCATTGAGAACAGCGTCGATGGCACGCGCATCTTCACCGCGCATCGCGGCAAACAGGATGGCGGCATCATGGGCGCTGCGCGCCAGCGGGCCCGGCGTGTCGAGCGTGGTCGAGAGCGGCAGGATGCCGTCGGCCGCCACCTGCCCCACGGTCGTCTTCAACCCGGTGATGCCGCACAACGCCGATGGAACCCGCACCGAGCCACCGGTGTCGGTGCCGACCGCCCACGGCACCAGCCGCGCCGCCACCGCGACGCCGGAGCCGCTCGACGAACCACCCGGCGTGCGCGCCTCGCGCATGTCCCATGGATTGCGCGGCGCGCCCATGTGCTGATTGGTGCCCCACGCGCCGAACGCGAATTCCACCGTGTGCGTCTTGCCGGCGACGATCATGCCATTGGCAGCGAGCGTCCGCGCCAGCGTGCCGGTCGCGGGCGACACCCGCCGGGCCCAGACTTTCGACCCACCGGTGGTCACCTTGCCTTCGAGATCGACGAGGTCTTTCAGACCGTAGGGAATGCCGTGCAGCGGGCCCAGCACATAACCGGCGGAGCGTGCGAGATCGGCGGCCCTCGCGGCCGCGCGCGCTTCCTCGGCATAGACCGCGATGAAGGCGTGCAGCGCATCGTCGTGCCGTGCGATCCGGGTCAGACACGCGTCGGTGAGTTCGATGGACGACACGTCGCGGTGCGCCAGCAGCCCTGCCAATTCCGCAACCGTCAATGCCGTGAGATCACTTCCGCCGCCCATTGCCGCACCACATTAGTTTTCTTGTTGTTCGGTGCAGTCGTTCTTATCCGAAACTATTTCAAACCGAAATAGGCCCGGCGCAAGGCTTCGTTGTCGGTCATCTCGGCGACGGTGCCGGAAAAACGGATGCGGCCGCCTTCCAGCACGAACACCCGCGTCGCCACTTCGAGAAAACCGATGTTCTGCTCGGCGATCAGAAGCGCCAGCCCTTGCTGTTGCAGGCGGCTCAGCACCTGAAGCACCTCCTTCACCAGCAGCGGCGACAGCCCGGCGGAGGGCTCGTCCATCACCAGCAATTTCGGCTCCGCCGCGAGCGCCTTGGCGATGCCGAGCATCTTGCGCTGGCCGCCCGAGAGCGTCGAGGCCGCGTTGCGGCGCTTCTCGCGGAGCACAGGAAACAGGCCGTAGAGTTCCTCGGTGCGCGCGCCGGGATCGGCGTGGCCGAGCGCCTGCGCGCCGACTTTCAGGTTTTCCTCGATCGACAGATCTGGAAACACCGCCAGCTCCGACATGTAGGTCATGCCGAGCCGCATGCGGTCGCTGGAGCGCATCCGCGTCACGTCACGGCCGCCGAGCGCGATGTGGCCCTGCCGCGTCTCGATCAGCCCGACCAGCGATTTGAGGAACGTGGTCTTGCCCGCGCCGTTGGCGCCGAGCAGGAGCACCGTCTCGCCGGGCCGCACGTCGAGATCGACACCCCACAGCACCTGCATGGTGCCGTAGCCGGCATCGACGCCCTTCGCGTCCAGCAAAGATGCGGCTTCAGGCGCCATGTTCGCCTCCGAGAAACACCTCGATGACCTGCGGCACCTTCACCGCGACGGCCAGCGTGCCTTCAAAGATTTCCTTGCCGGCATTCATCACGATCACGCGGTCGGTGATTTGTTCAATAAAGCCCATCAGGTGCTCGACCACGATGATGGCGAGGCCGGATTGCGCCAGGGCCTTGATGTGCCCGGCGATCCAGTCGAGTTCGGTCGGGTTGAGACCGGCGGCCAGCTCATCGAGCAAAAGCAGGCGCGGCCGCGTCGCCAGCGCGCGCACCAGATCCAGCATCTTTTGCTGCGAGCTGTTGAGGTCGGCGGCGGGACGGTCGGCCAACTCCGCAAGATGATATTGCTCAAGCAAGTCGGAAAGCTTCGGCGGCGCGACCTCGGCGCGGCCATAGGCCAGCGCCACCTCGCCGTTCTGCCGCACGGTGAGCGACAGGAACGGCTTCGGGATCTGGAAGGTGCGATTGACGCCGCGATGCACGAGCTTGTGCGAGGCCACGCCGCCGATCGCCGCGCCGTCATAGGTCAGCGCGCCGCCGTCCGGCGCGTAAAGCCCGGAGATCACGTTGATCGCGGTGGTCTTGCCGGAACCGTTGGGTCCGACCAATCCGAGAATCTCACCCGGCGAAACGTGAAAGCTCAGGCCGTCCAGCGCGTGGAAGCCGCCGAAGCGTTTCACCAGTCCGTTGACGGCGAGAATGGGCTTGGCGTCAGGGGACATTCCAGCCTCGCCGCGTTGCCAGCGACACCAGACCGGCTGGCAGGAACAACACCAGCGCCATGATCAGCACGCCGTAGATCAACTGAAAATACTGCGGCGTGGTGAAGCCGATCAGGTTGTAGATGCCATAGAGGATCACGACACCGACGATCGGCCCCATGATGGTCGCCACCCCGCCGAACAGCGCGAACACGATGGCGAAGATGCTGAAGTCGCTGCTGAACACATTGTCGGGATAGAACACCGAGACGTACCAGGCGAACACGCCGCCGGCGAGGCCCGCGACCAGCGCCGACACCAACCACGCGATCACGCGCATCTTCACGACGTTGACGCCGGCCATTGCTGCGCTGACGGCATCCTCGCGCACCGCCTGCAACGCCATGCCGAAACTGGAATTCTTCAGGAACACCACGAAGCCGAGCGTCAGTGCCAGGATGATCACCGCGCCGGTGTAGGCCAGCGTCGGATTGAAGGTGCCGCTCAGCGCCACGCCATACGGCCCCTTGGTGATCGATTCCAGCGCCGGGTTGGCGACGAAATGCAGCACCGCCAGCGCCGCCGCCAGATTGGCGATGGCGAAATACGCCCCGGACAATCGCAACAGCGGCGTCAACAGCAGGCCCAGCAGCACGCCGACCAGACCGGCTGCCAGCACGGCCACAGGCGCCGGCGCGTGCAGATGCATCACCATGATGGCGAAGCCGTAAGCCCCAGCGCCGAAGAATCCGACATAGCCGAACGGCAAATAGCCGGTGAAACCGTAGATGATGTTCACGCCCTGCGCGAGGATCAGGAAGATCACGAAATTGAACAGCAGCAAGTGATTATCGTAGACGCCGGGCAAGACCGCGAAAGCGGCGATCAGCGGCGCGACGATCAAGAGCATGTGGCGCACGAGACTAGGCAACGCGCACCTTCCTTCCCAGCAGCCCGCTCGGCCGCAGCAACAGGACGAGGATCAACAGCACGTAGGGCAACAGGTCGGCCCATGACGACAGGAAGGTTTGCACCAGCATGTAACAGATGCCGTAGACGACGCCGCCCAGCGCGGTGCCAAGCGGATTTCCCAATGAGCCGAGCACCACGATGACGAAGGCGGTCACGGTTGCATCGGCACCGAATGCCGGCGTCACCGAGCCGAACATGAACGGCGCGAATACCCCTGCGATCGCCGCAAGGCCGAGCCCGATGCCGAACGCCGCCGCGCAGACGCGATCGACATTGATGCCGGTGGCGAACGCTTCGTCGCGCCGCGACATCACCGCGCGCGTCAGGGTGCCGAGCCGGGTGCGGTAGAGATAGACATAGACAAGACCGATAGCGATGACGCTTACCACCGCCGCGATCACCCATGCCGCCGGGAATGACTGGCCGAAAATCTCCACCGGTCCACCCTCGGGCTTCGCGCCGAGCGCCTTGGCGGCGGCGGTCATCAGGCTGCCGAGTTCGCGGCTCGGGATCGAGCGCTCGCTGGTGCCGAAGGCGATGGTCACCAGCGCCTCGATCACCTGCGACAGGCCGAAGAACAGGATGATCGACAGCATTTCGGGATCGCGCGACGCTTGCAGCCGCGGCACCAGGAGGCCGTACAACACGATGCCGACGATCATGAACAGCACGAACGCGATCGGCACCGCCAGCAACGGATCAAGCCCGAGCAGGTAGAACACGCCAAACGCGACGAAGGCTCCGAGCATCAGGAAGTCGCCATGCGCGAGGTTGACGATGCGCATGACGCCGAACACGAGATTGAGCCCGATGCCGAGCAGGCTGAAATACAGCCCGAACAGAACTCCGGCGATGAGCGGATAGGCCAGCATCACGTCTCCGTTGCGTCGGTCTGGCGGTGGCTAGAGGGTACAGGTTGGAGTGAACCGTCATTGCGAGCGAAGCGAAGCAATCCAGAAAGCCGCAAAACAGGGAATGGATTGCTTCGTCGCTCACGCTCCTCGCAATGACGAGCAGAATGGTGAAGTGCCCTCACTTCACCATCCCAATGTTACGGCTTCGGATAGACGGGCTTGCCGGTGGCGACATCGTGCGGATAGATCGCAACGAACTTGATGTGGCCATGATCGTTGAGTTCGAGCTGGCCGAGCGGCGTCAGTTCGCCGATCTGGCCGCCCATCTCATCGAGCGCGAAGGTACCGTCGAGCGTCTTCAGATTGCCCGAGAGGCTGAAGACCGCGTTGCGCAGGTCCATCTGGTCGAGGCTCTTGGCAACCGACAGCGTCTTCTCGATCACCAGCGCCGTGGTGTAGCCCGCCACCGCGTTGAAGCCGAACTCGATCTTGCCGTCGGAATATTTCTTGTCCCAGGCCTTGCGATAGTCGGCGATATTCATGCCGAAATTGACGGGATAAGCCATCTCCGATGGCGGCACATAGGTGAAGATGTGCTGCAGGCCCTTGGCGCCGACATTCTTCTCCAGAAGTTCGGTTTCAAGGCCGGCGTAGATGCAGAACACCATGTTGAACTTGGCGCCGACGTCTTGCATGTTGCGCAGGAAGGCGATGTCGTTCGGCGCATAGCCGAGATGGATCACGGCGTCCGGCTTCGCGGCGCGAATGTTGTTGAGGATCACCGTATAGTTGGTGGTCTCGGTCGGCACGCCCTGATCGTAGACGATCTCGATCGGCGCGTTGGCGTCCTTGATGAACTTGCGCAGCGAGTTGGCCTGCGTGCCGGTGAACTCGTTGGTCGAATACAGGATCGCGACGCGCTTGATGCCGAGCGCGGGGCCATCTTTGGTCAGAAAGTCGGCGATCGGTTTCGGCCAGATGGTCGAGACCGGGTCCGCCATCAACGCGATATACGGATTGTCCTTGGAGAAAAAGCTGCCGCCCGTGCCGGTCTGGTCGAACAGGAACATCTTGTGGTCGCGGGCGATGGTCACCGCCGGCGCGGTCAGCACCGAGCCGGAATCCGCCACGAACAGATCGACCTTGTCCTGCGTGATGAGCTGATTGTAGAGCGTCGAAGCGGTGGCGGTGTTGCTCTGGTCGTCATAGGCCACGAGCTTGATCGGGATTTTCTTGTCGAAGGCCTTCACATAGACGCCGCCCTCGGCATTCTTCTGCTCCACCCAGAGTTTCAAACCGGCATGGACCGGCATCGAAATCGAGGCGTAGCGGCCGGATGAGGCGTAGAGCGTTCCAAGCTTGATTTCCGATGGCGCATCGGCCGCCAGCACCGGCGATGCCAGGGCTGAAATCACCGCCAAACCCAAAACTGCAATCGCTCGTTTCAGCATCTCGTTCCTCCCGGGCTGTTCTTGTTGTGCGACAGACCGCCACGCGACAGAGTACCGCTGCGACAATCTATCGTCTTGCGTTTGCCCGATGCAAGTCCGGCTGGCAAGGTATCTTTTTAGGGCAACCGAGTTCGTGCGCGGAACGCGGAGGACGCAGGCGCGTGCCAATTCCGTCCCGCGGACGGCTCAACGCCAACGGCATATCTGCCCGTCGCCCGCTGCCGAAGCGTTGACGCTGGCTGGAAAAATGGCGCATCAAGAATGCCATGCGCGGACATGAGCGAACCGCGCGGTGACAAGCGAGGAAACGAAACATGGCCGAAGCCGCGCGCGCGCGACCCATTCCGACGCCGGAAACGCAGCACTTCTGGGACGGCACCAGGGCCGGCGAGTTGCGCCTCCAGCGCTGCGACGCCTGCGACCATGTCTATTTCCCGCCGCGACCGTTCTGTCCGGCCTGCGCCTCACGCAAGGTCTCGGTGTTCCCGGCGACCGGCAAGGCGACGCTCTATAGCTACGTCATCAACCATCGCCCACCGGCGCCGGGTTTCACCCCGCCCTACGCCATCGCCGTGGTGACGCTGGAAGAAGGCCCGCGGATGATGACCAACATCGTCGATTGTCCGCAGACGCCGGAGGCGCTGGTGCTCGACATGCCGCTGAAGGTGACATTCGAAAAGCTCGACGACGCCATCACTCTCCCCCTGTTCGCTCCGGCAAAGGCTTAAACTCATGCGACGCAATCAGGTCGCCGTGGTCGGCGCGGCGGAAACAACGAAGCTCGGCGTCATACCCGACATGTCGCAGATTCAGTTGCACGCGGATGCGGCCCTCAACGCCATCGCCGATGCCGGATTGAAACTCTCCGACATCGACGGCATTGCTACCGCGGTCGAGACACCGCAGCAGATCGCGCATTATCTCGGCATCACGCCGACATGGGTGGACGGCACTTCGGTTGGCGGCTGCTCCTTCATGCTGCATGTCCGCCACGCCGCCGCCGCCATCGAAGCGGGGCTGTGCAAGACGGTGCTGATCACCCACGCCGAGAGCGGCAAGTCGATGATCGGCAAGCCGCCGCGCTCGATCCCGGCCTACAGCCTGCAAGGCCAGTTCGAAGCGCCGTTCGGCGTTTACGGGCCGCCGAGCATGTTCCCGATTCCCGTGCTGCGCTTCATGAAGACCTACGGCATCACCCACGAGCAGATCGCATCCGTCGCGGTGGCCCAACGCGAATGGGCGGCGAAGAACCCGCGCGCGATGATGAAGGATCCGATCACGGTTGCGGACGTGCTCAATTCGCGGATGATCGCCTATCCGTTCCGTCTGCTCGAATGCTGCCTCGTCACCGACGGCGGCGGCGCGCTGATCCTCACCTCGGCCGAACGCGCCAAGGATTTTCCGCAGAAGCCGGTTTACATTCTCGGCACCGGCGAGAGCGTCGAAACACCGATGGTCAGCCAGATGGAGACGTTCGATTCCTCGCGCGCCTTCAAGGTGGCTGGACCGACCGCCTTCAGGGAAGCCGGCATCGCGCATAAGGACGTCGATCACCTGATGATCTACGACGCCTTCGCGCACCTGCCGCTCTACGGCCTCGGCGATCTCGGCTTCATGCCCTACGAGGAAACCGGAAAATTCATCGCCGACGGCAACACGCGGCCCGGCGGCAAGCTGCCGCTCAACACCAACGGCGGCGGCCTCAGCTACATGCACTCCGGCATGTACGGCATGTACGCCTTGCAGGAGAGCGTGCGGCAGATGCGCGGCATCGCGCCGGCGCAGGTCAAGGACGCGAAGATTTCGGTCTGTCACGGCGTTGGCGGCATGTTCGCCGCATCCGGCACCATCATTTTCACCAACGAGAAATAACCGCAAACACGAGAGCATCATGGCAAGCACGAAATCACTCGATGGCAAGGTCATCATCGTCACCGGCGCGGGACGCGGCATCGGCCGCGCCATCGCCATGCTCGCGGCCGCCGAAGGCGCCAAGGTCGTGGTCAACGATCCCGGCGTCGCCGCCGACGGCTCCGGCACCGACGCCGCGCCTGCCGAGCAAGTGGTCGAGGAAATCCGCAAGGCAGGCGGAACCGCGGTGGCCAATTTCGATAGCGTCGCGGAAGCGCTCGCCGCCGCCAACATCGTCAAGACCGCGACCGACACCTATGGCAAGCTGGACGGCGTGGTGAACAATGCCGGCATCCTGCGCGACGCGATCTTCCATCGCATGAGTGTCGATGCGTTCGAGCAGGTCATCAAAGTCCATTTGATGGGCTCGTTCTACGTGTCCCACGCCGCCGCGCGCCTGTTCAAGGAACAGGAGAGCGGTTCGTTCGTGCACTTCACCTCGACCTCCGGCCTGATCGGCAACTTCGGCCAGGCCAACTACGCCGCCGCGAAGCTCGGCATCGTCGGACTGTCGAAATCCATCGCGCTCGACATGAGCCGCTTCCACGTTCGCTCCAACTGCATCTCGCCGTTCGCCTGGAGCCGCCTGATCGGCACCATTCCGACCGAGACGGAGGCCGAGAAGGCGCGCGTCGCGCGGATGCAGCAGATGGGTCCGGAAAAGATCGCGGCGCTCGCGGTGTATCTGCTCGGCGACGCCGCCAAGGACGTCACCGGACAAATCTTCGCGGTGCGCATGAACGAGATCTTCCTGATGGGGCAGTCGCGGCCGATCCGCTCGATCCATCGCGGCGAAGGCTGGACCCCGCAGACCATCGCCGAGCACGGCATGCCTGCGCTGAAGTCGTCGTTCTACAAACTCGACCGCTCCGCCGATATTTTCAGCTGGGACGCGGTGTAAGCCGCCCCCTACCTACCCGTCATTGCGAGCGGAGCGAAGCAATCCAGCAGGCCACAAAGTAAGGACTGGATTGCTTCGTCGCCAACGCTCCTCGCAATGACGGAAGGGCCTCCATCGACTCCACGCGGAGACATGCAGCTTGACGCATCCAGCCCAGATCCCTCCGCGTCATCCGTTCGGCGATGCGATAAAGCTCCGCGTCGACGAGCAGTCGCCCGGACGCAGCGTCTGTTCTGTCGAAATCGAACCGGACCTCCACCACAACCCGCATCGCATCACCCACGGCGCGGTGCTCTACGCGCTCGCCGATACCGGCATGGGCGTGGCGCTCTATCCGACGCTCGCCAAGGGTGAGACCTGCGCCACCATCGAGATCAAGATGAGCTATTTCCGTGCGGTGCCGTCCGGGGTCGTCCGCTGCGAGACCACCCTACTCAATCGCGGGCGGACCATCGCCAATCTCGAGTCGCGTCTCCATGTCGGAGACACGCTGGTCGCGCAGGCCAACGGCAACTACGCCATCCTGAAACCGAGAACCGAAGCCGCTGCCGCTGCGTCGTGAGCGGCGCGAACCTGAAGGCCTGATCGAATTTTTTTCCGCGATCAGACTTCCAAACACGATCCGAGATCAATTTACCCCGACCCTAGCCGCGAAAGTCGCGCGAGCGCGAGGCGCGCCACAAGGTCCAGAGGATACGCAGCCGCGAATCCGGTTGCGGTTTATAGGGATCGAAATCCGGTTGCCGCGCCCGATCCAGCGTGCGGCGCGCCACCGCCATCGGCAGAAACACCCGCCGCGCCGCCTGCGGCAGTTGCATCAGCGGCGAATACATCAGCTTGAAGTGCGTGAATGCCAGATCGACGAATTCGTCGATCGCCGCCCGTAGCGCCGGCGTCATCTTGCCCGCGAACACCTCTTCGACACCGCTGCCGTGCTTGGCGAGAAGGTCGAGCGGCAGATAGACTTGCTGCCGCGAGGCGTCGAACGGCAGCCGCGTCAGCACATGCAGGCAGGTTTCCGCGATGCCGGCCTGCCGCGTCACTTCCGGGAGCATATCCGACGACGCACCGGCAATCCGCGCGGCGAGATCGAGCAACGCGCCCGACGTCTCCTGCGCGTAAGTGTCGAGCACCTCGCTGTCCGGCATCGGATCGTTATAGAGATCGAACTGGTGCGCATCGATCAGCCGCGTCAGCCGCTCCACCGGCAGGCCGTGGCGCTCGATCGCGCGCATCAGTTCCGACGCGACAGGGCTGCCCTCGACGTAACCGTGCCCCTGCCCCTCCAGCATATCGGTCCACCATTGCAGGCGGATTTCGCCGGCGATCGGCTGGCGGATATGCTCTTGCACGCGCGTGATCTCGACGTTGAACGCATAGAGCGCCAGCAGCGCACGGCGCGCGTCAGCAGGCACGAACAGCGTCGATGCATAGCGGGTGAAATCAAACTCGCGCACAAGAGAGGCGCAGAAGTCGGCCGCGTCGCTCGGTTTCGCACTCATGGCGCAACATTCATGGCGTAACGCTCACGGCACCGCGATCAGCGCCGCCGCGACGCGCCGCCGTTCGCCGAGCATGATGTTGTAGGTGCGGATCGCCGGCCCGGTCTGCATCGCGTCGATGCCGACATGCAGCCGCCGCAGCGCCTCGCGCAGATCATTCGGCGGCAACCAGACATCGTTCCCCGTGCCGATGAGCAGCGTATCGATGCTATTGGCCTTCTCGAACACGCGCGCCAAGGAGTAGCGGTCGATCCCCAGCGGCGACGTCACCGGCCACGCCCACATCGAATCCGGCAGGCAGAGCAGCGAGCCGCGATGCGACATCTCATCGAAACGGAACCCGCCATTGCCATAAGCCTCGATCGCCGCCGAGCGCGGCAGATGCGGGGCGTCGCCGGCGGGCGTCGTCACCGCTTCGCGGCGCCGGCGGCACGCGCGGCGGCGCTGCGATCGCCGGTCACCGGCAATGCGATGGTATGATCGTCGCGCTTCTTCGCCATCCGATCGACCGGCGCGTCGGAGTCCTCGCGGTGGTCGCCGACACCGAGATATATCAGGAGCGGCGCTGCGATGAAGATCGACGTATAGGTGCCGACCAGCACCACGCCGAAGGTCATCGTCGCCGCGAAGGAGTGGATCGCGGTGCCGCCGAAGAACAGCAGCGCCAGCAATGCCAGCGTCACCGTGACGTGCGTGATCACCGAGCGCGACAACGTGGAATTGATCGAGGCGTTGAGCACCGCCGGCATCGGCATCTTCTTGTAACGCCGCAGGATCTCGCGAATACGGTCGTAGATGACGACGGTGTCGTTCAGCGAATAACCGAGAATGGTGAGCAGCGCCGCCATGCTGGTGAGA
>CAUJJN010000301.1 GCA_963204905.1 Pseudomonadota bacterium
CGATGGCAACGACATCCGTGCCTTCAAGAGCAATTTTGGCGAGACGGTTCTTCGAGACCTTTACCGACGCGCCCGCCTGCTTCATCTGCTTCCGCAGGTTCTGCATTTGAGCCACGGTGAGGCCGGAATAGTGAGCGACGACCGCAACGCTGGTGGTCTTGAAGACCTCGTTCAGCGATTCGACCGCCTCTTTTTTTGCCGCTCGTTCCACAGCAAGCTCTCTCCGGTTGGCGGTCTCGGCCCTGGATCAGTGTCCGAGGCAGGACCGCCGGGTTGCACCCATCGCCTGCCGGACGTGACATCAAGACGCTCAGGTCTCGCAGCACCAGGCAGACGACATTGAACAGCCTGCCCTCCCGAACCGGAAACCGGCGCGGGGTGTCGAGGTTCGAACCAAATACGCAGGCTCCGCGAATGCGGAGAACTGCAAGATCGGTCTTCACCCGTCTGTGCAGGCTGGTCTATTAAGCCATTGAAGATAAAAGATATCTTCGCTAGCGCCCGCAGTCTCGGACAGGACTCGGGATATCCGGCACGCCGGGCACCCCCGCATCCACCCCTTCAATCGACAGGAACCCTTCCCTTCTAGCAATCCAAGCGGATGTCCGGAAAGGAACAATCTCCTAATGTAGTCGTTTTCAGGAATGCATACACGGACATGCCAGCGACTGCCAGCACGTCCGGAAGGGGTTCTTTAACGAGTCTTTCCGGCATTGCCAAGCCTTAAATCACCCGCCTGTTCATGAAGGCGCGCATCACGGAGTGATCGGAGAAGTCTTCGTCGCTTGCTTGCCCGTAGAACTCCTTCCCACATTCTTCATGCCCCCGTTACCACTGGATACGGGAGTTGCCTGGATTGGAAAGCGGCTTCGAGGTTGGCCAGCACGCAAGCCTGCATGGCAAGATGGGAGTCGGCGGTGTGACCGCCGATATGCGGCGTCAGCACCACGTTCGAGAATCCGGTCAATGCATTCGGGCTGTGCGGCTCGGTCTCGAAAACGTCCAGCGCCGCACCGGCGATGGTTCCAGCCGCCAGCGCCGCCACCAGCGCGGCTTCATCCACTGCCGAGCCACGCGTGATATTGACGAGGTATCCATTCGGCCCTAGCCGGCGGAGGATATCGGCATCGATGATATGATGGGTGTCCGCTCCGGCGCGCACCGCCACGATCAGCACGTCGCACCATTCCGCCAGCGCCGCGAGGCTGTCGATATAGCGGTACGGCACGTCGTGCCGGGAGCGGCTGAAATAGGCCACCTCGGTCTCGAACGCCGCCGCCCGCGAAGCGATCTTCCGGCCGATCGCACCCATGCCATAGACAGCGACACGACGCCCCGGATTGCCGGGACGCGGCGTCATCTCCGGCGACGGTTTCGCCGCCGCCCAATCGCCGCTGCGAACATAGGCATCGGCGGGAATCAGCCGGCGCGTCACCGCCAACATCAGGGTGACGGCGAGATCAGCTACTGCCGCGGCATTGGCCGCAGGACTGTGCCCGACCGCGATGCCGCGCGCCGACGCCTCCGCGAGGTCGATGCCGTCATAGCCGGTGCCATAGCAAATGATCGCCTCGAGCGACGGGAGCAGGTCCATCACGTCGGTCGGTAACGGCGTCGCCCCGGCCGATATCAGGACACGAACCTCGGACAGTTCTTGCGGCGAAAACACCTCGGCAATCGGTCGCCCCTTGCTGTCGAGCAGATCGTAACGCTGAGCGATCGGCGCCATCATGGCCTTGGGAAACCGCGAATAGATCAGGACCCTCTCAGGCATCGGTCTCTTTTCTGTTGCGTGAGTGCGCCGGGCGGCGACGGCTCGACGGAGCACAGCAGGAGCCTACCCAAACCAGACAACTTGGTCCAACGCTCCGCCGCGGCATAAAGGCGGCGATGGTTCCGTCCACCAACAACAGCGCGCCTTATTCGCCGGCACAGTCCGGCAGCTTGCCGGTCGTTTCACAGTAGCGGCTCCGCATGTCAGGCATCGACCGGGTTACCTTGTTCGGCGGTATCCCGATTGAATTCGACTGGTGGGCAAGGATCAACCACCGCTGGTCTTTGGTTTGACGCTCCATCACGAAGATGGTGCTTGCCGCCCGCTCATAGGTACGTTTGGCAGCGAATGCGTAAAAGTACCCGCGCTCCCACACGATCACTTTCGCGAAATTGGGATCGATGGTTACAGCTTCGATGTCGTAGGCGAAGTGAAGCGCAGTGGCCGATAACGACGTATGGATGCGTGGTCCCGCGGCCGCCGATCCCGTTTTCTCGAAGGTGTAAGACGGCGTCGCCTCGATATAGCCGGGGGCCGTCAGTTCCCAGGTCTGCCCCTGGTCGCGCTTGGCGAGCTGCACATACCATTTGGCAACAACGCCCCGTATCTCGTCTTCGGCCGTTTCGGCCTGAGATCGCACCGATGAAGCCAATGACAGGACCATTGCGAAGACCAACGCGCCAAGCAGCGTCCCCCGCCGCCGCGACGCGACGCAAATAAAATCGATGATATTGCGCGACATGACTGACCTTCACACCAACGACAGCAGGCTTCGGCACTAACGTGCCATAACGTCGCCGCGTCGAAAGCCCTCGAACCCGGGGGATGTCGCCCCACCGAAACAACCGTCGCAAAAGCACAAAAAGAGCGGGACCGGCAATCCGATCCCGCTCTCGACTTTTATTCTCAGCGCGCTCAGGCGAGCGTGGTGCCCGGCTCGACCTTGACGCCGGGGCCCATGGTCGAGGACACCGCGACACGCTGGATGTAGGTGCCCTTGGAGCCCGCAGGCTTCGCCTTGGACACCGCGTCGACCAGCGCCTTGACGTTCTCGACCAGCTTCTCTTCCGAGAACGAGGCCTTGCCGATACCGGCCTGCACGATTCCTGCCTTCTCGACGCGGAACTCGACCGAGCCGCCCTTGGCGCCCTTGACCGCGCCGGCGACGTCCATGGTCACCGTACCGATCTTCGGGTTGGGCATCATGCCGCGCGGGCCGAGCACCTTACCGAGACGGCCGACCAGCGGCATCATGTCCGGGGTCGCGATGCAGCGGTCGAAGTCGATCTGGCCGCCCTGGACCTTCTCCACCAGGTCTTCCGCGCCGACAACGTCAGCACCGGCGGCCTTGGCTTCGTCGGCCTTAGCACCGCGCGCGAACACGCCGACGCGCAGCGTGCGCCCGGTGCCGTTCGGCAGGGTGACCACGCCACGGACCATCTGGTCGGCGTGACGCGGATCGACGCCGAGGTTCATCGCGACCTCGATGGTCTCGTCGAACTTCGAGGTGGCGCGTTCCTTGATCAGTTTGATCGCATCCGCGAGCGGATAAAGCTTCGTGCGGTCAATGCCTTCGCGGGACTTCTTCAAACGCTTTCCGATTGCCATGATCGATTACCCCGCGACCTGAAGGCCCATCGAACGGGCAGAGCCCTCGACCATCTTCATGGCCGCTTCGACGGTATCACAGTTGAGATCCTTCATCTTCTTCTCGGCGATCTCGCGCACCTGCGCACTGGTCACCTTGCCGGCGACGTCGCGGCCCGGAGCCTTGGAGCCGGACTGGACCTTGGCCGCCTGCTTGAGGAAGTAAGACATCGGCGGAGTCTTCATCTCGAAGGTGAAGGAGCGATCCGCATAGATCGTAATCACGACCGGAATCGGAACGTTCTTTTCATCCTTCTGCGTCTGGGCATTGAACGCCTTGCAGAATTCCATGATGTTGAGACCGCGCTGACCAAGCGCGGGACCGATCGGGGGCGAGGGATTCGCCGCGCCGGCCGGCACCTGAAGCTTCAGGTATCCGGTCACTTTCTTTGCCATGCGTCACTCCTTTCATGGTCCGGACCATCCGGACCTTCAGGGACCGTGGTGCGGGTCCGGCATGCGACTGGCGATCGCCTGCCCCCTTCCACGGCTGTTGCGGAGAAACCTCTCCGCACGTCATGGCCGGGTTATCCCGGCCATCCACGTCTCTGCTGGCCCTGTCGTAGAGGATAGTGGCTGCCCGGGACAGAGGCGCTTTTAAGAAAGCCATTCTTCAAATGGCCAAGCCCGGGATTACCGACTTAAACCTTCTCGACCTGACCGAATTCCAGTTCGACCGGCGTTGCGCGACCAAAGATCGACACCGCGACCTTGACGCGCGAACGGCCCTCATCGACCTCCTCGACGACGCCGGAGAACGAGGCGAACGGCCCATCCGCGACCCGGACGTTCTCGCCGACCTCGAACGACACCGAAGCCTTCGGACGCTCGACGCCCTCCTGGACCTGGTGCAGGATGCGCATGGCCTCGGCCTCTGAAATCGGCATCGGCTTGTTTTCAGCGCCGAGGAAGCCCGTGACTTTCGGCGTGTTCTTGATCAGATGAAAAGCCTCGTCGGTGAGGTTCATCTTCACAAGCACGTAACCCGGAAAGAACTTCCGTTCCGCGTCGATCTTGCGGCCGCGCCGGACCTCGGTGACTTTCTCGGTCGGCACCAGCACCTGCTCGAACAGTTCCTCGAGCCCGCGCTGCTTGGCCTGCTCGCGGATCGATTCGGCGACCTTCTTCTCGAAATTCGAGTAAGCGTGAACGATGTACCAGCGCATGCTCATGTTCAGGATTCCGCGCGGCTCGTCAGTGGATACCGAGCAAGGTTGTAATGGCAAAGCGGATGATCACATCCGCCACGAAAAAGAACAGCGATGCGAAGGTCACCATCACGAATACCATGATGGTGGTGACCACGGTCTCGCGACGGGTCGGCCAAATGACCTTGGCCGTCTCGCTACGCACCTCTTGCAAGAATTTGAACGGGCTGAAAGCCATCGTCGGTGATCCGCGTCCGCCGTGAAGATGTCTGGAATCCGAACAGCCCTCTTGCGCCCAACCCTCTTCCGAGGATGAGCCGCCAAGCGGGCTCTCGTTTCGGGAATTAACCGCTGCGCCGGATATCCGAAACCGGGCCGACCGCAGGTGACGCTTCGTACTGCGGAGCGCGCCGGAGGTCAAGGTGCTCAGCCGCGTCGGAACCTGACGCTCCCCGCCCGACCGCCCGACCAATCCGGGACAGGCGCGCAACCTTCAACCAATTCCTTCACCCGACGGGGCTTACCGTAACCAAAGCTCACGCGCAGGCTCGGATGAAGTCTCGGCTGACCGCCTCCGGGCATCATACCGGCGACGGCCGATCGACCATCAAAGCTGGGGAATCACCTGCGCCCAGACCCCGATCATTCCAACAAAGAGTGTGAGCGAGATCAGCGCGGCGGCCTCTTCAACGAACACTTTCAGCATATTCGCCTCCTATGGAACATATGCAGAACATTGTTCTTTGTTTGTTCACAATAGTCAAGCGCCGTGCGAGGGGGCGTCGGGGTTCGTTAATGAGAGGTTACCAAGACACTGACCGATCCTCGACTTCAACCGATCGCATCCGACTGCAACCATTCAGTACGAACGTGAATTGACCTGCAGCCGCAATATCGGCTTGGTAGACTGAAATACGAATCATGATCGCGATGCGATCGGTACGGAGGCTAATATGCGATCGGCATTTTTCGCGACCCTTGTTTTGGGTGCGGCTGCGGCACTCTCAAACGCTCCGGCGCAGGCGGGCGAGCGGGCCTTCTGCATGAAGGGACAAGGTATCGGCTCCGCGATTGGTGATTGCAGCTACGATACCTATGAGCAGTGCCAGGCGACGGCGTCCGGACGCTACAACTATTGCGACGCCAACCCTTTCTTTCAGGGATACGGCGTTCCGCAGGAACGGCGCCATCGCCGTCATCGATCCCACCGCAACGCCTACTAAGGCGGACGTGCCGCGTGCGCATTAGCGCGAGCCACCGCGGCGGTGCTCCGAAAGGAAAACAGCCATGCGAACGGCTCTGGTGCTGCTATCAACGATCGGTGCGGCCTGTTTATTAGCCGCATCCCCGGCGCGCGCCGAGGTCGACTATCCGGTCTGCCTACACGTCTACGGGCCCGTCACCTATGACGACTGTAGCTATACCACGATGGAACAGTGCAGACCGCAGGCTTCCGGACGTCCGGCACAGTGCATGATCAATCCATTCTACGGGGCGCGATCGCACCCCGGCGGCAACCGCCGTAAAACCCGGTCAGCCGACTAACGCGGGATGGGATCGTTCGCTTCCGGCGTCAGTCGAGTTCGATGATCTTGCCGTTTTCCAGCGAGACGCGGCGATCCATGCGATCGGCCAATTCCATGTTGTGGGTCGCGATCAGCATCGCGACCTGGGTGGCCCGCACCAACTGCATCAGCGCCTGAAAAACGTGATCCGCGGTGTGCGGATCGAGATTGCCGGTCGGCTCGTCGGCGAACAGCACGCGCGGCGCGTTGGCCACCGCGCGTGCAATGGCGACGCGCTGCTGCTCGCCGCCGGATAACTCCGACGGCCGATGTACGACGCGTTCCCCCAACCCCAGATAACCGAGCAGATCGCGCGACCGGCTGGCCGCCTCGGATCGCTTCAGACCGCGAATCATCTGCGGCATCATCACATTTTCAAGCGCGGTGAATTCCGGTAGCAGCCGATGCGATTGATAGACGAAACCGACATCGGTGCGGCGGATCTGCGTGCGCTCGGCATCGGAGAGACCCGACGTGGCGAGCCCGTTGACGAACACCTCACCTTCGTCGGGGTGCTCGAGCAGCCCGGCGATATGCAGCAGCGTCGACTTGCCGGAGCCGGATGGCGCCACCAGGGCCACCGATTGGCCTGCCCAGAGCGCCATTTCGGCGCCATCGAGAATCGTCAGTGTGGTTTCGCCCTGCTGATATTGCCGGCGGATTCCCTCCAGGTAGACGGTCGGGACTTCCTTGTCGTTTTCGTCCATGGCCGCCATCATTCGTACCGCAAGGCTTCGACGGGATCGAGGCGCGCCGCACGCCACGACGGATAGAGCGTCGCCAGGAACGACAGCGTCAGCGCCATCACCACCACCGCGACGGTTTCGCCGACGTCGATCTCCGCCGGCAGCTTGGAAAGGAAATACAACTCCGGCGAGAACAACTCCGTGTTCGTCAGCCACGACAGGAATTGCCGGATCGACTCGATATTCAGACACACCACCAATCCGACGACGAGGCCGGTGAGCGTGCCGACGACACCGATCGCCGCACCCGTGATCAGGAACACCCGCATGATCGCGCCTTGCGAGGCGCCCATGGTGCGCAGGATGGCGATGTCGCTGCCCTTGTCCTTCACCAGCATGATCAGCCCCGAAATGATGTTCAGCGCCGCCACCAGCACGATCAGGGTCAAGATCAGGAACATCACGTTGCGCTCGACCTGCAACGCGTTGAAGAAGGTCGAATTGCGCTGTCGCCAGTCGACCAGATAGATCGGCCGCCCGGCCGCCTCCGTCACCAGCTTGCGGTACTGCTCGACGCGGTCCGGATTGACGGTGTAAATCTCGATGGCGGTCACATCGTTGGCACGGTTGAAATAGGCCTGCGCTTCCGCCAGCGGCATGAACACCATTGTCGAATCGTATTCCGACATGCCGATCTCGAACACCGCCGCGACCTTGTAAGGTTTGATACGGGGGGTCGTTCCCATCGGCGTTACCGCGCCGCGCGGTGCGACCAGGGTGATGTTGTCGCCGGCGCGGATCGAGAGCTGATCGGCGAGGCGTCGGCCGATGGCCACGCCCTGCCCTTCATCAAAGCCCTCGAGCGTGCCTTGTTTGATGTTCTTGGCGATCGAAGTGATGTTATCGAGGTCGCTCGACCTGATACCGCGCACCAGGACGCCTGACGCATTGAAGGGCGACGACGCCAATGCCTGCCCGTCCACCACCGGCGCGGCGAGACGAACGCCGCTGACCTTGTTGACGCGATCCGCCACGTCCTTCCAGTCGGTCAGCGGGCTTTCCAGAGGCTGGATCAGCAAATGGCCGTTGAGGCCGAGAATCTTGCCCAGCAGTTCGGAACGAAAGCCGTTCATCACGGCCATCACGATGATCAGCGTGGCGACGCCGAGCATGATGCCGAGAAACGAAAAGCCGGCGATGACCGAGATGAAGCCTTCCTTGCGGCGCGCCCGCAGATAGCGTGTCGACAGCATCCATTCGAAAGGCGCGAATGGTCGGGTCCGGACTGGTTCGCTCATCGCATCATCCATCACTCGAATGTCACACGATTCGGGTGGATTGGGGCCGCATCATGATTGGATATCCGATAGTGCCCGGTGGATAAGCCATCACGATGTCAGGCGCGCGATGGCATCCGCAAGGCTGAGAAGTTCGCGTTCGCCATTGCTGCGCTGCTTGAGTTCGACCTTGCCCTCCGCAAGGCTGCGCGGACCGACCATGAGTTGCCACGGGATGCCAATCAGATCGGCGGTGGCGAACTTGCCGCCGGGACGCTGGTCGGTGTCATCATAGAGCACATCGACGCCCTTGGCGGTCAAATCGCGATAAAGCTGCTCGCACGCCGCATCGGTCTCGCTGGCGCCCTGTTTGAGATTGAGCAGCGCGACGCGGAACGGCGCCACCGCTTCCGGCCACTTGATGCCGGCGTCGTCGTGGCAGGCCTCGATGATCGCGCCGACCAGCCGCGACACGCCGACGCCGTAGGAGCCGCCGTGGATCGGCGTCTCCGCGCCGTCGGGTCCGGCGACCAGCGCCTTCATCGAATCCGAATACTTGGTGCCGAAGTAGAAGATCTGCCCCACCTCGATGCCGCGCGTGTTGACACGGCGCGCTTCCGGCACTTCCTGCGCGAAGCGCGCGGCGTCATGCACGTCTTCGGTGGCGGCGTAGAGCGACGTCCACTGCTGGATGATCGGCGTCAGATCGCCTTCGTAATCGGTGTCGGCGCCGGGCACCGGCAGGCTCAACACATCGCGGTCGCAGAACACGCCGGACTCGCCGGTCTCCGCAAGCACAATGAATTCGTGGCTGAGATCGCCGCCGATCGGCCCGGTCTCGGCGCGCATCGGGATCGCCTGCAAGCCCATCCGCGCGAAGGTGCGCAAGTAGGCGACGAACATCTTGTTATAGGATCTGCGCGCACCCGCCTCATCGAGGTCGAACGAATAGGCATCCTTCATCAGGAATTCGCGACCGCGCATCACGCCGAAGCGCGGACGTTGCTCGTCACGAAACTTCCATTGGATGTGATAGAGGTTGAGCGGCAGGTTCTTGTACGACTTGACGTAGCTACGGAAGATCTCGGTGATCATTTCCTCGTTGGTCGGCCCGTACAGCAGCTCGCGCTTGTGGCGGTCGGTGATGCGCAGCATCTCGGGGCCGTAAGCGTCGTAGCGGCCGCTCTCGCGCCAAAGGTCCGCGAGTTGCAAGGTCGGCATCAACAGTTCGATGGCGCCGGCGCGGTCCTGCTCCTCGCGCACGATCTGCTCGATTTTCTTCAACACCCGGAAGCCGAGCGGCAGCCAGGCATAGATGCCGGCGGCTTCCTGCCGCAGCATGCCCGCGCGCAGCATCAAGCGGTGCGAGACGATCTCGGCTTCCTTCGGGTTTTCCTTCAGGATCGGCAAAAAGAACCGCGACAGTCGCATGGGCACGCTCGGGGAATCAGTTGAAAACGGGGACCGGCGCAGTGAAAGCGGATCGGCCGGCAAAACACAAGGGCAGGCCCGACAAGGCCGCGTGAAAACGGCGGAATTCCGGCCTTTCCGGCCCGCACACTCGCAAAAGGCCCATGATATCGGCCTTTTCGACAGAGCGCCTATTTGATCAGGATCGGCGCCTCGACGCCGAGGCTGTCGAAATCGGAAATCAGGATGTCGAGCCGCAACGTCCATCGTCCGGCAACCGGCGCGGCCATCGAGACCTGCCATTGTCCCATCCCGGACGGTCGCGCCTCGGCGGTGGCGGGCTCGATACCGGCTTCAGGATTGGCGAGCATCACCGAGACGCCTTTGGCATCCAGCAGCCGCTCGTCCGCTGTGCGAAGCAGGATCGTAATGGTGATCGGGCCGGCATGGCCCGGCGACAGCGTGACGTCGGCCATCGCCCGTTCGTCGTGCAGGTGCGTGAAGAAATCGTCATTCGCCGCCACGAGCGCGCGCGGCGGCGGCGTGAACCGCCACAGTCCGACCACACCGAGAATAGCAATGACCAGCACCAGTTCGGCCACGATCGAGCGGCGCATCAATCGCCGCGCGCGGCCGCCGTGACCGATGCGCGGCGTCAGCGACAGCCTGTTCCACAATGCGAGAAGCAGTAGCGCGGCGACCAGAGCGAGCTTGATCGTGAGCACGCGGCCGTAATCCGTGCTCCACAACGCATTGAGCCGTTCGAGTTGGACGATGGCTAGTAGCAGCCCGCTTGCCAGCAACGCTGCGACAGCGAGCGGAATCGCGCGCGAGAAACGCGTCAATATGCCAACCGCAGCGGCGCGCGGACTACACATCGCCAGTGCCAGCGGCAACAGCGCGCCGATCCAGAATGCGAGAGCGACGCCGTGCAAGGCGACCGCGGGCATCGTCAGGTATCGCGGTTGCGCGCTAGCAGCATGACCGGTCGCGGCCAGCGCGAGCCCGGTGCCGATCAGCGCGCATAACGCCGTCGCCCGGCGAAGCTGCCGCGACAGGCGCAACGAGGTCATCGCGAGCAGCAGCGCCGCCGCGGCCAGTCCCGCGGAACGGCCGAACGAGCCGCGCGCCCCGGCAATCCACGCATCGCCGCTCCTCAACGAGGACAGCGGCAACCCCAGCGCATCCAGCCCCTGCAAGCCGAGCGCAAACACGAGCGCGATCAGCCCCACCGCGCACGCGACAACACCGATCCTTCGCATCGCCACGGCGTCGGTCGGTCCGATCCATGCCGCGAAGAACGCCCCTCCGACGCCGACGAACAATCCAAGATAGACGACAATCCGCGTCAGCCAGATTCCGCCGCGCAACGCGTCGTCGTCCGAACGCACCGCGAGCGACACCGCATCGCCGCGTTGGCCGACCCAGAACGTGAGCGATCCGCCGACCGGATGCCCGTCCGCAGACATCACGCGCCAACTGACAACGCGCGCGCCCTCGCCCGCCAACACCGGCGGCGTGAGGATGAGTTGCGCGCCGTCGCGGCGGATATCGGTGATCGACGTTGCGGTGCCGCTGGCATCGACGATACGGATCGTCAGCGGCGCGACCGGTTCGTTGAAGGTCATCGTCACGGTGGCAGGCGCGCGCATCACGACCGCGCCGTCGACGGGATCGCTATGGATCAGGCTGGCATGGGCGAAGGCCGCCGACGGCATGAAAGCCGTCAGCAACAGGAGCATCGCCCATACCGCTCGATTCATGGCGATAACGTCAAGGCGTTTTCGCTTTGAGCCGAACCGCCGGTGCCGGCGCGCGCAGCTTGTCCACGCTTTGCGTCGCCGATGGAATTTCGATCCAGCGTTCGACGCCCTGCTCGCACTCCTGCACCGCCGGGAAATGGAGCGTCTGTCCGATCTTGTCGGGGAGGCGCACGACCAGCCCGAAGGTATCGTAGAGATTGTCCGGCAGCGGGCCGCCGCGCCAATCCACTTCATCGACAACTTCGCTGACGGACTTGCCATGCGGCCCCGCCACCGCGACATCGAGCTTGCGCGTCTTGATCTCGACCTGCCAGCCCGGCTTCATCTGCGGCTTCGCCGAGAGGATGCCGTCCGGCAACTTCACGCGCAGCGCCCTGGTGGCGCTGCCGTTGCAGCCGTGGGGCACGGTGAAAGTGAGTTGTGCGTAGCTGTCAGCCGGCGCCTCCGCCGGTTGCACGGTGACGTGCGCCGACGCCGCACCGGCACAAGCCAGTGCGGCGAGCATGACAGTCGACGTTGCAACCCCGTTTGGGTTGAACCCTCGCGTCATTTTGCGCCGCCATGCATCGAGTGATCCGGATCCTTTTTCATCATCATCATCGCGCCACCGCCCGCGCCCGGCGCATTCCCGCCGATACCTTGCACGCTGAGCGAGATCGCGACGTTGCCTGCCTTCGCGAATTGCAGAGTCACGGGCACGGTTTCG
>CAUJJN010000302.1 GCA_963204905.1 Pseudomonadota bacterium
CCAGTCCGAGGGCCGCATCTACGGCAAGTATATCCTCACCAACTACCCGAACGCCAAGATCGGCATCCTGTTTCAGAACGATGACCTCGGCCGCGACTACGTCACCGGCCTCAAGGAAGGACTCGGCGACAAGGCGAAGACCATGATCGTCGCCGAGACATCCTACGAACTGACCGATCCCACGATCGATTCCCAGATCGTCAAGATCAAGTCGGCGGGCGCCGATCTGGTCTATGATGCATCGACGCCGAAGTTCGCCGCGCAGGCGATCAAGAAAATCGCCGACCTCGGCTGGAAGCCGGTCCACATCCTCGACATCAACGCCACCTCGGTCGGCGCGGTGATGAAGCCGGCAGGCCTCGAAAATTCCAAGGACGTGATCAGCACCAACTACGGCAAGGACCCGCTTGATCCGGCGTGGAAAGACGACGCCGGAATGAAGAAGTATTTCGAATTCATGGCGAAGTACTTTCCGGAAGGCGACAAGGACTCGAGCTTCAACGCCTACGGCTACAGCACCGCGCAGCTTATGGTCCACGTGTTGAAAGAGTGCGGCGACAATCTGACCCGCGACAATGTAATGAAGCAGGCCACCAACCTGAAGAACGTCCAGCTCGACCTGTCGTTGCCGGGCATCGTCGGATCGACGTCCTCGACCGATTACCGCGTCAACAAGCAGTTGCAGATGATGAAGTTCAACGGCGAGCGTTGGGAGCTGTTCGGCCCGATCATCGTCGACGACACCAAGCACTGATCTCCATTGACAGCGTAGCGAAGCAATCCGGTCTTGTTGAAGGAGAACTGGATTGTTTCGTCGCCTCGCACTGACCAAGAAATTCTAGACAACCCAACTCCAAAACAATGACTCAATGCAACAAGACTGGCGGGCGCGATGCATTGACGTCGCGCCCGCTTTTTTGATGGCGCGGTAGGGTTAAGGCCTCATGAAAGCCTTGTTTTGCAGTCACTTCCGACACCGCGCACGGGTTAGCATTAACCTTCATTTAACGCGCCTTTAAGCCCCGCCGGCTACGCTCCGCGCAATGTCGGCGGGTGCGTGAACGGATGGCTTTGTGGGGAAAGAAAAACAGTCAGCGGAAGGAGCCGCAATTCGGGCTGGGCGCCTCATTGGCGAGCCTGCGGTTGAACATCGCCGACCGCATCAGCATCGCCGGTGACGACAAACCGAAAGCCAAGAAGCCTGCCCCGCGCGAGACGAATGGCGGAAGCGGCGGCGGCCATGCGCGCAAGCCGCGTAAACGCGGCACACGCGGCGGCCTGCGCCGCAAGCTTTATCGCACGGCCTATTGGGGCGCGGTGCTCGGGCTCTGGGGCGTCATTGCCGTCGTCGGCGTTGTGATCTGGGTCGGTGCCCACCTGCCGCCGATTCAATCGCTGGAAATCCCGAAGCGACCGCCGACGATCCAGATCGTCGGGCTGGACGGCAGCGTGCTGGCCACACGCGGCGAAATGGGCGGCGCGAGCGTCGCGCTGAAGGAACTGCCATCGTATCTGCCAAAGGCATTCATCGCCATCGAGGATCGCCGTTTCTACAATCACTACGGCATCGATCCGCTCGGCATCGCCCGCGCGGTGGTCGCCAATCTCATGCATCGCGGCGTATCGCAGGGTGGCTCGACGCTGACGCAGCAGCTCGCGAAGAACCTGTTCCTGACACAGGAACGAACGATGCAGCGCAAGTTGCAAGAGGCCGAACTGGCGCTGTGGCTCGAGCACAAGCATACCAAGGCCGAGATTCTCGAACTCTATCTCAACCGCGTCTATTTCGGCTCCGGCGCCTACGGCGTCGACGCGGCCGCGCAGAAATACTTCGGCAAGTCGGCGCGCAAGGTGACCTTGGCGGAAGCGGCGATGCTCGCGGGCCTGGTCAAATCGCCGTCGCGGCTGGCGCCCAACCGCAATCCCGAGGGCGCTGAGAAACGCGCGCAGACTGTACTCGGCGCGATGGCTGACGCCGGCTTCATCACCGAGCAGCAGGCCAAGGCTGCGATCGCCAACCCATCCTATGCGGTGAAGCCGCCGGGCGCAGGCACCATCAACTACGTCGCTGACTGGATCAGCGAAGTGCTCGACGACCTGATCGGCCAGATCGACCAGAACATCGTGGTCGAGACCTCGATCGATCCCAAGCTGCAAAGCGTGGCCGAAGCCTCCGTGATCGACGAACTCGCCGCCAAGAGCGTCAAGTTCAACGTGTCGCAGGGCGCGCTGGTGGCGATGACGCCGACCGGAGAGGTCCGCGCCATGGTCGGCGGCCGCAACTACGCCGACAGTCAATTCAATCGTGCGGTTACCGCCAAGCGCCAACCCGGCTCCGCGTTCAAGCCGTTCGTCTATCTGACGGCGATTGAATCGGGCCTTACCCCGGAAACCATCCGGCAGGACGCGCCGATCGACGTCAAGGGATGGCGGCCGGAGAACTACACTCACGAGTATTTTGGCGCGGTGACGCTGACGCAGGCGCTGGCGATGTCGCTCAACACCGTTGCGGTGCGCCTCGGCCTTGAGGTCGGCGCCAAGAGCGTGGTGCGTACCGCGCACCGGCTCGGCATCGCCTCGAAACTAGACGCCAATGCCTCGATCGCGCTCGGCACCTCCGGCGTATCGCTGCTCGAATTGACGGGAGCCTACGCCCCCTTCGCCAACGGCGGACGCGGAATCTCGCCGCATGTCGTCAACCG
>CAUJJN010000303.1 GCA_963204905.1 Pseudomonadota bacterium
TCGATCGCCGCGTTGAAGCGCGCCAGCCGCAGGCTGCCGCTGATGGCGAAGAGCATCGCGGCGATCCAGCCGACGTTGTTCAGATCGTGCAACTGCCAGAAATAAAGAATGAGGCCCGGCGCGACACCGAAATTGACGAAATCGGCCAGGCTGTCGAGTTCGGCGCCGAATCGCGATTGGCCCTTGATCAACCGGGCTACCCTGCCGTCGACGCCGTCGAGCACCGCGGCAAACACGATGGCGCCGACCGCCAGTTCCATGCGCCCCTCGGTCGCCAGCCGAATGGCGGTGAGGCCGGCACAGATCGCCAGCAGCGTGATGACGTTAGGCACCAGCATCCGCACCGGAATCGGCCGGAACCGCCGGCGACGCAGTTCGGGATATTCGGGATCGTTCGATGTGCGCATGACCTCAATATAGCAACCGCGCACGGGTTCCGCCATGCGTCTGCGTTCCCGCGCCTGATGCTTTCGACCAATCCCGCCGGGTCAAATCGCCCCGGACCCGACCCGATCAGTGGCTGCGGAAGGTCGCCTCGCCCGTATTCGGCAACAGGTCCGCCAGCACCGTTTCGCCGGCCACCGCGGTCTGCCCCACCGAGACCAGCGCGCGCGTGCCTTCTGGCAGGTAGACATCCAGTCGCGAGCCGAAGCGGATCAGGCCGAAGCGCTCGCCTGCCCCGAGCAGTTGTCCCTCGCGAACGAACGACACGATCCGCCGCGCCACCAGGCCGGCGATCTGCACCACGCCGATGCGTCCGGACGGCGTCGAGATCACCAGCCCGTTGCGCTCGTTGTCCTCGCTCGCCTTGTCGAGTTCGGCATTGATGAACTTGCCCGGACGATAAGCGATCCGGTCGATGCGACCGGCGACCGGGGCACGGTTCACATGGCAGTTGAATACGCTCATGAAGATCGACACCCGCAGCAGCGGTTTGTCGCTAAGCCCGAGTTCGGCGGGCGGCACCACCGGCGCGACCATCGAAACGCGACCGTCAGCGGGCGACACCACGAGCCCTTCACGCACCGGCGTCACCCGCACCGGATCACGGAAGAACAGCGCGCACCAGACGGTCAGCACGGTTCCGAGCCAGCCGAGCGGCGTCCATATCCAGAACAGGATCAGGCTCGCCAGCGCGAAACCGCCGATGAAGGGATAACCCTCCGGGTGGATCGGCGGGATTTGCGCGCGGATGGAATGGGCAATCGACATCAGGTCTCTCGAATCCGGTTTCGCTCAGGGGATCATATCATGCGGCGCGGTCATTCCGCAGCCGCCGTAACCACATCGTCGTTATCGTCATCGTCGTCGGTCGCCTGGGGCGGCCGGCGATTCGGCGCACCCTCCTCGTCGGCCACCTGCGCCAGCCGCTCGCGCGCCTGTTCGGCTTCGCGTTGCCGGTTCCACATGCTGGCATAGAGCCCGCTTTTCGCCAGCAATTCGGCGTGGGTGCCGCGCTCGACGATGCGGCCGCGATCCAGCACGATGATCTCGTCGGCGCCGACGATCGTGGACAGCCGATGCGCGATCACCAGCGACGTGCGGCCACGCGACACACCTTCCAGCGCGTCCTGAATTTCCCGCTCGGTATGGCTGTCGAGCGCCGAAGTTGCCTCGTCCAGAACGAGGATCGGCGGCCCCTTGAGAATGGTGCGCGCGATCGCCACACGCTGCTTCTCGCCGCCGGAAAGCTTTAAGCCGCGTTCGCCGACTTCGGTTTCGTAACCTTGCGGCGAGCGGCGGATGAAGGCGTCGATTTGCGCCAGCCGGGCGGCCTCCTCCACTTCGGCGTCGGTCGCCTCCCAGCGCCCATAGCGGATGTTGTAGCGAATGGTGTCGTTGAACAGCACGGTGTCCTGCGGGACCATGCCGATGGACGCGCGCAGCGAACTCTGCGTCACCTCGCGGATGTCCTGCCCATCGATCAGGATGCGGCCGCCCGACACCTCATAGAGCCGGAACAGCAGGCGCAAGATGGTGGACTTGCCAGCGCCGGACGGGCCGACGATGGCGACCGTCTTGCCGGCCGGCACCTCAAAGCTCAGCCCCTGCAAAATCTTCCGGTCCGGATCGTAGGCGAAATGCACGTCGTCGAACTGCACGCGCCCGTTGGTGACAACCAGCGCTTTCGCACCCGGCAAATCCTTCACTTCCGGGTTGCGCGCGAGCATCCCGAACATCTTTTCAATATCGATCACCGCCTGCTTGATCTCGCGATAGACCATGCCCATGAAATTCAGCGGCTGGTAGAGCTGGATCATCATGGCGTTGATCATGACAAAATCGCCGACGGTGTTGGTGCCGTTGCGCACGCCGATGGCGCACATCAGCATCGTCGCCGTCAGGCCGATGGTGAAGATCACATTCTGCCCGATATTGAGCACCGCCAACGATGTGTAGGTCTTGACGCTGGCGCGCTCGTAACGCTCCATGGAGCGGTCGTAACGCGCGGCTTCCCGCGCCTCGGCACTGAAATACTTCACCGTCTCGTAGTTGAGCAGCGAGTCGATCGCCTTGGTGTTGGCCTCGGTGTCGGAGTCGTTCATGCGGCGGCGAATATCGATGCGCCACTCCGTCGCGAGGTAGGTGAACCACATGTAGATCACGACGGTGATCAGCGTCACCAGCACGTAGCGCCAGTCGAACTGCCACAGCAGCACGGCCGTCAGCAGCGTGACCTCCACAATGGTGGGCACCAGTTGCAGGATCACCATGCGGACGATGACTTCGATGCCGAGACGACCGCGCTCCAGCACCCGCGTGAGCCCGCCGGTCCGGCGTTCGAGATGGAAGCGGAGCGACAGCTCGTGCATGTGCACGAAGGTCAGATAGGCCAGCCGCCGCACCGCGTGCATCGCCACCTTGGCAAAGATGCCGTCACGCCATTGCGTTAGCAGCGCCATCAAAATGCGCCCAGCGCCGTAAGTCGCGGTCATCAGCAGCGGCGACGCGATCAGCCACAACATCCAGTTCGACGGCTGAACCGGCGCGGTATCGGCGCCCGTCAGGGCATCGATGGCCCATTTGAACGTAAACGGAACCGACAGCGTGGCAAGCTTCGCCAGCAGCAACAAGACCAGCGACCACACCACGCGCCATTTCAGGTCAGCGCGATCCCCCGGCCAGATATGCGGCCACAGGTTCACCAGCGTTCGGACCAGCGACGCACTCCCGTCCGCCGCGGCCTGCGGCGACGATTCTGGACCTGACGTGGGGTGCGGGGAAGCCATTCATCAGCCTGACGCAAACGGCGGCGAGCCTGGTCGCCGCCGTTTGCCAAAGAGTTTGCAATCGAGGTGTCATATAGAGGGTTTAGCTGCCCACCGCACCCTCGCCGGAAGATTCTTTTATCGCTCGCGGCGGTTGCGGCAGGTTCAAACTGCGGTCAGCGGCCCCAGACCGGCCTCCTGCACCTCCCGCGTCTTGACGCTGTCACGGGCCGATGCCACATGAATCACATGACTGATATCAAAACCGTTTGCGTCTATTGCGGCTCAGGCCCCGGTACCAATCCCCACTTCGTCGAAGCAGCCCACGCTTTCGGGAAGGCGCTCGCCGAGAGCGGCGTCGGCCTCGTCTATGGCGGCGGCTCGATCGGGCTGATGGGCGCGGTCGCCGCGGCGACGCTGGAGCACGGCGGGATGGTCACCGGCATCATTCCGGACTTCCTGGTGAAGCGCGAGCACGCGATGGCCGGCGTCCAGGAGATGATCGTCACCCACGACATGCACGAGCGCAAGCGGCTGATGTTCGAGCGCTCCGACGCGTTCGTCGCGCTGCCTGGCGGCATCGGCACGTTGGAGGAATTGGTCGAGCAACTGACGTGGCAACAGCTCGGCCGCCACAGCAAGCCGATCCTGCTCGC
>CAUJJN010000304.1 GCA_963204905.1 Pseudomonadota bacterium
CGTCGCCAAGCTCTGCGCCCAATTCCCCGGTGAATACTGGCGCAAGCTCGATCGCGAAATGGCCTACCCAAAGGCTTTCGTCGATGCGCTGACGGAAGCGGGATATCTCTCGGTGCTGGCGCTCAACGAGTTCCCCAACGAATACGCCAAGCTGCGCGCCAATCCGGCCCTGATCGAAACGATGGTGCCGGAAGTGATCCGCTGGCAGACGCCGCTGGCGCATATGCGGCGCACCGCGCTTGTCGACACCGAGATCGGCGGCAAGACGATCCGCAAGGGCGACCGCGTCGTGATGTGGTACGTCTCCGGCAATCGCGACGACGAAGTGATCGAACGCCCCAACGAGTTCATCATCGACCGGGCGCGGCCGAAGACGCATATGTCGTTCGGCTTCGGCATCCATCGCTGCGTCGGAATGCGACTCGCTGAATTGCAGCTGCGCATCCTCTGGGAGGAAATGCTGCAACGCTTCGACAACGTCGAAGTGGTCGGCGAGCCGAAGCGAATCTATTCCAGTTTCGTGAAGGGCTACGAGTCCCTGCCCGTCCGGCTATCCTGATTTCCGGCGCTGCACGACGACATGGCCGGTGGCGCACCCGCGCCGCCGGCCATCGCTTTTCGATCTATCGCCCCAGCATAAATGTATTGGCGAAACGCCATCAAAACCGTTAGCTGCATGGCGCGCGCGACAAGCGCCAATCAATACCGCCAGCCAATCGAGGAAACCGTGAGCACCGAAGATTACACAGATATCCGCGAGGCCGTCGCCAAGCTCTGCGCCCAATTCCCCGGTGAATACTGGCGCAAGCTCGATCGCGAAATGGCCTACCCAAAGGCTTTCGTCGATGCGCTGACGGAAGCGGGATATCTCTCGGTGCTGGTGCCCGAGGAATACGGCGGCTCCGGCCTCAAGCTGTCGGCGGCGGCGGCGGTGCTTGAGGAAATCCAGCGCGCCGGCTGCAACGGCGGCGGCTGCCACGCCCAGATGTACACGATGGGTACTCTGCTGCGTCACGGCTCCGACGAACAGAAAGCCAAATGGCTGCCGAAGATCGCCAGCGGCGAATTGCGCTTGCAGGCGTTCGGCGTCACCGAGCCGACCAGCGGCACCGATACCACCTCGCTGAAGACCACCGCGCGCCGCGACGGCGATCACTACGTCGTCAACGGCCAGAAGATATGGACCAGCCGCGCCGAACATTCCGACCTGATGATCCTGCTGGTGCGCACCACGCCAAAGGATCAGGTGCAGAAACGCACCGAAGGCCTGTCGGTCTTCATCGTCGACATGCGCGAAGCCAAGGGCAACGGCCTGACCATCCGCCCGATCCGCACCATGATGAACCACGCCACCACCGAAGTGTTCTTCGACAACATGAAGGTGCCGGCGGAAAACCTCATCGGCGAGGAAGGCAAGGGTTTTCGCTACATCCTGTCCGGCATGAACGCCGAGCGCATCCTCATCGCCGCCGAATGCGTCGGCGACGCCAAGTGGTTCATCGACAAGGCCACCAACTACGCCAAGGACCGCGTGGTGTTCGGCCGTCCGATCGGCCAGAACCAGGGCATCCAGTTTCCGATAGCCAAGGCTTACGCCGCGATGCGCGCCGCTGAACTGATGGTGCGCGAGGCCACTCGCCTCTACGAGGCGGGCATGAACTGCGGCGCCGAAGCCAACATGGCGAAGATGCTGGCGGCGGATGCATCGTTCGAAGCAGCCAACGCCGCGATCCAGACCCACGGCGGCTTCGGCTTCGCCGAGGAATACGATATCGAGCGCAAGTTCCGTGAAACGCGGCTTTACTCGGTCGCGCCGATCTCGACCAACCTGATCCTGTCGCATCTCGCCGAGCATGTGCTCGGCATGCCGCGTTCGTATTGAGGATGACTGCGATGATGATCGAGGCGGGAGATACAATTTCCGCGTCATGCCCGGACTTGATCCGGGCATCCATCATCCGTCCGAACAGGCCCTCTTCAAAAAAGATGGATTGCCGGGTCAACCCCGGCAATGACCAAACGTCCGATTTCCTCTCAAAGCACGCAAACGGAATTTTTCGACATGACGCTTCCGCTTGAAGGCCTCACCGTCATCGCCGTCGAGCAGGCGGTGGCGGCGCCGTTCTGTAGCTCGCGCCTGGCCGACGCCGGCGCGCATGTCATCAAGATCGAACGCCCCGAGGGCGATTTCGCCCGCGGCTACGATGCCTTCGCCAAGGGCCAGAGCAGCTATTTCGTCTGGCTCAATCGCGGCAAGGACTCTGCCGTCGTCGACCTCGCCACCGACGCCGGACGCAAGGAACTTGAGACGCTGATCGCCGGCGCCGACGTGCTGCTGCAAAATCTCAAACCAGGCGCGATGGACAAGCTTGGCTTTTCGCGCGAGCGGCTGCGCCAGGATTATCCGCGCCTCGTCATCTGCACCATCTCCGGTTACGGCGACGACGGCCCCTATGCCAACCGCAAGGCCTACGATCTCCTGATCCAGGCGGAGAGCGGCCTCGCCTCGATCACCGGCGGACCGGAGAGCGCGTCGCGCGTCGGCCTCTCCATCGTCGATATCGCCACCGGCGCGACCGCGCACGCCGCGATCCTCGAAGCGTTGATCAGCCGCTCGATCTCCGGCAAGGGCGCGGACATCCGCATCTCGATGTTCGACGTGATGGCGGACTGGCTCACAGTGCCGCTGCTCGCGGCCGAGGCCGGCAAATCGCCGAAGCGTATCGGCCTCGCGCATCCCTCGATCGCGCCCTACGGCGTTTTCACGTCAAAGGACGGCAAGGATATCCTGATCTCGATTCAGAACGAGCGCGAGTGGAAGAAGCTGTGCGCCGACGTGATGGAGCAGCCGGCGCTGCCCGACGATCCGCGCCTCGCCAACATGGTCGAGCGGGTTCGGCATCGCGACCTGACCGATCGCCTCGTCGGCGAGGCATTCGGCTCGATGACCCGCGACATGCTGCTGCAACGGCTCGACAAGGCCGACATCGCGTTCGCCGAGGTCAACAGCATGGACGATCTGTCCAAGCATCCGCATCTGCGGCGGATCGAGGTGGATTCGCCGAACGGCAGGCTGGCCTATCCGGCGCCGGCCGCCATCGTGAT
>CAUJJN010000305.1 GCA_963204905.1 Pseudomonadota bacterium
CAGCAGCGGCGTGGGAATGTACCTGTCGGGCGAATTCGGCCGTCAGTGGCTCGGCACGTCGGATGCCTTCTATGGCAACGTCAAGTTCGCCGATTACAACACCTGGAATGTCGGCATCGGCTTCACCTACAAGGTGTTCACCCTCGACTTCCGCTATTCCGACACCAGCCTCTCGAAGGCTGACTGCAATCTCTTCACCGGCGACTTCACCGCGACGGCTGCCGGTTCGAAGTGGTGCGGCGCCACCGGTATCGTCAAGCTCTCAGCCGATCTGACGGCGATGACCAATCTGAAATAACGTTCCCGAACAAGCGACGGAAAGGGGCGGCATGTTTGCCGCCCTTTTCTTTTGGCATGATTGCTGCCCCTTACGTGCGGCTCCCGTCGCTTTCGACCGTGTAGGGAAGAGCCGCGGATTCGCCGGGCGTGAGAACGATCTCGCGCGCATGAAGAGCTCCGAGTGTTCCGCGATGCCCGATCGAAACAATGGTGGTCGCAGGAAGTTTCTCGGCGAGAATCCGGTAAAATCTGGCTTCGGCGGCCTCGTCGAGCGAGGCCGTGGCTTCGTCGAGGAACAAGTAGTCCGGTTTTGCCAAAAGCGCGCGCGCAAGCCCGAGCCGCTGCTGTTCGCCGAGCGAGAGCTGTGCGTTCCAGTGCGCTTCCTCGCCAAGACGGTCCGCCAAATCGGGCAGTCCCATGGTCTGGATCGCGGTGCGAATCGCTTCGTCATCGAACGTTTCGGGTTCGGCGGGATAGGCGACGGCGGCTTTTAACGAGCCGACTGGAAAGTAGGGGCGTTGCGGCAGGAACATTAGCCGGGCGTTTGCAGGAAGCCGGATCGTGCCGGTTCCGAACGGCCAGATGCCGCCGATGGCACGAAACAGCGTCGATTTGCCCGAGCCCGACGGCCCCTTGATGAGCGTCGCTTCGCCGGTTCGAAGGCGGAGCGCCCGGGCGGCGACCATTAGCTTGCCGTTCGGCAATTGCAGCAGAAGGTCTTCGAGGGCAATTGTCCCATCTTTGGCTGCGGCGTGAACGATCCGGCCTGGCTCGTTGGGCAACGCCGCCGCGTGGGCGATGGCAGCCTCGAAACCGTCGAGGCGGCTGACGACGGCGCGCCACTCGGCCAGGGTACGATAGGCGGTAACAAAGAACGAGAGCGCGCCCTGCACACTGCCGAATGCGCTCGCGGTTTGCATCATCTCGCCGAGTTGAATCTTGCCGGCGAAGTAGGCAGGCGCCACCAGGATGAACGGAAACACTGTCGAGGCCTGGGAATAACTTGCGGTGAACGCGGTGACCTTCTTGGTCCGGATCATGATCGCAATCCAGTTGTCCACCACCAGCCTGAAGCGGTTCTGCAACTGATGACGTTCAGCGGCCTCACCGCGCAGCAGGGCGATCTGCTCGGCGTTCTCGCGGACGCGCACGAGATTGAAACGAAAATCGGCTTCGTAGCGCTGCTGCATGAAATCGAGTTGGATTAAAGGGCGGCCGACCAGATGTGTAAGAATGGTGCCGATGATGGCGTAGATGAGCGCGCCCCACACCAGATACCCCGGAATGTCGTAAGCCTGGCCGAACAGGTGCAGTGGCGCCGACGCCGACAATCCCCAAAGGATCACCACGAACGACCCCAGCGTTACGATGGACGACAGCAGACCGACTCCAACGCTCAAAGTGCGTTCGACGAATAGTTTGACGTCATCGGTGACGCGCTGATCAGGATTGTCGGCGGCGTCGCCTAACAATTGCATCCGATAGTGATTGGCATCATGCAGCCATTCACCGAGATACCGGCGGGTCATCCAGGCGCGCCAGCGAATCTGGAGCCACTGGTTGAGATAGAGCTGATAGACGGCCAGAACGATAAAGATCGCGGCGATGATCACGAAGTAGGTCAGTTCCGAAACGAACGTATCCCAGTTTCGCTCCTGGAGCGCATTGTAGAAGCGCTGGTACCACTGGTTCAGCAAGACATTGATGGCGACGATAGCCAGTTCGATGGCGATCACGATGGCGAGCAGGATTCGGCCGGGCCATTTGTCTTCGGAGCGAAAGTAGGGTGCGGCGAGGCGCCATACGATGGTGAGTGTCTTGCCCAAATTCTGCACAGCTATTTCACTCCAGGTAATCCGTTGATTTGTTTAGAGAAAATACTTTTGTCCGGAATTCGCTTGAGAAGTTCCGGGACAATCGGTCGCTGCGTTGTCTTGTCGCGGATGCGGGTTTGCTTCTAGCATAGGTACTTAGCGACCGGCTTCCCGGTCTCTCAAATGTGGGGAGGCAGCGTTATCCGGACGGTATCCGCCACGCAATCTCTCTGAAATCAACAAGCCGTTAGGCCGGTCGCGACGACCTCGCTGACCGGCACTGGTGGCACGTTCTGTCAAACGAATAACGAATAAAGGGTGGGGCAACGACCATGTGGAATCAGGTCTACAATCCATTCGGCAATGCGGCCTTGTCGACGATCGCCGCCGCAATACCGGTGATCACACTGCTGGCGCTGATTGCCAGCGGCAAAGTCAAGGCGCATATCGCGGCGATCACAGCGCTGATCGTCGCCAATCTGATAGCGATCTTCGTTTTCACCATGCCGGCGAACCTGTCGATCCGCGCCTCCATTCTGGGCGTTGTGATCGGCTTCTTTCCGATCGGCTGGATCGTCCTCAACGTCATCTTCATGTACCAGCTGACCTTGGCGTCGGGACGGTTCGAGACGTTACAACGCGCGATCGGCAGCGTAACAACAGACCGGCGAATCCAGATATTGTTGATCGCGTTTTCGTTCGGGGCCTTTTTTGAGGGCGCATCCGGTTTCGGAACGCCGGTGGCGATCACCGGCGCCATTTTGATCGGCCTCGGCTTCTCGCCGCTCGCCGCATCCGGTCTGTCGCTGATCGCCAACACCGCGCCGGTCGCATACGGTGCGCTGGGCACGCCAATCCAGGGGCTGGCTTCCGTGACCGGCCTCGATCCCTATCTGCTCGGCGCCATGGTCGGACGACAGTTGCCGATCTTCTCGCTGATCGTGCCGTTCTGGGTGATCTGGGCGTTCGCCGGATGGAAGGGGATGAAGGAGGTCTGGCCAGCCATTCTGGTGACTGGCGTGTCATTCGCGATCCCGCAGTTCCTGATCTCGAACTACATCAACCCTTGGATCGTCGACATCGGCGCCTCGCTGGTTTCGATGGGATGCCTGATCTTGTTCCTGCGAGTTTGGCAACCGAAGACGTTGTGGACCTCGCCGGCACTGCGCGGCCACGATATCTCCGCCGATCTGGCCAAGCCGGACAAAAGCACGACACTGCCGAAGCTGACCCGGGCCGAGGTCTGGTCGTCGGTGCTGCCGTGGATCATTGTCTGCGCCGTGCTGCTGATCTGGGGGACCGGATGGTTCAAGGCTGCGGTCAATCCGATCTTCACCTGGAACTATGCTGTTCCGGAGCTGCACAACATGATCAACAAGGTCGCTCCGATCGTTGCCAAGCCGACGCCCGAAGCTGCCGTGTTCTCGTTCCAGTATATGTCGTTTACTGGCACCGGAATGCTGATTGCCGCGATTATCTCCGGTTTTGTGATGGGCTTCTCGCCCGCCAGGATCATTGCGGTCTACGGCAACACCATCCGGATCTGCGCGGTGTCGCTGATCACGATCTCGGCGATGCTGGCGATCGGCACGCTGACCCGGCTGTCCGGAATCGATGCGACGCTCGGCCTCGCCTTCGCGGCGACCGGGGTACTCTACCCGTTCTTTGGAACGTTGTTGGGTTGGTTGGGCGTGGCGTTGACCGGTTCGGATACCGCATCAAACGTGCTGTTCGGCAATCTGCAAAAGATCACGTCGGAACAACTCGGTCTGTCGCCGATCCTGATGAGCGCCGCCAACTCATCCGGTGGCGTCATGGGCAAGATGATCGACGCGCAGTCGATCGTCGTGGCCTCGACGGCGACCAACTGGTACGGGCATGAAGGCAGTATCCTGCGCTTCGTCTTCAAGCATTCGATCGCGCTGGCCTGCCTTGTCGGCCTGTTCGTGATGCTGCAGGCTTACGTCTATCCGTTCACCGCCATGGTCTTGAAGTAGCGGTAGCGCGGATGCAACAAGGTCCCCGCAGGGTAGGCTGCGGGGACTTTCTTTTGGGGGATGCTCTCTTGTCCGCCTCTTGCGGTGCCGCACTTGACCAGCGAGGGTGGTCCGTATCCCTATCGCGATGGATTCAGTGTGAGGCGAGATGATAGCTGCTCATTTCAGGACCGCGTTGGCGGTGGCGATCCTGCTTGGCGTCGGTTGTGGCCTCACTCCAGCGCAGGCCGGGGAGCAGTTTCCGTTCGGATTGGAGATGACGCTCGATGCGTCGCCACAGCCGGGCTCCAAGCGGATACCGAATCTCGAGATCGGTGACCGAGGCGAAGTCCGGCTCGAGCTATGGTGCAAGGGCGGGGTTGGACAGTTCTCGGTTGCCGGTAATACGGTGATCTTTGTTCCCGGAGCGATGGACAATCGGTCATGCACAACAGTGCAAGGGCAGATGGATGATGCATTGTTGGCGGAATTGACTGACGCAACGACCTGGGCGCGGAAGGGCGACTATGTCACCTTCAAGGGGCGGACAACATTGCGGTTTCACCTGAACACCAATTGAAGGGTGTTTGGCTTGATCGATCATGCGCAAGCGCGATGAATGCGTGCGCACGAGAGAAAGGGTCCTCGCCCGCTATTTCCACACGGTATTCTCAATGTCCCAACGCTGCGCCTTGAACTCTTTCGCGAGGGCATCGACGATTCCGTATTCGTCGTTCTGATCGCCCTCATCATCATCAGCGTTGCTGTCGATCAGGTTCAGCTTCGGTGGCGATGATTCGTCGGTGGTGGTGATCGATGGTGCGCTGACCCAGAGCATCAAATGTTCGAATGCGCCGGGCTGGTCGGGGGCGATCATGGCATTCAGTTCGATGGTTTCAGTCAGGGCGAGTTCGGTAAACATATCGCTGGGCCGTTTCAGCACTAGCCTCAGTTTGCCGGTGACGTCGCTCCATGACGAAGACGCCAACTGGGCGGACAGGACTTTTGCCGCCGCCGTCCCAAGCGCCGTCGCCAGCTTGTCGCGATTGGGCTTGCCACCATCCAGCCAATCCGCCGCCGCAAAGCGAATGGTGCGCTCCATGTCAAATAGCCCACTGGTCCAGCCTGCGCCGGTGACGCCCGGTTGAGTTTTGACGTTAACGAGCACATCGGCGGCGCGCTGCGGATCGACACTGAGATTGAACGTCATTTGACCGCTGCGGAGGGACTCGCACGAGATGGCCATGCTGTTGACCGCAATCCCGACGTTCTGGCTCTTGAGATGCTTCAAAAATTGGGCTGCGCTATCGAGTTTGACCTTTACGGCAATGGCTTCCGGAGAGACCTGTGTGAAATCCCTTGGCGCGGGAACGATGCCGTCATCATTGGTCTGGTTTTCGCGGAATTCCTTTTCGCTCAGATCGGCGTTGTCGGTGGAGACGACGTTGTTGACGGTCTGTCCGACGCGAATCTGCCCCTTGAATTCGTAAGTGTCGCCAGTCTGCTTCCGCGTCAGGTTTACCGAGACCGGCAGTTTGTCGCCGATGCTCTGGGTGGTGCCGGTCATGGTCTGGCCGTTGACGGCAAGATTGGCAACGAAGCGATCCTTGCGGTCGGAGCCTTTGGCGGCGGGATAGCACACGTCGAGCACCGCCGAGGTGACCGTCTTGCCCTGATAGGTCTCCCGGAGAATCACATCGGCATTGCCGTCCATCAGGCCATCGATCGACGTGAAGTACCGCGTCTCGTTGGCCGAGGCCGGCGGCGATTTCGCGTTGGTTTTGTTTTGGGCCATCGCTGGTCCGGCAGCCGTTACCATCAGACCGAGCAGACAGGCAGAAATCGCGCGCATGAGAATGTCTCTCTTGGAGTGAACGCCGAGAGTTTAGTGCATGAGCGTCGGAATCCGAAATGGAGTTTGTCGCGCTCATCTGCCGCAGGAGCGGTCGGATCGATTGATAGGAGGTCACAAGCAAAAGGCCGCCCGAGGGCGGCCTTCGCATTTCGTGGAAATAGATCGGAGAGGTGCTCAGAAGCCCATTCCGCCCATGCCACCCATTCCGCCCATGCCACCACCCGCGGGCATTGCGGGCGCCGGATCCTTCGGCAGTTCGGCGACCATCGCTTCGGTCGTCACCAGCAGGCCGGCGACGGAGGCCGCATCCTGAAGCGCAGTGCGCACGACCTTGGCCGGGTCGACGATGCCCTTGGCGACGAGATCGACATAGTCCTCGTTCTGCGCGTCGAAGCCGAAGGTCTCCGACTTGTTCTCGAGGACCTTGCCGACCACGATCGAGCCTTCGACACCGGC
>CAUJJN010000306.1 GCA_963204905.1 Pseudomonadota bacterium
GCCATCGCGGTTGAGCATCTGATTGATCTTGGTGAGGAGATCGTAGCGGACCATCTCATAGCCAACATCGACGGCATAGGCAAAGCCTTCGGCATCGGTGCCGCCGTGACTTTTGACCACCACCCCATTGAGCCCGAGGAACACGCCGCCATTGGATTTGCTGGGGTCGAGCTTGTCGCGCAACGCCTTGAACGCATTCCGCGCCAGGAGATAACCGAGCTTGGCCCGCCAGGTCCGCTTCATGGCGGAGCGCAGGAATTCGCTCATCTGCCGCGCTGTGCCCTCGGCAGCCTTCAGCGCGATATTGCCGGAAAACCCTTCGGAGACGATGACGTCGGCGTCACCGCGGCCAATGCCGTCGCCCTCGACGAAGCCGATGAACTCGAATTGCGGCGCCTTCATCGCGCGCAGCAGCTCCGCCGCCTCGCGAATTTCCTCGCCGCCCTTGACTTCCTCAACACCTATATTGAGCAGGCCGACGGTCGGCCGCTCGATGTCGAACAGCACGCGCGCCATGGCGCTGCCCATCACCGCCAGCGCCATCAGGTGGTGGGCGTCCCCGCCGATAGTGGCACCGAGATCGAGGACCACGGAATCGCCGCGCACTGTCGGCCAGACCGCCGCGATTGCCGGACGATCGACGCCGGGCAACATCTTCAAGTGGAAGCGCGACATCGCCATCAGCGCGCCGGTGTTGCCGGCCGAAACCGCGACATCGGCCTCCCCGGTCTTCACTGCATCGATCGCCAGCCACATCGAGGAATTCTTGCGGCCGTGCCGCAATGCCTGGCTCGGCTTGTCCTTCATGCTGACTGTCACGTCGGTATGAACCACGCGCGACACCGCCTTGAGCGCCGGACGAGCCGCCAGCAGCGGCTCGATCGCCGCGCTGTTGCCGAACAGCACGAATTCGCTGTCGGGATGCCGGGTCAGAGAGATGGCCGCGCCGGGAATGATGGCGGACGGGCCGACATCGCCACCCATGGCGTCAAGCGCAATTCGAACTTTCTTGGCCATAGAGGTCCCGGAAACCATGCATTTTGCGGGCTACGAAAGCATTGATCACAATCGCTGCGGCGATCGCCCGACGGCTCCCACTGCGCCGCACCCTACCAAGCGCGACAATAGCGTGTCACGCCCCCGATACAACATCTTGACCCAACAAACGGAACCCGGGGTGGTTTTGAAAGAATCAATCGCATCCGGCAATCCCCGCCACGTTTGAAAGACCCCACCGTGTCACGCGCCACCATGCCGTATCAGTCCGTATCGGAAGGTTTTTGCCCGTTTTTCAAAGCCTTCAGCGCAGCAAAGGGGTGGTCCTCCGGATCAGCCGCAGCCACCGGTTGTTCAAAAACCGCGTCGGGCTTCCGTGGATAGGGATCGATTCCCAAGAACAACACATCGGTCGCGACCCGGCCCAGATCAATCACACCATTGGTGATCGGTTCGGGAGAATCGGGAACATCCTCGGATTCGATCTCATTATCGACTGTGGACGACAAGCGCGGAATATCTTCTTCCGGCGCGAACATCAGATCGACCGGCTCATTGATGTCGCTGTCGACCGGATCTAGCGTCACGACACAGGTTTGCCCGACCCGCGCCGTCACCCGGCCAGTAACGTGCACCTTGCCGCTTCCGGCATGGGACAATTCGAACGCCGCGGCGGCGCGCGTGACATCGCGCAAGCCAGCCATGACGGCAAGCGCGGCCCGCTGGGCCTCGGTCGTCTCGACAGCGACCTGCAAACCGGTTTCCGGAATCTGATCGACATGGACCGGCCACGGCCATGGATCAGTAGCTGGAGAGCGTGTGGGGTGAGCCATGAAGCTTTTCCTCAGTGAGAAACGAGCGTGGCGAACGGCTGACGATCCTCGGTCAACGTCGCGATATCGATCGACGCCAGCCTCGCAATGGAAGCTTCGACATAACCCGCCAACCGCCGCGCCTGTTCGAAATTCCGTCCATTGTAGACGTTCTTGTCGAGCGCCCGCGCCAAGGCCTCATGACCTTCCGCGACCGCCGCGTCATACGCTGCCGACCGTCCGTAAAATGCCTGTCCGAACGCCTGCATCCGCTTGGGAACCGCCATATCGCCAACCCCCATCTCACGGAGATTGGCGTCCATATCTGCGCAGAAATGGTCGAACAGACCTTGGGCCAGCTTCTGCGGATCAGCTGTCGTGCGCAGGCAGCTCAACGCCATCCACAAATGGAGCACCACCAGATCGAAGCGGCCGTCCACCGTATCTGGGACGCCATAGCCATTATAGAAGGCCGGCTCTCGCGCCCTCGTCACGATCATGCCATAGATGGTGCCAATGGTGCCTTCCGAACCGGAGCGGGGTCGGACAAGGGATTTGAACGGCCAGATCGTCATAGGTTCCATACATCCGACACGGGCACGCGCCCACCTTGAAATCGCCGGTTCAGCCCGGTACGTCAACGGCCTATACGATGCAAGGGGACGGGGCTCACTTCCGCATGACAAACCGTAATCGGAACGAAAGAACGCGCGGTCGCGCCGCACGCTGGCGTGGCATTGGCGCCGCCATCGCAATCATCCTGGCGGGCGCAAGCCTTAGCGGCTGCGGCGGCGAGCAGTTCCAGAAGGGCTATATCCTGCCGCCGGGCGCGCTGGAGCAAATCCCCATCGGCGCCAGCCAGGATCAGGTCCTGATCGTGATGGGAACGCCCTCCACCGTCGCGACGTTGAATGGCGAGGTGTTCTATTACATCTCGCAACGCACCGAACGCGCCGTCGCGTTCATGCCGCAGCAAGTAACCGACCAGCGCGTGATCGCGATCTATTTCGACAAGAACCGTCAGGTCATCCGGCTTGCCAATTACGGCATGAAGGACGGAAAGATCTTCGACTTCATCAGCCGCACCACCGCGAGCGGCGGTCAGGAGATCAGCTATCTTGCGCCGCTGTTTCGGCTGATTGGCGGTAGATAATGTAGCCGCACGCGCGGTTCATTCAACCGTCGCTGACTGCCCCCACCGAACGCAAACAAAAACCCCGCGGCTCACACCGCGGGGTTTTCGTTTCGATCTTGTAGCGATCAGTGCGCCAGGACCGCCAGCAGCAACAATGCCACGATGTTGGTGATCTTGATCATCGGATTCACGGCGGGACCGGCCGTATCCTTGTAGGGATCGCCGACGGTGTCGCCAGTCACGGCCGCCTTGTGCGCGTCCGAGCCCTTGCCACCATGATGACCGTCCTCGATGTACTTCTTGGCGTTGTCCCAAGCGCCGCCACCCGAGGTCATCGAGATCGCGACGAACAGGCCAGTGACGATGACGCCCAGCAGCATCGCGCCAACCGCCGAGAACGCCGCCGACTTGCCGGCCGCGCCACCACCCGCGATGAAGTAGATCGCAAAGTAGACCACGATCGGCGACAGCACCGGCAGCAGCGACGGAATGATCATTTCCTTGATCGCGGCCTTGGTCAGCAGGTCGACCGCCTTGCCGTAATCCGGCTTGTCGGTGCCCTGCATGATGCCCGGCTTGGCGCGGAACTGACGACGCACTTCCTCGACGATCGCACCGGCGGCACGACCCACCGCCGTCATGCCCATCGCGCCGAACAGGTACGGCAGCAGACCGCCGAACAGCAGGCCGACCACGACGTAAGGGTTGTTCAGCGAGAAGTCGGGGGCGACGCCCTGGAAGTACGGATGCTTGGCCGAGTCCGCGATGAAGAACTTGAGGTCTTCATTGTAGGCGGCGAACAGCACCAGCGCGCCGAGACCAGCGGAGCCGATCGCGTAGCCCTTGGTCACCGCCTTCGTCGTGTTGCCGACCGCGTCGAGCGCGTCGGTGGACTTGCGCACTTCCTTCGGCAAGCCGGCCATTTCGGCGATGCCGCCGGCGTTATCGGTGACCGGACCGAAGGCGTCGAGCGCAACGATCATACCGGCCAGCGCCAACATGGTTGTGGTGGCAATCGCAATGCCGAACAGACCCGCGAGGCTGTAGGTCACCAGAATGCCGGCGATGATGACGATCGCGGGCAGCGCGGTCGCTTCCATCGAGATAGCCAGACCCTGGATGACGTTGGTGCCGTGACCGGTAACTGACGCCTGAGCGATGGACTTCACCGGACGATAGTCGGTGCCGGTGTAGTACTCGGTGATCCAGATGATCAGGCCGGTGACCACGAGCCCGACGATGCCGCACTCGAAAAGCGCCATGCCGGTGTACTTCACGCCCGCCAGCGGGCCGAAGCCGACCAGCCAGTGGATCACCAGACCGACGCCGATGAGCGACAGGATACCCGTAGCGATCAGGCCCTTGTAAAGCGCGCCCATGATCGACTGGCTCGCTCCGAGCTTGACGAAGAAGGTGCCGATGATCGAGGTGATGATGCAGATGCCGCCAATGGCGAGCGGCAAGGTCATCATGTTCACCAGCAGCGGCGAGGTCGCGAAGAAGATCGCCGCGAGAACCATGGTGGCAACCGCAGTCACCGCGTAGGTTTCAAACAGGTCGGCAGCCATACCGGCGCAATCACCGACGTTGTCGCCGACGTTGTCGGCAATGGTCGCAGGGTTGCGTGGATCATCTTCCGGAATGCCGGCTTCCACCTTGCCGACGAGGTCGCCGCCGACGTCCGCACCCTTGGTGAAGATGCCGCCGCCGAGACGGGCGAAGATCGAGATCAGCGATGCGCCGAAGCCGAGCGCCACGAGGGCATCAACCACCGTGCGGCTGTTGGCGGCGTGACCCGCGCCGTGGGTCAGGTACATGAAGTACAGCGTGACGCCGAGCAGCGCCAGACCGGCCACCAGCAGGCCGGTGATCGCGCCCGCCTTGAACGCGAGTTCAAGGCCTCCGGCCAGCGACTTGGTCGCCGCCTGCGCGGTACGCACGTTGGCCCGAACCGAGACGTTCATCCCGATGAAGCCCGCTGCTCCGGAGAGGATGGCGCCGATAGCGAAGCCAACCGCAACCAGAACACCGAGGAAATAGGCCAGCAGGGCGAAGATGACGATGCCGACGACACCGATCGTGGCATACTGCCGCCGCAGATAGGCTTGAGCGCCTTCACGCACCGCGCCCGCGATTTCCTGCATCCGCGCGTTGCCGGCGTCGGCTCCCAACACCGACGAGGTCGCCCAGATGGCGTAGACGATTGAAAGTACTCCGCAGAGCACGATCACCCATAATGCTGTCATTGAATTTCCTCAGATTCTTTCTTCGTTGCCCCTGTTCGCGTCCATGGCCGCATATGCGGTGGCCGCGCAAAAAAGGTCCACTCTGCCCAAAGAGCGGCCTTAAATCGGCGGGACCATGCCAAAATCGCGACTGCCACGCAACGATGCCTTGGTCGCAAGCAAAGGTTTTTTAAAGGATTTCCGAACCCGTGCCGAATCGGGCACAGGCCCGGATCACGGGTGGAAATCGCTAGAAATGGCTGTAGGACCGGCGTTCTAGCGGGATTTCCCGGTTTCCGGCGTCGACCAGTTTTGGGGCGTGGTTGGCTTCGATTATACGGCCGATGGCACTCACCGGCACGCCTGCCGCCCGTGCGGCAATCGCGAAAGCCGCCCGCCGATTCTCCGGCACAGCACAGAGAATTTCATAGTCGTCTCCACCTGAAACCAGCCGCGCAAGGAGAGCTGGATCACGCGACAGCCAGGTCCGCGCCGCCGCGGACATTGGAATAGCCGTAGCTTCCACCACCGCCGAGACACCAGAAGCGCTGCACAACTTGGCAAGATCGCCCATCAGCCCATCGGAAACATCCATCGCGGCGCTGGCATGATCGCGAATCGCTCGTGCCAGCGCAACGCGTGGCTGTGGAACCCGATATCGCTCGACCATCGCGTCGTGCGCGGCAGCGCCGTCACCCTGTCCGCCCTCCTCTCCCTTGAGGATCGCGAGGCCGAGCGTCGCATCGCCGATTGTGCCGCTGACCATGACAACGTCGCCGGCCCGAGCGGTGCTTCTCCGGACCATCGTGCCGGGCGGGACCCGTCCCAGGGCGGTGATCGAAATCATGGCCGGCCCGGGCGTCGAAACCGTGTCGCCGCCAAGCAGCGGACAGCCGAACACTGTCGCATCCTCACCAAGGGCATGCGCGAACGGCGCGAGCCATGATTCACTCACCTCCCGCAGCGCCAGCGTCAGCACAAAGCCGGCCGGCTCAGCTCCCTTGGCGGCGAGATCGGACAGGTTCACCCGCAACGCCTTGCGCGCTACCGTGTCCGGCGGATCGTCGGGCAAGAAATGCACGCCCGCGACAACCGCATCGGTCGTGACCACGATGTCATCCCCGCCGGCTTGCAGGATCGCGGCGTCGTCGATCAATCCCAGCGCGCCGGGCGTCATCGCCAGCGGCTTGAAGTATCGCGCGAACAGATCGTCTTCACCGGATGGCATCGTCGCGTGTCCCTGACACCGACATTGCGAGCGAAGCGAAGCAATCCATTAGCCATAAAGCAAGACTGGATTGCTTCGCTGCGCTCGCAATAACGGGGAGGATGAAGCTCAGCGCGTAAATTCGCTACTACGGAACTGCCGTGCGATCTGGTCCAGCACGGCGTTGACCATGCCGGTTTCGTCGCCTTCGACGAAAGCATGCGCGACGTCGACATATTCCGACACCACGACACGCGCCGGCACGTCCTTTCGGTGCTCGAGTTCATAAGACCCGGCGCGCAACACCGCGCGCAGGATCGCATCGATCCGCTTCAGCGGCCAACCTCGCGACAGCGCATCGTCGATCAGGGGATCGAGTTTGGCCTGATCGCGCACCACGCCGGAGACGACATCGCGAAAGAACGCTGCCTCGGCCGGCAGGTATTGCTCGCCTTCGACTTCGTTGCCGATCCAATGACTCTCGAACTCGGCGAAGACGTCGTTGATGCCCGCTCCAGCCATATCCATCTGGTAGAGCGCCTGCACCGCCGCGAGCCGCGCCGCACCGCGCCGGTTGGCTTTCTTGTCCTGCGGCTTGGCGGAATTGGGCTTGGCCGGATTTTTCCTGATGTCCGCCATGATGCTCAGGCCTGATTGACGCGACGTTTAAGCCGCAACATCGCCAGCGCCGCGCGCGCGGCATCGCCGCCCTTGTTCAGATCGCCGGGCCGCGCCCGCGCCCAGGCCTGCTCGTCAGTGTTGACGGTAAGTATGCCATTCCCGAGTGGAATGCGACGGTTGATAGACAAATCCATCAGCCCGCGCGAGGATTCCATCGAGACGATCTCGAAGTGGAATGTCTCGCCGCGCACCACGCAACCGAGGGCGATCGCGGCATCGTAAGGCTTTCCGCTTTTCTCGGCGGCATCGAAGGCGATGACGATGGCCGCCGGAATTTCCAGCGCGCCGGGAACGGTCACGACATCGTGCGTCAAGCCGGCGGCATCCAGTTCCGCCACCGCGCCCTGCAACAGCGCATCCTGGATATCGTCATAAAAGCGCGCCTCCACGATCAGCGCACGCGCACCGCGCACATCGGTCTGGTCTTTCAACGGAGCGCGTCGCGCGTCGGCCATGGGTCGATCCGATCAGGAAGTTAAGTCAATGCTGACTTACAATTTTGGAGGTTTGTAGTCGTTGCCCCCCAGGAAGCCAAGCGAGAAACATACCGACCGTGAAGTCCGTCCTGGCCGGGCACAGCCGTTTAAAGAACGGCCTCGCTTCGTTCGCCTATGTTTCGGCCGTCCTCGTCTGGAAATGCCGCCAAAACGTGGATGTCCGGCACATGGCCGGGCACGCCGCTGAATTGGATGGCTATTTCATCTCCGTCAGCCGCGCAGCGTAGCGAGCCATCAGATCCACCTCGAGGTTGACCTCGGAGCCTTGCTGCCAGCCGCTGAGAGTGGTGACGGCAAGCGTGTGCGGAATGATCAGCACCGAAAAACGCGTATCCGCTACCGTATTTACGGTCAGCGAAACGCCATCCAGCGTCACCGATCCCTTGGTGGCAATGAAACGCGCCAGATCGCGCGGGGCATCGAATTCGACGCGCGCCATGTCCGGGAGATTGTCGCGCGCCACAATCGTGGCGATGCCGTCGGCATGGCCGGCGACGATGTGGCCCCCGAGTTCGTCGCCGATTTTCAGTGCGCGCTCCAGATTCAGCCGCGTCCCGACCTGCCAGTGCCGCGCGGTGGTCATGCTTAGCGTTTCGGCGGCCGCATCGACGTCGAACCATGTTCGTCCGGTCTCGACGCCGGAAGCGACCACAGTGAGGCATACGCCGTTGCAAGCGATCGACGCACCATCGGCGATGGTCGATTGATCGTAGCGGCACAGAATCCGCAGGCGATGCAACTGGCCTTGCGCGACTGGCTTGAGACTGGCGATCTCGCCGACGTCGGTGATGATCCCGGTGAACATCTAAACTCGCTCGTAAATCGTGAAGGTATCGCGATCCAGATTTTCGCTAGCACGAACCCGGAAAGAAGACGACTGCGTGATCGCGCCGAGCGGCAATGCGCCAAGCGCGGCCACGCCTTCCGTGCCGATCTCGTTCGGTCCGCGCAACAGCCAGACTTCATCGACCAATCCGGCTTCAACGAACGAGGCAGCGACTTGCGCGCCACCCTCGACCAACAGCCGGGTGATCCCTTTTTCAGACAGCGTCCGCAATACATCGGCAAGGTCGAGGCCGTGGGAATGCGTTTTCACCCGCAATACCTGCACGCCCGCCGCGCCAAGCTTCGCCGCGGCCGGTGCTTCGGCCGTCTCCGACGTCATCACCCACAGCGGCACCTCGCGCGCGGAATGAACCAGCTTGCTGTCACCGGACAAGCGCAACGCGCGATCCAGCACCACGCGGACCGGCGAACGTTTCGCCATGCCGGGGAGCCGACAGGTCAACAGCGGATCGTCGGCTCGCGCGGTGCCGATGCCGATCAGCACCGCGTCGCATTGCGCGCGCAACAGGTGGACGCGGGCGCGCGCGGCCTCCCCGGTGATCGCCACCGGCTTGCCACCCGCAGCTCCGATCTTGTCGTCCAGCGACACCGCCAGCTTGAGGATAACGTGCGGCCGTCCATCGCGGATGCGGTGGAAATGCCCCGCATGGTCGCGTGCCGCTTCGTCCGCATAGGCGCCGACATCGACCACGATGCCAGCGCTGCGCAGCCTCGCGTGGCCCTGACCGGCGACCTGAGGATTGGGATCTTCGATCGCCGATACGACGCGCGAAATGCCGGCCGCGATGATCGCGTCGACGCACGGCGGCGACTTGCCAAAATGCGAACAAGGCTCCAGCGTCACGTAAAGCGTGGCGCCGCGCGCCGCCTCACCCGCCCGCGCCAACGCGTCAGGCTCGGCATGGGGTCGTCCGCCTGGCTGTGTCCAGCCGCGCCCGACGATCACACCGTCCTTCACGATCACCGCGCCAACGGCTGGATTTGGTGCGGTACGCCCGAGACCACGACGTCCCAGCGTCAGCGCCAGATGCATAAAGCGACGGTCGAGCGCCTTGGTCGCGCGCGCCTTGTCGGCATACTGATCTTCCAGCAGCCGGAAGATCATTTTCGGGCCAGCGCCGCCGGCGGCTCGTCGTCACCGGAGAGTTCGCCGAGCACGGTCTTGAAGTCACGCGCCTCGCGGAAATTGCGATAAACGGATGCGAAGCGGACATAAGCGACGTCGTCGAGCTGGCGCAGATGCTCCATCACCGCCTCGCCGATGGTCTCCGACGAGATTTCCGCCTCACCGCCGCTTTCGAGTTCACGAACGATGGCCGACACCATTTCCTCGACGCGCTCGGATTCCACCGGACGCTTGCGAAGTGAGATTTGCAGCGAGCGCACCAGCTTGTCGCGATCGAACGGCACTCGCCGTCCATTACGCTTGATCACGGTCAGTTCGCGCAACTGCACCCGCTCGAACGTCGTGAAGCGGAAGTTGCACGCAAGACACACGCGCCGTCGCCGGATCACCGAGGAATCCTCGGTCGGCCGCGAATCCTTCACTTGCGTATCGAGACTGTTGCAGCTTGGGCAGCGCATCGTTTCATCCTATGCGGCCGTCATTGCGAGGCCTGCTCGCAATGACGGAAACACATTTACTGATAGATCGGGAAGCGATCGGTCAGCGCCTTGACTTTTTCCTTCACCGCAGCCTCGACGCCTGGCGCGTTGCCGTCCGGCGACTGCGCCACCGCGTTGAGGACTTCGGCAATCAGGCCGCCAACCTGCTTGAATTCGGCGATGCCAAAACCGCGGGTCGTGGTCGCCGGCGTGCCGAGCCGCAGACCGGAGGTGACGAATGGCTTTTCGGGGTCGAATGGAATGCCATTCTTGTTGCAGGTGAGACCGGCGCGCACGAGCGCCTTCTCCGAGATATTGCCCTTCAATCCCTTCGGCCGCAGATCGACCAGCATCAGGTGATTGTCGGTGCCGCCCGAGACAATCTCGAAGCCGTAGCCACGCAGTGTTTCCGCCAGCGCCTTGGCGTTGGCGACCACGTTCTTTGCGTAGATCTTGAAATCCGGCTGCAAGGCTTCCTTGAACGCCACCGCCTTGGCGGCGATCACATGCATCAGCGGGCCTCCCTGCAAGCCGGGGAAGATCGCGGAGTTGAGCTTCTTGGCGATATCTTCGTCGTTGCACAGGATCAGGCCGCCGCGCGGGCCGCGCAGCGACTTGTGCGTCGTCGTGGTGGTGACGTGCGCATACGGCACTGGCGAGGCATGCGCGCCGCCGGCCACAAGCCCCGCGAAGTGCGCCATGTCCACCAGGAAATAAGCGCCGACGCTGTCGGCGATCTCGCGGAAACGCTTGAAGTCCCACGGCCGCGAATAGGCCGAACCGCCGGCGATGATCAGCTTCGGCCGGACTTGTTCCGCCTGCTTCGCAACCGCATCCATGTCGATGATCTGGTCTTCGCGGCGCACGGTATAGTGCGCGGGCTTGAACCACTTGCCGGACATGTTGACCGGAGCGCCGTGCGTAAGATGGCCGCCGGCGGCGAGGTCGAGGCCCATGAAGGTATCGCCCGGCTGCAGCAACGCCAGGAATACGGCCTGGTTCATCTGGCTGCCGGAATTCGGCTGCACGTTCGCGAACTGCGCTCCGAACAACTTCTTGGCACGCTCGATCGCGAGATTCTCCGCGACGTCGACCCATTCGCAGCCGCCGTAGTAACGCTTGCCCGGATAGCCTTCCGCATACTTGTTGGTCATCACCGAGCCCTGCGCTTCGAGCACGGCGCGGCTGACGATGTTCTCCGAGGCGATCAGCTCAATTTCGTGACGCTGGCGGCCCAGTTCACCCTTGATCGCGGCCGCGATCTCGGGATCGGCGTCGGCCAGCGGCGCGGAGAAAAACGTGTCGGGAGCGGAAGCGGCGTTAGCGGGGGCTTGGGCGGATGAGGTCATCGGCAATATCTCCACCGCCACAGCCTCCTGAACGAGGCGCGGGCGGTCCGGGGGAAGAAGTCGGGTAACGGCGTGGCCTTACCACATCCGGCTCGCGGTCGCCAAGGTTTTGCGGTTCGGCACTATTATTGGGCCAGATATGGTGGGCAGCCATCCCACCGGCAACCTTCCGCCGCATGGTGGGCACCACGCCGGCCACTCTAGAGAACGCAACCAATCCGCGGGCGCGGCGTTAAACCTCCAGCACGCGCCGGGTGACAACCGGCCATAACGGGGACGATGGACGCAGCTGATTTTGCCGGTTTCTGGCTGCGGCACCAACGCATCGGTACGCGTTTTGTCTAACCCGTTCCCAGCGCGTGCGCTTTAGGCACAAGCCGGCCAGTTCGCGAGCGCTCAGAGCGCCGTTTGCTTCACGCCGCATTCCTTGCAGGCATATTGCGCGCGTGTCGTGCCTTTCGGAGCCGACACCTTGTTCTGCGCACCGCATTTGCCGCACGTCGCCATGATGCGGGTCTCGCCCTGTTTCACGGTCACGCCCTTACGCGCCATGGCCTCGCGCATCAGCCGCTCGGCTTCCTCGCGCATTGCTTGCTTGTCCATGCCTTGCCTCTCCCGCGCGGCCACAACCGCGATAATGTCGTGCGGTTGTACGCCGGAATTGCGTCGTGCCAACAGGAAAATGCACAACCTCGGTCGCAATTCGACGAGCAGCCGCAGGGATAAATCCGCATGGCTGCAATTGCACCAACCAGCTTGGCGACAGTGTCGCTTTCGATCAAGAATCACGTCGCCCTCAACGCCCCCGACGACCCGGCAAGGAGCCATGGTATGGATGACGCATTCGACCCCGCCCAGCACAAACGCTATGAGACTCGTTGGTTCGAGGACTTTGCCGTCGGCGAAAAATTCATCCTGCCGAGCCGCACCATGACCGACGCCATCTTTCTCGCCTTTCAGGCGGCTAGCGGCGACAATCACCCTATCCACTACGACGTCGAATTCTGCCGCGCGCGCGGAATGCCGCACATGCTGGCGCATGGATATCAGATCCTGATCCAGACCGCGGCCGGCGCCGGCACGTTTCCGTTCATGACCGAGGACAGTTTGATCGGCTTCCTCGACCAGTCGTCGAAATTCCTTGCGCCAGTCTATGTCGGCGACACGCTGTACGGCACAATGACCATCAACGAGACCACGCCCGGCCGCACCACCGGCGTCATCGGCATGCGCACGACCGTCCACAACCAGAAGAGCAAACTCGTGCTGGAAGGCACGCAGCGTTACCTGCTGCGCAAACGCCCTACTCCGGTCGTCGCATAGCAAATAAAAACGCACCGGTCCCGGGGCAACTCGGGGCCGATGCGCGACAGTGAGAAGGTGTCCTTGGAGAGACGTCTTCGAAGATCAGGCGGCCGATCTTGCGCCGGCTCGCCTTTTTGCTCGCTTGGAGGGCGAAGAAAAACTCAGAGGCGATAAAGGATCTGGTCGGTCCAGAAACGCTCCAGCCGATGCAGCGATTTGTTGAGCGTGGCGAACTCCTCGTTGGAGATGCCACCGACCTGCTCGACCGTCTTCATGTGCTTCTGATAAAGTGCATCGACGATATGGCGGATTTCCTGGCCCTGCGCGGTCAGGCGAATGCGCACAGAGCGACGATCGACGCGCGACCGCTGATGATCGAGGAAGCCGAGTTCGACCAGCTTCTTCAGATTGTAGGAGACGTTAGAACCGAGATAGTAGCCGCGCGTGCGGAGTTCGCCGGCGGTCAGCTCCTTGTCGCCGATGTTATAAAGCAACAGCGCCTGCACAGAGTTGATGTCGGCGCGGCCGCGGCGATCGAATTCATCCTTGATGACGTCGAGCAAACGGCGATGCAGCCGCTCTACCAGAGTGAGAGCTTCAAGATAGAGCGGCTGAACCGGTGCGTGACCGGCAGCGCGTTCGGCGGTTTCAACGGCCGTGGCTGCGGCTTTCATCATGACACTACCCCTGTTGTCGTTTTTTCGACTTATGCGACGAAACTTGTGTCCCGCCTGATAGCCACAACCTAACGGAGGCGTTTGAAGATCGGCTTAAATAAGACAATAAAGAGATCATGAATTTAAGACAGTGAATCGCGGATTAAGCCCGTCAAATAAGGGCTTTTTGTAATCATCTGTTCAGGACCAAGGCGCGATGTTCACGCTTCGTCTGCGATTCCCGGGCCGCCCTGTCGCATTTGCGAACAGGGTCGTTCAAATCCGAAACATTCGCGTAATCTTCGTCACCGCCGCGTTAGGGTGACTCAATTCTTACCGCGAAAAATTTTGCGAAAATTCGCGGAAAATCTTCGCGGCGGCTTTTAATCTTACGCGACGCCGCGCTGCCGGCCTTCCCAATAGGGTGCGCGCAGCACCTTGCGATCGATCTTGCCGAGTCCGGTGACCGGAATCTCCGCGACAAACTCGATTGTTTTCGGCGACCACGGCGCGCCGCGCTTCTCCTTGACGTGAGCTTGCAACTCCGCGGCCTCGTTGTTGGCTCCCGCCTTCAGCACCACGAATGCCTTGACCGCCTCACCCCACTTGTCATCGGGAACGCCGATCACCGCAGCAGATGCCACAGCTTGATGCGACATCAATGCGTCCTCTCCGGTCGCGACTTCGCGCATGTCTGAATCGAACAGCTTCACATCGACCAGCGGATTGGGGCGACCACACGAACCGAGACGCCCCGGCTTCGAATCATCATGATCGATCTTGCGCATCGTGGTGATGCATTGTGGCGCTTCGGTTTGGCCATAGAGCTGGACGAAGACCGGTCCGAAAATATCCATGCCCTCGCGCAGGCGATCCGGCGACATCGGCGCGGCGCCGTAGACGATCATGTCGAGCGACGACATATCGTAGCGCGCGCGCAAATCGGGCGCGTCGATCAGGGCATAAATCAGGGTCGGCACCAGGAACGCGGCGGTGATCTTTTCCTCGGCGACGACACGACAATAAGCCTCGGCCTCGAAACCCTGCACCAGACGCGTGAAGCCGCCACGCATCATCACCGGATACAGTGTCACGCCCGCAGCGTGGCTGATCGGCGTCGCGGCCAGGAAGCGAATATCCTGCGGCCAATCCCAATCGGCATAGAGCAGCGTTGCCATCGTGCTGACGACGCGATGCGGCAGCATGACGCCCTTGGAGCGTCCGGTGGTGCCGCCGGTATAGGCCAGCCATGCGATGGCGTTGACATCGCTCTCATCGAGCAGTGGCGCCGCATCCACCTTGGGCAACTCAGCCAGCAGATCCCGCGCGCCCTCCACCGGGCCGAACGAAAGAAGGTGCTTGAGCGACGGCACGCGCATCTTGATCGCCAGTCCGCGCGGAGCGAATTTGCCGGCCTCGACAATCAAGGCATCGATCTCGGCATCGCCGATAATGAAGACATGATCGTCCTCCGCGGCCATCGGATGCAGCGGCGTATAACGCAGGCCCATCACCATCGCCGCACTGATCGCGGCCCAGGATTCTGCTCGGTTGCCGGCCAATACCGACAACGCATCGCCACGCTTGAGGCCGACAGCTCGGAACAAAGCAACGAAACGTCCTACCGTGTCGCCGAACTCCCGATAACTCCAGCGGACATTGCCGTCCGCCAGCGCCGGCCGATCACCGTAGCGCGCCACCGCGTTGACGATAAGGCTGCCCGCCGTCCCGCCTGCGTGAAGTTGATCCACGATATCCTCCCGATAATTCTTGTTGTCGGCGCGTCGTGACCCGGACCAGCGCCAGCTATGGCGGTCGTTCCTGCGCCGCGAGCCAGGCCAGCGCCAGATACAGCGCCAGGAACAGCAGCTCGACACCGACGACGATCAAGCTGCCGCCATAGATCGCGGGGAACAACAGTTCCACGATCGCCATCGAAACCACGGTCGTCAGCCAGACCACCGCCCCCCATGGCGTGGCCAGCCACAATCCCACCGCAGCGACCAGTTCGATGACGGCAAAATAGATCGTGGCGGCTTGCCAGGCGGTAGTCTGGTTCTCGAACGCCCCATTCTCACCGCCGACGAAGCCAGTAACCTGCGCCCAGTGGTAAAGCCCCTTGCCCATCGACAGCACCGCCATCACCCGCAGAAACAGCACGAGACG
>CAUJJN010000307.1 GCA_963204905.1 Pseudomonadota bacterium
GAAAGCCCGGTGATACGCCGGGCCGCGCCGCCTGCAAAGAGCCTATCGTTCCGGGAGCGGGATGAATTCGGTCTCGTCCGGCACCGCCTCGAGGCGGCCGCTCTTCCAATCCGCCTTGGCTTGTTCGATCCGCTCCTTCGAAAACGACACGAAATTCCACCAGACGTAGCGCGGGCCTTCCAGCGCGGTGCCGCCGAGGAACATCATCCGTGTAGGGCGGGTCGCGCGCACGGTGATGCGGTCGCCGGGGCGGAAGATCAGCATCCGCGGCCCCTCGTGGCGATCACCGGCGATCTCGACCTCGCCATCGACGACGTAGATCGCGCGTTCCTCATGGTCGGCGTCGAGCGGCACGCTCTTGCCCTCGTCGAGCGAAACTTCGACGTAAAACCACGGCGATACCATATCGACCTTCGCGGCGACGCCGAACGAACTGCCGGCGATGACGCGCGCGGTGAAGCCGGTGTCCTGCACGCTCGGCAGGCTGTCCGCGCCGTAGTGCTGAAAGCTCGGCGCGATTTCCTCGCGGTCCTTCGGCAGCGCGATCCAGCTTTGCAGGCCGAGCATCTTCTGGCCGTTGGCGCGCTGCACATCCGGCGTCCGTTCGGAATGCGCGATGCCGCGCCCTGCGGTCATCAGGTTCATGGCGCCGGGCTGGATCTCCTGCACGTTGCCTTCGCTGTCGCGATGCATGATCGAGCCGTCGAACAGATAGGTGACGGTGGCCAGCCCGATATGCGGATGCGGCCGCACGTCCATGCCCTGGCCGGAGACAAACTGCACCGGCCCGAAGTGATCGAAGAAGATGAAGGGGCCGACCATCTGCCGTTTGCCATGCGGCAGCGCGCGCCGCACGGCGAAGCCGTCACCGAGGTCGCGCGTGCGCGGCACGATGACGAGGTCGAGCGCGTCGCAGGTTTGCGGGTCACCGAGGATCGGATCGTCGGACGGCATCCAGCTCATGGGGCACTCCATCGGGTTGCAGAACGTCGACTCATTATCACGCCGGCAACCGCGGCTGACAACATGGCCTGGCGCAACGGAAGGGGGCGCGCGAAAGTTGAATGGTCCCGGCTTGACGCCATGATACAGAATGTTCCGTCACAAGGAGGACATCATGCCGAAAGCCTATTGGATTGCTCGCGTTTCGGTTCGCGAGCCCGATCGTTATCCGGAGTATGTGGCGACGGCGCGACCGGCGTTCGAGAAGTTCGGCGCCAAGTTTCTGGTACGCGGCGGCGCTTTCGAGGCGCTGGAGGGCGATCATCGCAATCGCAACGTCGTGATCGAATTTCCCGATCGCGCCACCGCGCTCGCCTGCTACAACAGCCCCGAGTATCAGGCGGCGATCCGCATCCGCCAGCAGATCGCCGATGGCGATGTCGTCATCGTGGACGGCGTGTCGTAGCGTTTTGCGCCACCGCGTGAGTCAGACGCGGCCGAGCTGGATGGCGCTGGCGGCGCGATCATAGGTTTCCAGCGACAGGATGGCGTCAGCGAATTTGTCCGCCTGGCCGTCGAGCACGGGTCGCGCCAGCGTCAGGAACTTCTGGCGCATCGCCGCCGAGTCCGGGAACGATGTCGGCTCGCCCGACGGATCTGGATAGAGTTCCTCATGCACGCCGTCGTCGGTGGTGACGGTGACCCGCGCGCCGAACGGATGGGTGCGGCCCACTTCCAGTCGGTCGTCCTGCACCACGTCGATCTTGTCGGCGAGCGCATTGATCGCCTCGTCGCCCAGCCGGGTGTAGTCGTCCCAGCCGAAGCGGCCCTGGTCGAGCGCCAGCGCGCCGGTGAAGAACATCGAGAACTGGCCGCCGACGATCGAGGTCGGATGCCGCTTGGTCGGGGCGTCGCCGGTCAGCGTGATGCCGTTGCGGTGCAGGCCGATCTCGACGCGCTTGATCTGGTCCGGCGTCAGATTGTGCACGCGGCGCATCGCCAGCAGCGCGTCGATCGCGGCGTGGGTGTACCGGCAGCTCGGATACGGCTTCACGCCGATCTTCATCGTCTCGTAGACCTTGCCGAGATCCGCGACCGCCTTGTCGGGATGGGCGTCGTCGGTATAGCCGACCAGCAGGCCGTGCTTGCCTTCCACCGATTCCGACGAACCGAGGAAACCGTCGCGCGCCAGGGTGGCGGCGATCACGCCGTTCATCGCCGCAGCCCCAACCTGATAGCGCTTGTTCCATGCGCCGTTGACGAGGAATTGCAGTGAACCTGCCGCCTGGCTGCCGGATACGCCAAAGGCGGAAATGATCTGCTCTTTATTCAGGCCGAACAGTTTGGCCGCCGCCGCGGCCGCACCGTATGTGCCTGCGGTTGCGGTCGGATGGAAGCCGCGCGCGTAATGCGAGGTGGGGTCGAGCGCGTTGCCGAGCCGACAGCACACTTCATAGCCGGCGACGATGGCGGTGAGCACGTCACGGCCGGAAGCGTTCACCATCTCGCCAGCCGCGAAGGCGGCGGGCACCACGGGGGCGCTGGGATGCAGCGACGAATCGGCATGGGTGTCGTCGAAGTCGAGCGAATGGCCGAGCGCGCCATTGAGCAGCGCCGCGACCGCCGGCGTCCAGGCCTTGCTGTCGCCAACCACCGTGGCATTGCCGTCGTGATCGAGGCCGAGCGCCTTCAGCATCGCCAGCAGCGATGGCGTCGATTCCGCCTCGCGTCTCGCCCGCACCGCGCTACCGAGAAAATCCAGCGTCAGATGCTTCGCCCGTTCCAGCACGTCGCGCGGAATGGCGTCATAGCTCAGATCGGCCACATAGGCGGCAAGCTTGGCGGTTTCGTCGGTCATGCTGTTATCCTCGCATCAGCGCGGCACGTTAGTGCGGCGCGGAAGGGTGTACAAGCCGGCGGGGTGGTCACAAAAAGGAATGGCGGCCATCGCGATTTGTTGGCATGGACAGGGCACGGGGGACCGAGACCGGCGACATGGATGACGTCACGATTTTAGGTCGGGCGGAAAGGAACTGCCGATGACGGCGGCATGGTCGCGACTGTCCGCGTGGCTGGTGGCGCGCCGGGCGCAGTTCGCGCTGGGCTTGCGGGTCATGACCGCCGCGCTGGCGGCGCTCACGGTCGCGCTGTCGTTCCGGTTGCCGCTGCCGCTGTGGGCCGTGCTGACAGCGGTGATCGTAACGCAGATGAGCGTCGGCCGTTCCATCAAGGTCACGACGGACTATCTGATAGGCACTATCGGCGGCGCGATCTATGGCGGCATCATTGCGGTGTCGTTTCCGCACGCCAGCGAACTGGCATTGCTCGCGGTGCTGGCGCTCGCGGTGGCGCCGCTTGCCGTGGTGGCGGCGATCAATCCCAGCTTCAACGTCGCGCCGGTCACCGCCATCATCGTGCTGCTGTTGCCGTCGATGACCCACTCCAGCCCGCTGGAGTCAGCCATCGACCGGGTGATCGAAGTGGCGGTCGGGGCTTTTGTCGGGCTTGCGGTGTCGTTCGCCGTGTTGCCCTCGCGCGCGCACAACCTCGCCATCGCGGCGGCGGCGCGAATGCTGGACCAGATCGCGGTGGCGCTGGACGAATTGCTGAAGGGGCTCGCCCACGGCCTCGACAGCGAAACCTTGCATCGCTTGCAGGACGGCATCGGGGAGGCGCTCGTCGGCCTCAACGGCGTTGCGGTCGAGGCGGAGCGCGAGCGGGTGGCGCGGCTCGCGGTCGGGCCGGATACCGGGCCGCTGTTGCGCACCTTGCTGCGGCTGCGCCACGATCTGGTGATGATCGGCCGCGCCACTGTGGTGCGGTTGCCGGAGGATCTGCAATCGCGGCTGGCGGCGGCGCAGACCGAAGTGCGCGTCACGGCGGTGGCCTATCTGCGAGGGTGCAAGACCGCGCTGGTGCGCCGCGCGGCGCCACCCTTGCTTGACGAGTTCGAACTGGCGTTGCGCGGCTATACCGAAGCGGTCTCATTGCTGCGCCACGAGGGCCGCACCCGCGACCTTCCGGGGGATGTCATCGAGCGTTTTTTCATGATCGGCTTCGCGCTCGAGCAACTGCATCAGAACTTTATCGATCTGCGGCGCTGTGTCGACGCCTGGAGCCATGCCGGTGGTCGAATGCGATCGCTGTGAGCGTGCGGTCGCTGTTCTTGCGGCGGGCAGTGGAGGCTTTAAGATCGACGATGCGGGGCTGCGGGCGTTCGCTCGCGACACCGCGCCGAACAAGAAGAAACGGAGAGACGAATGCTGATTCCGCTGGCCGATGTGCCGCGCTGGTACGCCGATCGCAAGCCCAAGGACACTGTCGCGGTTCGGCATGGCACCGACGAACTGACCTGGGAGGCGCTGGAGCGCAACGCCAACCGGCGCGCGCGGGCGTTCGCGGAACGCGGCGTCAATGCCGGCGATTTCGTCGCCATCGGCCTGCCGAACAGCAACGCTTTCTATGAAACCAGTTTCGCGGTGTGGAAACTCGGCGCCACGCCGACCTCGCTGTCGCACCGGCTGCCACGCGGCGAGGCCGCCGCGATTCTGGATATCCTGAAACCCTCGCTCGTGGTCGGCGGTGAGCCGGACTGGAACGCGCCGAATTCCGTGCCGCGCGATTTCGTGCCCGAGGGCGTGTCGGACGAACCGCTCGACCGCCCCGTGGCGCGTTACTGGAAGGCGATGACCAGCGGTGGCTCCACCGGACGCCCGAAGGTGATCCTCGATCATCAGCCGGCGGTGACCGACACCGCCGTCGCGCAGCCGCTGCTGATCGAGCCCGGCACCGCACTGCTCAATCCGGGACCGCTCTATCACAACGCGCCGTTCATCGTGTCGCATTTCGCGCTGTTCGGCGGCGGCAGCGTCACAGGCATGGTGAAATT
>CAUJJN010000308.1 GCA_963204905.1 Pseudomonadota bacterium
GCGCGGCCCACGGCCCGCACCCTCGTCGCGCGAACGCGAAAAACGCGGACGCTCCTCGCCGCCGCGATCCTCGCGCGGGCGATCGAAGCGCGGCTTGTCGAACTTGCGCGCGTCGTCGCGCCCACGGCTGTCACGGCGCTCGCGGTTTTCCCATGGCTTCTCGCTGCCGCGATCGCGTCCCTCACCAAAGTCCTTGCGCGGTCCGCGCGAAAATTTCGGCCGGTCGTCATCGCGCCGGAATCCACCCTCGCGCGGCTTGTCGAATTTCCGTTCGCCATCGCGCGACCCGAAATCCTTGCGCGGGCCATCCTTCCGGAATCCACCCTCGCCGCGCGGCGTATAGGGGCGCTTCTCGCCGGCGGCCCTGTCGCCGAATTTCTTGTCGCCGAAGCGCCCGGCGGGACGCGCATCGCCGCGCTCGCCACGGGGTGTATACGGACGCTTCTCGCCGCCGCGATCGTCGCGTTTCGCGTAAGCCGGACGGTCCCCGCGCGGCGTGTAGGGGCGCTTGTCGCCATCGCCGTCGCGCGGCCGAAAGTCCTTGCGCGGGCCGCGCTCCGGCCGGTCGCCGCCACGCGCCGGGCGCTCGTCGCGATTGAAGCGCGCCGGGCGTGCATCGTCGCGATCGCGCCGGGGCGCATCACCGTAACTGCGGCGCGGCGCATCGCCATCGCGCTTGCCGGCATAGGGCTTCTTGCCGAACGGCTTGTCGCCAAACGATCTGCCGCCTTGAGCCCCGTCTTGGGACTTGCCCGCGTAAGCGCGGCGCTCGCCGTCCGGCTTGCCGCCCTCCGCGCGCTTGGCGAACTTCTTCTCCGGCCCGCGCTTGGCGCCGGAGCGCCCCTTGTCGGCCGGACGCCCCTTGCCGCCGGCCTGCCGGTCACGCCGGCCGCGCGGCGGGGCGTTGTTTTTGTCGTTATCGCGGGGCATGAATGATCTCGTCTGATAGGCGCCAAAACGCGGATGAAGCGATACGGCCACGCCGGCACGCTGCGCCTGTCGACGCATCACCGGCCCCCGCTTCGCTGAAGGCGCCCTCATAACAGAGTTCTTTGCGAGAAACGAGGCGAGAAACGAGGTATGAACGCGGCAACTTTCATGGATTTAGCGCTGGAGCAGGCCGAAAAGGCCGAAAAAGCCGGCGAAGTGCCGATCGGCTGCGTCATCGTCCGCGACGGCGCGGTGATCGCCCGCGCCGGAAACCGCACCCTGACCGACCGCGACCCCACCGCCCACGCCGAGGTTCTGGCGCTGCGCGCCGCCGCCCGGGCGCTTGGCAGCGAGCGGCTGACCGGCTGCGACCTCTATGTGACGCTGGAGCCCTGCACCATGTGCGCGGCGGCGATCTCCTTCGCCCGCATCCGCCGGCTGTATTTCGGCGCGCTCGATCCCAAGGGCGGCGCGGTGGAGTCGGGCGTGCGTTTCTTCGCCTCCCCCACCTGCCACCACGCGCCGGAGGTCTATCCGGCGGTCGGCGAAACCCGCGCGGCGGCGCTGTTGCGCGAATTTTTCAAGGCAAGGCGGTAATGCCGTAATGCCGTAATGCCGTCGTCGTTTTCGTCATTGCGAGCGAAGCGAAGCAATCCAGAAGGCCACCAAGCAAGGGCTGGATTGCTTCGTCGGCTTCGCCTCCTCGCAATGACGATCAAAAGCTAGCCCGCGAAAAATTCCAGCAGCGCCTTCGCGGTCGCGCCGGGATTTTCTTCCGGCAAGAAATGACCGCTGGCGATGGGCGCGCCGGTGACGTTGCTGGCCCATGTCTTCCAGGTGTCGAGCGGCGTGGCGGCGGCGGCAGCGACGCCGGCATTGCCCCACAGCGCCAGCATCGGCACGGTGATCGTGTTGCCGGCCTCGTGGTCCGCCTTGTCCTGTTCGAAGTCGGCATAGGCGCCCGCGCGATAGTCCTCGCACATCGCATGGACGCGCGAGGGATCACGCCCCGCCGTGAGGTAATGCGCGAGCGCGCGCGGATCGAAGGCGTCGAGCGTGTTGGTCGCGGTCCAGCTTGCCAGCGTGTGGCGGAAGTAAGCGTCGCTGTCGCCGATGATCAGTTTCTCCGGCAACGGCTGCGGCTGCGCCAAAAACGCCCAGTGATAGATCTTCAGCGCATAGGCGCGATCCATTCGCGCCCAGTATTCGTAGGTCGGCAGGATGTCGAGCACCGCGAGTTGCGACAGCCGACCCGGATGATCGAGCGCCAGCCGGTACGACACCCGCGCACCGCGATCGTGCCCGGCCAGCGCGAAATGCACATGGCCCAATTGCTCCATCGCCTCCACCAACGTCTTCGCCATGCCGCGCTTGGTGTAGGGCGTGTGATCGGCGTCGCTTTCCGGCATGTCGGACCAGCCATAGCCCGGCAGATCCGCGACGATGACAGTGAAGCGTTCGGCGAGTTGCGGCGCCACCTTGTGCCACATCACGTGGGTCTGCGGAAAACCGTGCAGCAGCAGCAGCGGCGGCCCCTTGCCGCCGACGCGCGCGAAAATGCGCCCGCCGCTGGTCGAGATCCATTCGGATTTGTAACCGGGAAAAAGGTCGGCGAGATCGGGCATCGTGCATCCTCTGCGTCATTGCCGGACTTCATGCTCTGAAGAACGGCTTCGCTTTCGCTCGGCTATGATCCGGCAATCCATCATCTTCAAAAGATGGATACGCGGGTCAAGCCCGCGTATGACGACACGCGAGCAAAACTATTGTTCCCGCTCCACCGCGCGCCAGCCGATGTCGCGGCGGCAGAAGCCTTCCGGCCATTTGATCAGATCAACGGCGCGATAGGCGCGCGCCTGCGCCTCTTTCACCGTCTTGCCCGATGCGCAGATGTTCAGCACGCGCCCGCCATTGGCGACAATGTGGCCGTCGACACGTTTCGTCCCCGCATGGAAAATCTCGACGCCCTCGACTTGCGCGGCCTGCTCAAGCCCCTCGATGCGCGAGCCCTTGCCATAGTCGCCGGGATAGCCCTTCGTCGCCATGATGACGGTGAGCGCGAGTTCGGGATACCAGCGCAGATCGAAATGCTTCAACTCGCCATCGACGGAGGCGAGCAGCGCCGGCACGATGTCCGACATCATGCGGATCATCAGCACCTGGCATTCCGGATCGCCGAAGCGCGCGTTGTATTCGACCAGCTTCGGCCCGTCCGTCGTGATCATGACGCCGGCATAGAGCACGCCCTTGTAGGGCGTCCCCATCGCCTTCAGCGCGCGCAAGGTCGGCATCACCATCTCATCCATGACGCGCTTGTTCATTTCATCGGTCATCACCGGAGCCGGCGAATAGGCCCCCATGCCGCCGGTGTTGGGCCCGACGTCACCGTCGAAGGCGCGCTTGTGGTCCTGCGCGGTCGCCAGCGGCAGCGCGGTGTCGCCATCGCACAGCGCGAAGAACGAGGCTTCCTCGCCTTCCATGAATTCCTCGATCACGACTTCGGCGCCGGCCTCGCCAAAACCGCCGCCGAACATCATGTCGATGGCTTCGAGCGCCTCCTCCAGCGTCGTCGCGACCACGACGCCCTTGCCCGCCGCGAGCCCGTCGGCCTTCACCACGATCGGCGCGCCCTGCGTGCGGACGTAATCCTTCGCCGTCACCGCATCGGTGAAATGCGCGTAGGCGGCGGTCGGAATGTTGTTGTCGCGGCAGACCTGCTTGGTGAAGCTCTTGGAGCTTTCCAGCTTTCCTGCCGCCTGCGTCGGCCCGAACGTCTTGAAGCCGGCGGCGGTGAGATCATCGACGATGCCGGCCGCGATCAGCGCATCGGGACCGACCACCACCAGATCGACCTTGTTGGCGCGGCAAAAATCGATCACCGCCGCGTGGTCGGCGACGTCGAGCGCGACGCATTCGGCGTCCTGCGCGATGCCGGCATTGCCCGGCGCGCACCACAGCTTCGTCAGCAGCGGCGACGCCGCGATCTTCCAGCACAGGGCATGTTCGCGGCCGCCGGAACCAAGCACGAGAATATTCATGGGATCCTGTAATCTCAGGGTTTTTCAGTGGTTTCCATGCGGTCCGGAGCGGATTCATGTGATGAAACGCTTCAGGCCGTCATTGCCGGGCTTGACCCGGCAATCCATCCTCCTTTTCTAGAAGATGGATGCCCGGATCAAGTCCGGGCATGACTGCCGGTGGGCTATCCCGAAGCAACGCGCTTCGGCATGGTACACCAGACTTGCAACAGAATGGATGTCGATGCCGGCCGATTCCGCACAACTCCTGCCCAACGCGCCCGAATACACCGTTTCCGAACTGTCCTCGGACCTCAAGCGGACGGTGGAGGACGCCTTCGGTCATGTGCGGGTGCGCGGCGAGATTTCCGGCTTTCGCGGCGTCCACGCTTCCGGTCACTGCTATTTCGCGCTGAAGGACGACAAGGCCAAAATCGAGGCGGTGATCTGGCGCGGCTCCTACGGCCGGATGCGGTTCAAGCCGCAGGAGGGGCTGGAGGTCGTCGCCACCGGCAAGCTCACCACCTATCCCGGCTCCTCGAAATACCAGATCGTCATCGATGCGCTGGAGCCCGCCGGTGTCGGCGCGCTGATGGCGCTGATGGAGGAGCGCAAGAAGAAACTCGCGGCCGAGGGCCTGTTCGACGAGGCCCGCAAGCAATTGCTGCCGTATCTGCCGGAGGTGATCGGCGTTGTTACCTCGCCCACCGGCGCGGTGATCCGCGACATCCTGCATCGCCTCGCCGACCGCTTCCCCCGCCATGTCGTGGTGTGGCCGGTGCGGGTGCAGGGCGAAGGCTCGGCGGAACAGATCGCCGCCGCGATCAACGGCTTCAATGCGCTCCCGGACGGCGGCAAGATTCCCAAGCCGGATCTGCTGATCGTCGCGCGCGGTGGCGGCTCGCTGGAAGACCTCTGGTCTTTCAACGAGGAAATCGTGGTGCGCGCCGCGGCCGAAAGCATGATCCCGCTGATTTCCGCCGTTGGCCACGAGACCGACGTGACGCTGATCGACTATGTTTCCGACCGCCGCGCGCCGACGCCGACCGCCGCCGCCGAAATGGCGGTGCCGGTGCGCACCGAACTCTTCGTTGAGATCGCGAGTTTCGCGCGCCGCGCCATGCTGTGCTGGCAGCGCGAGCAGGATCGCCGCCGCAACGACCTGCGCGGCCTCGCCCGCGCACTGCCCTCCGCCGCCGACGTGCTGGCGATCCCGCGCCAGCGCCTCGATGCCGCCACGAGCGCCCTGCCCCGCGCGCTCACCGCCAACACGCAACTGCACCATCGCCGCTTCACCCGCGCCGCCGGCGGACTGACGCTGAACGTGCTGCGCGCGCAGGTCGCTCACGCCCGACAACAGGTGACGACCGGCGGCCTGCGCCTTGCCCATTGCGCCCGCGCCGTGACGCGGCAGCGGCGCGACCGCTTCGTTGCACTGGCGCTGCGATTGAGGGCGGCGCGCTTCGCCAGCGCGCAGGCGCATCGCGCCGCGCTCATCCGTGACCGCGAGCGAACGCAACGCCTCGCGGAACGCGCCCGCCGCGCGGTCGCAACATTGCTGTTGCGCCAGCGCGCCCGCGCCGACCACGCCGGGCAATTGCTGGCGGCGCTGTCCTACAAAAGCGTGCTGGCGCGCGGCTTCGCGCTGGTCCGCGACGAAGCCGGCCATGCGCTGCGCAACGCCGCATCGGTCGCGCCCGGCATGCGCCTCGACCTCGAATTCGCGGACGGCCGCGTCGCGGCGGTCGCCGACGGCGATCCGGCCGCGTCACCCCGGCACGAGCCGCCGAAGACGGCTGCAAAGCCCGCCGCGAAACGCCCCGCAAAACCATCCGGTCAGGGCGATTTGTTCTAGAAACCTTCCTCGCAATCGTCATTGCGAGCGAAGCGAAACAATCCAGTCTTTCCGACAGCGTCTGGATTGCTTCGTCGCTAGCGCTCCTCGCAATGACGGGGGCAGGTCGGGTTCCCTGCAAACGCCGCAAAGCCATCCCTATATCCGGTATGCCGCCCCCGCCGTTCTGTGCTAAACGACATCGTTCCATCGACCGATGACGCGGCCTGCCTTGAGACGACCGCGAGGAGACAGACCGTGCTGAACAGATTCGGACCGTCAAACCATGGCGAAGCCAGGCTGGAGTATCTCGACGGCGATTTCCGCGTGATTTCACCGGGCGCTTACGTTGTCTGCGCGGTCAGCGGCGTGCACATCCCGATCGACGAGCTGAAATACTGGAGCGTCGACCGCCAGGAAGCCTACGCGACGCCGGATGCGGTGCTGAAGCAGCATTTTCCCGAAGCGCTGAAGGCGTAAAAAACCTCACATCGTCCCCGCGCAGGCGGGGACCCAGACTCCGCAGCGCTTATGCTCCACGGAGCTTTTTCGCGATCAACGCGCGCATGCGCGGTTCGTCGTCGAACCGCAGCGTCACCGGCAGCGGCGTGATGCCATCCTTCAGCGAGGCAAGCTCACCACTCAGTCGAGTGAAATCCTTCTCGGTCGTCGCCAGTGCAAGCCCGCCTCGCACCGCTTCGTCGCGCAGCGCGGATATCTCTTCCCTCGTGAAGCGATGATGATCAGGAAACGTCCGCTCGACGGCGACATTGATGCCATGCGTGCGGAGCGTCGAGAAGAAGCGTCCGGGATCGCCGATGCCGGCGAACGCCAGCACGCGTTGGCCGCGCAGCGTCGCCAGCGCATCCATGTCGGGCGTCACATCCGCATGAAGCACCGGCACGCCGCGCGCCGTCACCCCCCGCGCCACATCGGCGGCCGCCTCGCCCTCACCGATCACCAGAAGCGCATCGGTGCGCGCGAGTTGCGGCGCGAGCGGCGCGCGCAACGGTCCCGCCGGCAGCACGCGGCCGTTGCCGAGCCCGCGCGCGGCATTGACCA
>CAUJJN010000309.1 GCA_963204905.1 Pseudomonadota bacterium
TGCGCGCCGTACCATGTGGCGTAGAGCTCCAGGACGGCATCATTGTGGTGGTTCGGTTTCCGAGCACCATCGCCATCCGATGGATCGAAGCCTGGGTGAGGGATGTCGGCAAGGCAGGCCGCCCCAAAGTGCTGAAGCAGGTTCGCGCCTTCCTCGACCAGATAGCGGATCACCGGTATCCGGCGCTGGAACCAATGGGCGTCTGCCTTTCGATCGTCGAGCACCGATGCCGCGAGGTAGGCCTTGATTTCGTTGGTGAGCACCGGAACGGCAGCGCCAAGCGGCAGGCTTGCGTATGTCTGGCTTAGCCAGGGATGGCCGAACACCTCGTTCATCACGGCGTCTGACCAGACAGGATTATCAACGAGGAGGGAGGACATTTCCGCGAGGTGCGCCTCGAGCCAGTTGTTGTAGCGATCGGTATCGTGCGGGGTGCCGCCGACGAGCGCCAGCGGCGTCATGCCCATCGCATGTCCTTTCCAAGAAGCTCTGCCTCGCGAAGTTTCGCAAGTCTTTCATGCACCTCGTCGGGACCCGTGAGGTAAAGCCTGCGGATTTCAGAGGCGAACAGGTGCTGGTAAAAGGCCGCTGTCGTCTGTGGGCTGGCATGCCCAAGACGGTCGGCCACTTCGAGCAGGCTGTATCCCGCCGCGATCGCTTCGGACGCATGGCTGTGGCGGAACATGTGCCAGCTGAAGTCGATATGCGTGCGTTGTTCCAGCACGCCCGCAAGCTTCTGGGCGTAGGACAGGCTCATGGCGTGCCCGATGGCGCCGGCTTTGACATTGGCAAAGACGTACTCGGCGCCGGACTCGAAGGCCGGCAGATATTCGTCGCTGGTCAGGTAATCGACGTACATGCTGAGCACGTAGTCGTGCACCGGCACACCGCGCGTCCGACCGGATTTGGCGCGGGCGCCGTTGGCATTGTCCTCGCGCGGAACGACCCAGATGACCTTTTCGGCCAGATCGATGTCGACATGGCGCAGACCCAGCGCTTCGCCGATCCTGAGGCCGGTATTGTAGAGCAACACGATCAGAAACGCGTCGCGCGCGAGCCCGCACGCCTCGATCAGCCGTAGGACCTCGCTTGGCGTCAGGCGCTTTCCCAGCACCTGCTGCTGAACCCGGCCGGGATCGCCCGACAGATAGCGGTCCTTGCGCCTCGTCGTACGACGCTGGCTGATATGCTCGAGGAACGGCTTGTAGATCCGATGCCCGTCATAGGCATTGTTAACCTCGGCCGTATCGACCGCGAAGTCGTCGGTGCCGTTATAGAAGCGGTAGAAAGATTTGATCGCCAGCTGGATCTGGTTGCGCGTCGATGGCGCCAGAACCCGCGTCTCCTGCTTTCGCAGCAGGATCAGCCGCGGGCTCGGCAAGGCATCCTTTCGGCGGGCAAGCCGCCAAGCAAGGAAGCTGTCGTACAACGAAACCGAGGCTTCATGTAGGCCTACGCCATTGGCACCGAGGAAGTTCGCGAAGTCCACAACGTGGCGAACATAAGCCCGTATCGTATTTGGTGACGCGTGAGTCTGTTCGAGATGAACGATCCAGTGACGAAGGCACTCGACGACATCGCCGGCATCGTCCAATACCGTCCACAACCGGCGACCGCCGGGCATTTCGATGCGTGCAGCCTGCCAAGGCGTCGTGGCGAACGAAGTGGACACGGTCGCTGATACTGATGAAAGACTACCGTAACCGCAAGCCTTTCGCCATCACACTGGACACAGTTTACATGGACAGTTCTGGTGGTGCTATTAACATAATCATTATTATCAATCTTCGATTTCGCCGCCAAGTAGAGATGTCACTCGGCCCACCGACGACCGATTTATCCCACATTTTCCGGCTTGCGCCGATCTGTGGGATAAACTGAACTAGCGAAGCCGCAGCTTTGCGTCTTCGCCTTCGGCAAAGGCATTGGTTGCCATCAGGGCAGACCTCGCACTGGCAAGTGTGCTCCAGTCGATGCTGTGCGTATAGCCTTGCGCGACATCGAGCATCCGGATCAGCGGAGCTGTCTGTCCGTTGTGCGAGAATGCCTTGAGCGCTGAGAGATAGTCCGTCCGGTATGCTGTCGGAATGATGATCCGCTCCTGATCACGGGCAACAAGTTCAGCGTTCATCATGATGCGCGCCACGCGGCCGTTGCCGTCAGCGAACGGGTGAACTTCGCTTACCAGTGTCATCATGAAAACCGCGCGCTGGAACGGATCGTCGAGCGCATTCAGAAATTCAAAACCTCGCTCGAGGGTTCCGTCGACGAGGTCGGGATGCACGAATACGGTAGCCCCGGCCTGGTTTCCCCGTTCCTTGAATGCGCCGGGCAGCTTGTCGGGCCGTGCCTCCATGACCGAAGCGTGACGCCTTCGTAGCAAGTCGCGGAAGCCGCCAAAATCGGACGGCAGAGCTTTCAATTGCTGCAGGTCGGAAACAATGCGGAAAGTTCCGAGCACGTCGTGGGCGTCTTCTGGCCTCTCGTTCGGAATGACCCCGTCGAAGACAATCTGTGCCGCTTCCTCCACGCTGAACTCGGTACCTTCGATGAAGTTCGAAAAGTACGATTCAAAGAACGCCAGTGTCGCATTGGCCTCGGCGGTCCGGGGCGGAACCGGGCGCATCTCCACCATGGTTTCGCGAAGCGCCGCAAACAGCCCCTCAAATAGCCTGATGCGATCCGGATCGAATGGATGCCCGGCAAGCCGTGCCTTGCCAATCTCGCTCTGCATTTCCGCTTCGCGCGTCCCGAGCAACGATCCGATCAGGTTATCAAGTTCGTCCGCTTCGGCCTCGTAACCGAGCTCGGGCGCGATCCTGCGCGCGTCGTCGCGCAGTCGATTGACCCCCGCCTCCCCTTGCTGGCGGATCATCGCATCGAGCCGTCTTTCCAACTCTCCGCGTTCGATCACTCGCGATGTGCGGTCTTTACGACCTCTCGAAGGCCGCAAGTTTTCGAGATAGGCACGCGCTGTCGAAGCGAGGCGCGCGCCTCCGAAAACGCGGTCGCTGTCCAGCGCGCCGGGTCCTGGCCGCGGTCGCAATACCAGTCCCGGAAGTTCGGTGTCGCGCCGCTTTGCCGAAATCAGAAAGACCGACCCATCTTCGGCCGGCTTGCTCTCCAGTGCAGTCCGGTCGGCAATGATTGCATCTGGGTAATAGGACGCGATCAAGGTATACCAGTTTCGGCGCACGAGCCGTTCGGGATCCTCGTCGAGGTTCCGGGTGTAAAGACGGGTTCCGAGCTTGCGCAGTTGCCCTCGCCGGGCAGCCTCGTAGACGGCTCCCGAAATCGTCCCGTCCGAGACGAAAACTTCCGGCAATGCGGCAATCGAAAATTTGGACATAAGCTGCTCCTGACGGAGCACCTATCCGAGTTTTCGTGCTTTAAGAAGTGGATTGTCCGAGAAAACGAGATTTAACTCCCAAAAATCCCGAGATTTTGCGAGTCATCCAATGGGCCCATGCCGAGACTGCCGGCCGTTTTTGGCCCATTGGGACCACTCATCTTTGTTAGAAATATCGCCCCATTTTTCTAACAGGATTTGCCTGAACGGCATGCGATCAGCCGAGCTCGCCGGCATTGGCCTGATCGAGCAGATCCATGAATGTCCGCGCCGCTTCGCGGTCGCGAGGGTCCTTGAACGCCACATCGAGGTCCGGCGCCGAACCCAGCATGTAGAGCAGCGACCACATAGCGAACCTGCGTCCCTTGTCTGTCTCGAGACCGAACTCGACCAGCATGCGCTCTATCCCGCTGGCCAGCCCTTCGGACGAAACCGCTCCGAGATCATCGGTCCCGAAAAAGCGCCGCATCTGGTCGTCGAACTCCATGGCGGTACTTCCCTCCAGCGATGCGATTATGCTGCCCACGGCAGCCATTTCAGATTGAGCGGCCCTGTCAAGAATGGCGCACTCGGTCCCGCGCGCCCTTTGTGCGCGCTCCTGCGGGTGCGGAGTTTCCTGCCCTGGGCCGCCGGCACTCTTGCCTCCGGCTCCGTCGCCGTCCCGCGCCCCGCGACAAGCACGGGTTTCACGGGACGACGGACTTGCTCCGGCAAGGGGTCCATTCCCGTCAGGCTGGCCGCGCCGTCGTCGGCGCTGGCCAGAGCGCTCCCTCGTGCCCCGCGCGGGCGCGATACGCGCCGCGGCGGGGGGTTTTGCGGGATCGCGGAAGAACCACAGCAGGGCGGCGTTTTGCGGTTAACCCCGAACGCCCCCAATCCTTTCAGGCTCGGGGGTTCGGGGGCAAAACCTAAATCTCTCTCTCATCTCGTTGGCTGAGCGAAATCAGCATCGCCATAGCATGACGCCTGGGAGATTGGCGACCGTCAAGGATCGCGGGTGCCCCCCAATTTTTACCTGCTGCGGCTACCGCCTTGCGAGCAAAAATCGGCTCCCCCCACGCCCGCTACTCGCGGCGGCAGCGCGTGCGCGCCGCCGTCCCTGACTGCCTGACTCCGGCGTCCCACCGATGGGCATCTTTCATCAGCGTGATGAGAGACTTGTTGCTTTGGAGGTTATCATGACGGACCGTTTCTCGAACTTCGCCGATCTCGCCGAACACTACGCGCGGGAAATTGCCACGCCCGACTATGCTGCCGCATTCATGGAGCAGACCGAGCTTGCCAAGCTCTCGATCGAGCATGAACCGAGCGCTGCCGAAATGCCCGATCCGGATGTGGCGCAGGCGGCAATCGAGATGATGCTGGCAACGGTGTTCGACCTGTTCCGCGATACCCGGATGGAGGACATGGCAAGCGAGGTCGCCTGGGGCATTGCCAACAGCTTCCACGTGGTCGCCAAGCGCCTCGACAACAGAGAGGATTCGATGGCGAACCGGCTGCAGGAAAAGCTGCGCGAATACGATCCGAGCGAAGTCTATGCGACCGATCTGGAAGACCTCACCATGCAGGCCCGCAGTCTCGCCGAGTGCCGCGACGCGATGGAATGCATGCGCGACCATGCCGCGAAGATCTACCTCGTGGAGACCGGTCGTCCCTTCTCACCAGTGCGCGGCTCGCGGGTGTCGTCCAAGACCAATGCTTCGATGATCGAGGCGCGCGATTACCTGGCCGCACAAAAGGCGCAGCGGCGGGAACAGTTTGCGCCCACGGGCCCGGTTGTGGTGTTCTCGGGCGGGCAGCAGTTCACCGACATTGCTCAGGTTGAAGACTACCTCAACGCAATCCGGACGCGCATCCCTTCGATGGTGCTGGCAACGACCGCACAGAACAAGGGCGCTGACGTGATCGCGGCGGCCTGGGCATCGAGCAGGAACGTCCCCGTCATCCTGTGCAAGCCTGATGCATCGCGCGGGGCTTCGGCGCCCTATCAGCGCAATGCGCGCATGCTCAGCTTCAAACCGGTGGAAGCAGTGGTGTGCAGCGGCGGCGGCATCCAGGCGAACCTCGCTGACCGGCTGCGTGAGGCGCGCGTGCCGCTGCACATTGTGCGCGACGCCGGTGCCCAGAACGAGGCTCCCCCGGCCCGGACAAAGGCCCCGGCTCAGGCAGAACGCGGCGGGGCAAAGCGCACGGTCAATGGCGACGATCTCCCGCCGTTCTGAGCGGGAGACAACGTGATCCGACTTTACCGAAGGGTGTCCGGTCTAACCGCTGGATGCCCTTCTTTTTTGTCGCTTGGAACGCCCCTGGTCTGACCCGGCTCG
>CAUJJN010000310.1 GCA_963204905.1 Pseudomonadota bacterium
ATTGATCCCGCGTTGACCTAAAATTAAGAGGTTGCGGAACACATATCGAACATATAGTGTCCGTTCATGATTTGTTTCGAGCGGATCGAGCGCTCGACATGCGTATCGGCCGGTGGATGACCGGCGCAAGACAAGCGAGCCCGGCAACGGGCGTTTGCGACCTGTTTTTGAGACCGGGGATGGAACCGACATGCTGACACGCAAACAATACGAACTCCTGCGGTTCATCAACGAGCGGCTGAGCGAAAGCGGCGTGCCGCCCTCCTTCGACGAGATGAAGGACGCACTCGACCTGCGCTCCAAGTCCGGCATCCATCGCCTGATCACCGCGCTGGAAGAACGCGGCTTCATCCGCCGCCTGCCGAATCGCGCGCGCGCCATCGAGGTGATCAAGCTGCCGGAAGCCTCGACCGGCAGCACCACCCGGCGCGGTTTCACCCCCAGCGTGATCGAGGGCAACCTCGGCAAGGTTCGCCCGGCCAGCAACACACCAGACAATGATGCCGAGCACCCCGTCTCCGTCCCGGTGATGGGCCGCATCGCCGCCGGTACGCCGATCGAGGCGTTGCAGACCCGCAGCCACACCATCAGCGTCCCTCCGGACATGCTGGGCTCCGGCGAACACTACGCCTTGGAAGTGCGCGGCGATTCGATGGTCGAGGCCGGCATTCTCGACGGCGACATGGCGCTGATCCAGAGGAACGAGAGCGCCGATACCGGCGACATCGTCGTCGCCCTGATCGACGAGGAGGAAGCCACGCTGAAGCGCTTCCGCCGCCGCGGCGCGTCGATCGCGCTGGAGCCGGCCAACGCGGCCTACGAAGTCCGCATCCTTCCGCCCAACCGCGTGCGGATTCAGGGCAAGCTGATCGGCCTGTATCGGCGGTACTGAACGCTTTCGGAAGTCTCGCTTGGGATCGTCCTTGGGATCGTCATGCCCGCGCTTGTCGCGAGCATCCACGGCTGTCCGGCGCTTTCCGGATCGGCGGTCGTGAATGACCGGAAATGATCCCGGCCCAACCTTCACGCATGAATTCAATCCTCCACCTGCCGATCCGCTTCCGCAGGTGTCGCATCGACCGGCGGCGCGATGCGCGGGCGCGGTGCCGCGGCGGGTGTCGCCGTCTCGGCTGACGGCGCGGGCGACCACGGACGGTCCACGCCCTCGGGCCGGATTGCGATTGTCGCAAAACCCTCACCCGCCTTGCGCAGCGCCAGTCCACCGCCCCGTTGCAGACGCCCGCGATCGATCACCATGGCGGCACAATCCGGCGGCGCCTGCTGCTGCGTGATGATGATGGCGACGCGCCGGCAATCGTCGTCGAATGCTTCCGGCCGCAGGGTCAGCGCCACCAGCCGGCCGTCCTGGAGCGGTGCGACGCAACCATCCGGATCGCAGGAGACGCCCGCGGCCAGCGCCGCATCGGTCGGGAGGCGCGCATCGGCATCGGCCGCCAGCCATTCGCGGACAAGGAACGCGTCCTTCGCCGTCCGCATCATCCGAAGCCGGCCATCGCCGCCACGCACCGCGACACTGTGGCCGTCTCCGGCGACGAGCACATCGGGTTGCGCGACCGACAGCGCCCAGACCGTGGCAGCGGCCACGGCCACGCCGCCCGCCCAGCGTAGCGGCGTGCGCAGGAGGCCGAGCAGCACGATGCCCAGGCTCGCCATCAACAGCGGCCCGGTGCCGAACGCCGCCATGCGGCCGATCGCGCCGGGCAGCGCCGCGACCCACACCGACACCACGATCATCCAGTCGATGCCGAGCCCCATGATCTCCCAGAACGGGCGGTCGAGCCCGAATGGCGTGGCGATCAGGCCGATCAGTCCGGCAGGCATCACCACGCCCGATACCACCGGCATCGCCGCGAGATTAGCCAGCACGCCGTAAGGCGTGACGCGGTGGAAGTGGAAGGCGGCATATGGCGTGGTGGCGAGGCCCGCGACCAGCGAGGCCAGCGCCAGCGTCATGATCTCGCGGCCGCCCCACAGCGCCGCCCGCGCCGCCACCGAATTGTCCGGCGTCGCGAACAGGCGCGGCATTCCGATCTGGATCAAGGCCACCAGCCCCAGCGTCGCGGCGAACGACATCTGGAAACTCGGATGCACCAACGATTCCGGGGCGGCGACCAGCACGATCATGGCTGCAATGGCCAATGTGCGAAAAGTGATGGCGCGGCGATCGACCATCACCGCGATCAACACCACCGCCGTCATGAAGTACGAGCGCTGGGTCGCGACCTCCGCGCCCGACAGCAGCAGATAGAACGTCGCCGCCACGAGGGCCGCCGCCGCCGACCATTTCTTGATCGGGAACGTCACCGTCAGTCCGGGGATCAGCGCCAGCAGCGCGCGCACCGCGAAGAACACCACCCCCGCGACCACCGCCATGTGATAGCCGGAGATCGACAGCACATGACCGAGGCCGGAGATGAACATCGCGTCGTTGACTGGCGGCGTGATGGCGTCGCGCCGCCCGGTGAGCAACGCGGTGGCGATGGCGCGGTTGTCGCCCTCGAGCGCGGTGCGGATGCGCGCGTCGATGGCATCGCGCATCCCCTGCATGATGGCGGCGTAACGCAGTTTCCAGCCGCCGCTCGCCGGCGGATCAAGCGTCCGGATCGCGCCCATCGCGAAGCCCGACGCACCGATGCCCTGAAAATACAGGTCGCGGCCGAAATCGTAGCTGCCGGGGCGCAGCGGCGACAGCGGCGGCAACAGCCGCGCCTTCAATTCGACATAGCTGCCGACCGGCGGCGCGGTGCCCTTGCGCACCGACAGCCGCACCCGCGTCAACGCCACCGCGTTGCGCGCCGCGTTCAAATCGGTGACGCGCAGCACGAAACGATCGGTGCGCTCGCGCTCCTCATGGGTTTCGACGAAACCTTTCAACGACGCCGAATAGATCGGATGCGCCAGCACCGGATGCGCGACCCATGCCGTCTTGAGCGACGCGACGGCGAAGCCGCCCGCCATCGCCGCCAGCATCAGCATCGCCGCGAATGCCTTGCGATGCCGCAGAACGAAAGCCGCGCCGGACAACAGCGCCGCAACGATGGCCGTCAGCCAGACGACCGGCTCGCGGTCGGCGGAGAAATACAACGCGATGCCGGCGCCGAACGCGATCGGCACCCACGGCAACAGCCGTCCGTCGCCGGC
>CAUJJN010000311.1 GCA_963204905.1 Pseudomonadota bacterium
TCGTCATTGCGAGGAGCGAAGCGACGAAGCAATCCAGTTCTTGCTTGTGGTTTCTGGATTGCTTCGCTTCGCTCGCAATGACGTGGATACGGCGGTGATCGTATCGAGAATCGAGTGCGCATCCATGAACGCTCCCCTCAAAAAGCAGCACCTGATCGATCCGGAGATCTGCATCCGGTGCAACACCTGCGAGGAAACCTGTCCGATCGACGCTGTCACCCACGACGACAACAACTACGTGGTGAACGTCGATATCTGCAATTACTGCATGGACTGCATTTCGCCGTGCCCGACCGGCGCCATCGATAACTGGCGCGTGGTGGCGACGCCGTATTCGCTCGACGAGCAGTTCTCGTGGAGCGATCTGCCGGCGCAGGAGGAGATCGCGAGCGAGGAGGCCGCCGGCACGGTCGAGGCGCTTGAAGACGAGATCGGCGCGCTGCTCGAGGAAGCGCGCAAGGGGCTCGGCGGCAAGGCGGTGGCGCCGCATTCGGCGAGCAAGCCGACGGTCAATCTCTACAATCGCGGCAAGCCGGCGACGGCGACGGTGACCGGCAATTTTCGTCTCACCCATGCCGACGCCGATTCCGACGTGCGCCACATCATTCTGGATTTCGGCGACCTGTCGTTTCCGGTGCTGGAAGGCCAGAGCATCGGCATCGTCGCGCCGGGCACGGATGCCGATGGCAAGCCGCATCTGGTGCGGCTTTATTCGGTGGCGAGTTCGCGCGACGGCGAACGGCCCAACACCAACAATCTCGCGCTCACGGTAAAGCGGGAGCCGCAGGGCGTGTGCTCGAACTATCTGTGCGACCTGCCGCGCGGCGCGAAGGTGGAGGTGACCGGACCGTTCGGCGCGACCTTCCTGCACCCGAACGATCCGGCGGCGAACATCATCATGATCTGCACCGGCACCGGCTCGGCGCCGTTCCGCGGCTTCACCGAACGTCGCCGCCGCGCCATGCCGGACGCGAGCGGTCGTCTGCTGCTGTTCTTCGGCGCGCGGCGGCCGGAAGAGCTGCCGTATTTCGGTCCGCTGCAGAAGGTGCCGGAAAAACTGCTGGGCAAGTATTTCTGCTACTCGCGCGTCGCCGGCGCGCCGTGCGTCTACGTGCAGGACCGCATTCGTTCAGAGGCGGCGGAGATCGCGGCGCTGCTCGGCCATGCCGGCACGCATGTCTACATCTGCGGGCTCAAGGGCATGGAGAGCGGCGTCGACGAGGCTTTCGCCGACGTCTGCCGTGGAGCGTCGCTCAACTGGGCGACGCTCAAGACCGAGATGCGCGATAACGGCCGTTATCACGTCGAGACGTATTGAGGGACTCTTTCCTCCGCCCTTGCAGAGAAAGACTCTACGCGAAAACGCCTCCCATCGTCATTGCGAGCGAAGCGAAGCAATCCAGTTCGCGCTTCGTGGCTTCTGGATTGCTTCGTCGCTTCGCTCCTCGCAATGACGGCTTTGGCAGGGGAGGGGGCGCTCGCGATGCGATCACGTCGTCATATGAGCGTTTCGAACAGATCCCGCCACGTAGGATTGAGGCCTTCAATCAGCGCGATCTTCCTTGCCCGGCTTCCGGCCTTGATCTGCTTCTCGCGGGCAATGGCGTCGATCATCGTCTCGTGCGATTCGTACCAGACCAGTAGCTTGCAGCCGCATTTTGCCGAGAAACCGTCGATTGACCCTTGCTGATGCTCGTAGGCACGGCGGCTCAGATCCGATGTGACGCCGATGTAAAGCGTGCCGTTGCGTTGGTTGGCGACGATGTAAACGCACGGCTGCTTCATTCAGAGCGCCTTTGCCGCACTCACGGTCGCTTCTGCCGTCCTGAACATTCCATCCGTCATTGCGAGGAGCGTGAGCTCCGAAGCAATCCAGTCCTTGCTTTGTGGCTTGCTGGATTGCTTCGCTGCGCTCGCAATGACGGGAAGGAAACTATGCCCTACTCCCCCGACACCGGCACGCTGAGGTTGGCGTAGACGATGCCGCCGTCGATGGCGATGGCGTTGCCGACCATGTAGTCACCGGAGCGTGCGGCGAGGAAGATGGCGAGGCCGGCCATGTCATCGTCGTCGCCGATGCGCTTGGCCGGAATCCATTGCGAGATGTGGTCGGCCTGGTCACGCGCGGCGCGGTTCATGTCTGAGGCGAACGCGCCGGGGCAGATCGCGGTGACCGCGATGTGGTCCTGGATCAGTTTCGCCGCCATGCGCCGGGTCAGGTGGATCACCGCCGCCTTGCTCGCCTGATAGGAATAGGTCTCCATTGGATTCACGGACAACCCGTCGACGGAGGCGATGTTGATGACCTTGCCGGGCTTCTCCTTCGTCGCCGCCGCGCGCAGCGGCTTCGCCAGCGCCTTGGTCAGGAAGAACAGCGACTTGACGTTGAGGTTCATCACCTTGTCCCAGCCCGCTTCCGGAAATTCGTCGAAGGTCGAGCCCCAGGCCGCGCCGGCATTGTTGACGAGGATGTCGAGCTTCGGCTCGCGCTTCATGAATTCCTCGGCGAGCTTGTTGCAGCCCTCGACGGTGGACATGTCGATCGGCAGCGCGATGCATTCGCCGTCATAGGCGGCGGTCAATTCCTTGGCAGTCTCCTCGCAGGGGCCGGCCTTGCGCGCGGTGATGTAAACCTTCGACGCGCCGTAGGCGAGAAAACCGCCGGCGATCATCTTGCCGATGCCGCGCGATCCACCGGTCACCAGCGCGACGCGGCCCTTGAGCGAAAACAGATCCTTGAACATGGTGCCTCCCATTGATGCCCGGGGATTTAGTCCCTGTGCCGGGAGGCAAGTCAAGGCGAGCGATGCCGGCGCGCGGGCCGGTTCAGCGCCAGTAGTTGTTGGCGGATGCGACAGTCTGGAAATGCACGGCGATGACGTGGGACGACGCGATCAGTTGTGCGGTGTCGCGGTCGTAGGCGCTGCGCAGGCTGGAGCGCACCTCGTCGGACGGCTGGGTGTATCTGACGCCGACGCGCGACAGCTTCACCGCCAGTTCGAAGCCGGCCTGCGGCGTGTCGGTTTTCAGGGAAGGCAGCCAGGTATCGCTCATCGGAATATCCCGCGTCGGAAGTGGAACCATTCCAACGGGTGGCATCAGTCCGACGGGAAGGCAAGCAAAAAGATGTTTTATAGATGTATCTTTATGCGGGCCTGATCGTCAGTTCACGTCGACGCGACGGAACCTGTTCCACAGGGCCGTGGCGGCGCCGGAGGTCAGGACCGGCAGGAAGCGTTCGTCCTGGTAGTTGCCGTTGAGGGAGATGCGCGGCAGCGCGGTCAGGTGCGCGGCGTTGCCTTCGAACACCATGCCGGGCCGGGTGGTCACGGCGGTCGAGAAGCCGACGCGGTGCGCCATCGCGAATTCGCGCGGGCCGGCGGCAAGCTTGTCGCCGTAGGGATAGGCCAGATGCGCGACCTTGCGCTGAACGGCGGCCTCGATGTCGGCGCGATTGGTGGTCATCTCGCGCAGCGCGGAGGTTTCGCTCTGCTTGGCGAGGTTGTCGTGGGTGATCGTGTGCGCGCCGATGGTCAGCAGCGGCTCCGCGGCAAATTCCTTCAGCTCGTCCCAGGACATGCAGAGTTCGCGGCTGATGGCCGCCTCGTCGACGCCGTGACGAAGGCAGAGCGACGTGATCTCGCGAGCGATGGCGGCGCTGTCGGGCAGGCGGCGCAGCCACTCGTGCAGGATCGCGAAGGCCTCGCGCTTGCCCTCGAGAGTGCTGGTGTCGAGGCGGGTCGCCGCCTGGTTGATGATGACATCGACGGTGTCGGCCTGGGCCAGCACCCGCTCCAGCGCCACCCACCACAGCCGGCCGATGCCATTGGCGAAATCACTGGCGACATAGACCGTGAACGGGGCGTCGAATTCGCGCATCACCGGAGCGGCATGGTCGCGGTTGTCGCGGTAGCCGTCATCGAGGGTGAGGCAGACGAAACGGCGAGTGAAATCCCGCGCGGCGAGCCGACGCTGCATTTCGTCCAGTGTGACGATGTCGATGCCGAGGTCGCGAACGTGTTTCAGCGTGGCGCGCAGGAAGTCCGGGGTAATCTCGAGATGATGGTTCGGCTGGAACGCGACATCGCGCCGCGGCCGGACATGATGCAGCATGAAGATACTGCCGACGCCCGCCAGCATCGGTCGCAGCAGCCGATGAGCGCCGGTATCGTGCAACAGGCCCAGGCCGGAGCGGATGATGCGTTCGCGAAAGTGCTTCATTCCGTTTCTGATTGTTCGGAGCGCATGGCGTACCGTTGGCAATGGTGTTTTTTGCGGGAACGGTCGGCTATGCGCGAATCCGTAAAAAGTGGCACAACCCTACCTTGTTCGGCGTGTGGGACAACCCCTAACGGGACGAGCTGGCCGTGACTGCGTCACCGCACCGCATTTCGAAATTGACAGCATCTCAAGCATTTGTTTTCACTCCGGTTCAGGACCCGTAGGGAATCGAATGCGCGGACTTTTCAGGTGGAGCAGGAAGTGGTGGCCGGGTCTTGTTCCGCTTGCCGTGCTATGGGGCCTTGCGGCGTGGTACGAGACCGTGCCGCTGGAGCAGAATCTCGCGGC
>CAUJJN010000312.1 GCA_963204905.1 Pseudomonadota bacterium
GCAGCTCAAGGAAACACTGAAGGCTTCGGTCGGCAAGGACGTGGCGATCACGTCGCGCGTCGACCAGGGCCTGCTCGGCGGCCTGATCGTCAAGGTCGGCAGCCGCATGATCGATAGCTCGCTTCGCACGAAGCTCGATAATCTCAAGATCGCCATGAAAGAGGTTGGCTGATGGAAATTCGCGCCGCTGAGATCTCCTCGATCCTGAAGGAGCAGATCAAGAATTTTGGCCAGGAGGCCCAGGTCTCCGAAATCGGCCAGGTGCTGTCGGTGGGCGACGGCATCGCTCCCGTGTACGGCCTCGACAAGGTTCAGGCCGGTGAAATGGTCGAGTTCCCCGGCGGCATCCGCGGCATGGCGCTCAATCTCGAAGCCGACAACGTCGGCGTCGTGATCTTCGGCGACGACCGCTCGATCAAGGAAGGCGACACCGTCAAGCGGACCGGCGCCATCGTGGACGTGCCGGTTGGCAAAGAACTGCTTGGCCGCGTGGTCGACGGTCTTGGCAACCCGATCGACGGCAAGGGTCCGATCAAGTCTGCCAAGCGCGCCCGCGTGGACGTCAAGGCGCCCGGCATCATCCCGCGCAAGTCGGTGCATGAGCCGATGGCCACCGGCCTCAAGGCGGTGGACGCGTTGATCCCGATCGGCCGTGGCCAGCGCGAGCTGATCATCGGCGACCGCCAGACCGGCAAGACCGCGATCGCGCTCGACACCATTCTCAACCAGAAGCCGCTCAACGCCACCGGCGACGAGAGCATCAAGCTGTACTGCGTTTACGTCGCGGTCGGTCAGAAGCGCTCCACCGTCGCGCAGTTCGTGAAGGTGCTCGAGGAGCAGGGCGCGCTGGAATATTCGATCGTCGTCGCGGCCACCGCGTCCGATCCGGCGCCGATGCAGTACATCGCGCCGTTCACCGGCTGCACCATGGGCGAGTACTTCCGCGACAACGGCATGCACGCGGTCATCATCTATGACGATCTGTCGAAGCAGGCCGTCGCCTACCGCCAGATGTCGCTCTTGCTGCGCCGCCCGCCGGGCCGCGAAGCCTATCCGGGCGACGTGTTCTATCTGCACTCCCGCCTGCTGGAGCGCGCCGCGAAGCTCAACGACGAGATGGGCAACGGTTCGCTGACCGCGTTGCCGGTCATCGAAACCCAGGCCAACGACGTGTCGGCCTACATTCCGACCAACGTGATTTCGATCACCGACGGCCAGATCTTCCTCGAAACCGACCTGTTCTTCCAGGGCATCCGCCCGGCGGTGAACGTCGGTCTGTCGGTCTCGCGCGTGGGCTCCTCCGCCCAGACCAAGGCGATGAAGAAGGTCGCCGGCAAGATCAAGGGCGAGCTGGCGCAGTACCGCGAAATGGCGGCGTTCGCGCAGTTCGGTTCCGATCTTGACGCCTCGACCCAGCGCCTGCTGAATCGTGGCTCGCGCCTCACCGAGCTCCTGAAGCAGCCGCAGTTCTCGCCGCTGAAGATGGAAGAGCAGGTGGTGGTGATCTGGGCCGGCACCAACGGCTATCTCGATCCGCTGCCGCTCAACAAGGTGCGGGCGTTCGAGGACGGTCTCTTGTCGCTGCTGCGCGGCAAGCACGCCGACATCCTCAACACCATTCGCGACACCCGCGATCTCAGCGACGAGACCGCCGGCAAGCTCAAGAGCGTCGTCGAAGGCTTCGCCAAGACGTTCGCTTAATTTCTTACACCTCTCCCGCTTGCGGGGGAGGTCGACCGGCGCAGCCGGTCGGGCGGGGGCCCTCGTGCATAAGATGCCCCCTCCCTAACCTTCCCCCGCTCGCGGGAGAGGGGACAAGCTGTGCCCAGGGGATGAACAGAGACCGACGAAATGGCTTCTCTAAAAGACATGCGCGTCCGCATCGCCTCGACCAAGGCGACGCAGAAGATCACCAAGGCCATGCAGATGGTGGCGGCGTCGAAGCTGCGCCGCGCGCAGAGCGCCGCCGAAGCCGCGCGGCCCTACGCCGAGAAGATGGACGTGGTGATTTCCAACATCGCCAGCGCCGCGGCCGGTTCGCCCGGCGGTTCACCGCTGCTGATCGGCACCGGCAAGAATCAGGTCCACCTGCTGCTGGTCTGCACCGGCGAGCGCGGCCTGTCCGGCGCGTTCAACTCGGCGATCGTCCGTCTCGCCCGCGAGAAGGCCTACGCCCTGATGAACCAGGGCAAGGACGTGAAGTTCTTCTGCGTCGGCCGCAAGGGCTACGAGCAGCTTCGCCGCAACTTCGACAAGCAGATCATCGGCAATGTCGAACTGCGCTCGGTGCGCCAGCTCGGCTTCGTCAACGCCGAGGACATCGCCAAGAAAGTGCTGGCGCTGTTCGCCGCCGGCGAGTTCGACATCTGCACGCTGTTCTACTCGCGCTTCCAGTCGGTGATCTCGCAGATCCCAACCGCGCAGCAGGTGATCCCGCTGGAGGTCTCCGCCCCGGCCGCGAACGCCGCCGCCGCCAAGACCTCTTACGAATACGAGCCGGAGGAAGACGAAATCCTCAGTGGCCTGCTGCCGCGCAATCTCGCGGTGCAGATTTTCCGCGCGCTTCTGGAGAACAACGCCTCGTTCTACGGCGCGCAGATGACCGCGATGGACAACGCCACCCGCAACGCCGGCGAAATGATCCGCAAGCAGACCCTGATCTACAACCGCACCCGACAGGCGATGATTACGAAGGAACTGATCGAAATCATCTCCGGCGCCGAGGCGGTCTGACGCAAGCAACCGAGCAAGCACAAGGAGCAAGCCGATGGCCTATGTGACTTCTGCAACGACCAAGGGCGGCCGCAACGGCCGCGCGATGCTCGACAACGGCGCGCTGGCTCTGGCGATGGCGCTGCCGAAGGAGTTGGGCGGCGCCGGCGACGGCCACAACCCGGAGCAATTGTTCGCGCTGGGTTATTCGTCGTGCTTCGGTCAGGCCATTCTTGTGGTGGCGAAGAAGCATGGCATCGACGGGCAGGCCGCCAAGGTCACGGCGGACGTCACGCTCGATGTCGCGAACGGCTTCTCGCTCGCGGTTGAACTGAAGGTTTCGATCCCCGGCGCCGACAAGGACAAGGTGCAGGCGCTGGTCGAGGAAGCTCACACGGTGTGCCCGTATTCGAAGGCCACCAAAGGCAACATTCCGGTCAAGCTGACCGTCATCTAAATTCGGGTTCTAAGGAGATATGTCCATGGCTACAGCAGCCAACCAGGTCGGTCGTATTACGCAGGTCATCGGCGCGGTCGTCGACGTGCAGTTCGAAGGTCATCTGCCGGCGATTCTGAACGCGATCGAGACCAAGAACGGCAACAACCGTCTGGTGCTCGAAGTGGCGCAGCATCTCGGCGAATCGACGGTGCGCACCATCGCGATGGACACCACCGAGGGTCTGGTGCGTGGCCAGGACGTCACCGACACCGGCGCGCCGATCCGCGTGCCGGTCGGTCCGGGCACGCTCGGCCGCATCATGAACGTGATCGGCGAACCGGTCGACGAGCAGGGGCCGATCAAGGCCGACGATCTCCGCCCGATCCACGCGGAAGCGCCGTCCTACACCGACCAGTCGACTGAAGCTGAAATCCTCGTCACCGGCATCAAGGTCGTCGACCTGCTGGCTCCATATGCGAAGGGCGGCAAGATCGGCCTGTTCGGCGGCGCCGGCGTCGGCAAGACCGTGCTGATTCAGGAACTGATCAACAACGTCGCCAAGGCGCACGGCGGCTACTCGGTGTTCGCCGGCGTCGGCGAGCGAACCCGCGAAGGCAACGACCTCTATCACGAGTTCATCGAGTCCGGCGTCAACAAGAAGGGCGGCGGCGAAGGCTCCAAGTGCGCGCTCGTTTACGGCCAGATGAACGAACCGCCGGGCGCGCGTGCTCGCGTCGCGCTGTCGGGCCTCACGGTCGCCGAACAGTTCCGCGACCAGGGCCAGGACGTGCTGTTCTTCGTCGACAACATCTTCCGCTTCACCCAAGCCGGCTCGGAAGTGTCGGCGCTGCTCGGCCGCATTCCGTCGGCGGTGGGTTATCAGCCGACGCTCGCCACCGACATGGGCGCGCTGCAGGAGCGCATCACCACCACGCAGAAGGGCTCGATCACCTCGGTGCAGGCGATTTACGTGCCGGCCGACGACTTGACCGACCCGGCGCCGGCCACCTCGTTCGCCCACTTGGACGCGACCACGGTGCTCAACCGCGCCATCTCGGAAAAGGGCATCTATCCGGCGGTGGACCCGCTCGACTCCACCTCGCGCATGCTGTCGCCGCTGATCGTCGGCGAGGAGCACTACCAGACCGCGCGCTTGGTCCAGCAGGTGCTGCAGCGCTACAAGTCGCTGCAGGACATCATCGCCATTCTCGGCATGGACGAACTGTCGGAAGAGGACAAGCTGACGGTGGCCCGCGCCCGCAAGGTCGAGCGCTTCCTGTCGCAGCCGTTCTTCGTCGCCGAAGTGTTCACCGGCTCGCCCGGCAAGTTCGTCGACCTCGCCGACACCATCAAGGGCTTCCGCGATCTCTGCGAAGGCAAGTACGACCACCTGCCGGAAGCGGCGTTCTACATGGTCGGCACCATCGAGGAAGCCGTCGAGAAGGGCAAGAAGCTCGCGGCCGAAGCGGCTTAAGACGGATTGAAATCAGCGCCGCGATATTCGCGGCGCATTCCCTCTCCCGCTTGCGGGGGAGGGTTGGGGAGGGGGTCTTGTCCTCCTCCGCATAGAGCCCCACCCGACCGGCTGCGCCGGTCGACCTCCCCCGCAAGCGGGAGAGGTGAAGAAAGAGACCGCGTGTCATGGCGACCTTCCACTTCGATCTTGTTTCTCCCGAAAAGCTCGCCTTCTCCGGCGAGGTCGATCAGGTCGACGTGCCCGGCGTCGAGGGCGACTTCGGCGTGTTCGCCGGCCATGCGCCGGTGGTTGCGTTGATGCGACCGGGCATTCTCACGATCGTCACCGGATCGACCCGGCGAAAGGTCATCGTGCTCGGCGGCTTGGCGGAAGTGTCCGAGAAGGGGCTCACCGTCCTCGCCGATGTCGCGACCTCGCTGGAGGATGTTGACCGCGGCGCGTTCGCGAGCCAGATCGGCGCCATGGAAGACAAGCTGAAGAACGGCGAACCCGGCGACGAGCTGGATCGCGAGATCGAGCGGCTTGATCACTTCAAGAGCATTCAGACCCAGATCAATTCGACCGCGATGCACTGACAGGCGCGACGCCGATAGCGATCGGCGCCGGTTGTCCGGCTCATCGGTGGAGATCCGGGATAAAGGGGGCGCGGCCGATCCGCTGGCCCCCTCAATTGTTTCCGGGGTTTTCCATGACGAAGATGGAAAACGCCGGGTTCTGTTTGGATGCTTTCGTCACGCGGAGCGGTTTCCACCCCGTTCGGGAACGCTCTTGCAAACCTCTCTTGCAAAAATCGCCGTCGGCGGTCATGAGAGGGCGTCCGGAGGGATGGCCGAGTGGCTTAAGGCGCACGCTTGGAAAGCGTGTGTGCGGGAAACCGTACCGTGGGTTCGAATCCCACTCCCTCCGCCATTCAGGTGACAGGCGCTCCATTTGCCGGCCAGCGTGCGGAAGCCGCCCCTGCGACCCGGTATCGTCGCCACCACCTTTCATGCATGATCCCCCACATGCGGGCATTGCTTCTCACACGCTATGGCGGGCCAACGGCAGCGGAGCTGCGTGAGATCGCGCGTCCGGAGCCTGGTGCCGGCGAGGTCCTGATAAGGGTCCGCGCGGCGGGCCTCAATCCTGTCGACTACAAGATTCGCCAGGGCATGTTGAAGCCGGTGCAGCGATTTGCGCTGCCGGTGGTCATGGGGAGCGAACTGGCCGGTGTTGTCGAGGCGAACGGTGAAGGCGCGGCGCGGTTCGCGGTCGGCGACCGCGTATTCGCGCGTATGCCGAAAGAGCGGATGGGCGCGTTCGCCGAGTATGCCGTCGTTCCCGAGGCGCTTCTGGCCAGAATGCCCCCTTCGCTGGATTTCGAAGCGGCGGCCGGCGTTCCGCTTGCCGGGTTGACCGCGTTGCAGGCCCTGCGCGACGAACTGCATCTTTCCGCGGGCAGCCGCGTGTTCATTCCGGGCGGGGCCGGCGGCGTCGGCACGTTCGCCATCCAGCTTGCCAAATGGCTTGGGGCGAAAGTCATCACCACGGCGTCGCCGCGCGGCCGGGCGCTGGTCGAACGGCTGGGGGCCGATGTGGTCATCGACTACACGACGCAACGCTTTGAAGACCACGTCCGCGACGTGGATGGCGTTTTCGACCTGCTCGGCGGAGAGACGCTCAAGGCATCATTCGGCGTGGTGAAGCGCGGCGGAACGGTGGTGTCGATCGCGGGACTGCCGGAGCCGCAGACGGCGAGAAAGGATCTGGGTCGGGGCGGCGCGCTGACGCTCCTGTTCTGGATCGCGAGCTTCGGCTTGCGTGCGCGGGCGTGGAAACACGGCGTTCGTTATCGCTACCTGTTCATGCATCCGAGCGGGACGGAACTCGCCGAACTTGCGCGACTGATCGACGACGGCAAGCTGGAGCCGATCACGGATCGTGTGTTTCCGTTCGCCGACATCGGGGAAGCCTTCGCCTATCTCGAATCCGGCCGAGCCAAGGGCAAGGTGGTGGTGCGCATGCCGGATTGATCCGCGTCCGGTGGCGGCAATCGATGGATTGGTGCCGGCATCGGCGAGGCGTGCGGTTCGAGCGGGGTATCGTCGATGTCAATGCAGGATAGAGGACACCGTGCGTAGAGGACACCGTGCGCAGATGAGCAAAGGCCGTCCGCCTCCGATGCCGGCCGATGTCGCGGCCGCCTTCGACGCATTCCCGGCGGCGATCGGATCCCGCCTGCGCGATATTCGCGGATTGATCTTCAGGACCGCCGCGACGCTGGATGGCGTCGGCTCGCTCACCGAAACCCTGAAATGGGGAGAACCCGCTTATCTGACTGAGGCAAGCGACAGCGGCACCACCATCCGGCTCGGATGGATGCGTCCGTCCGAGGCCCATTGCGCGGTCCTGTTCAACTGCAAGACCATGCTGGTCGAATCGTTTCGGGAGCGATTCCCGGACGAGTTCGCCTATCAGAAGAATCGGGCGATCCTGCTCGATATGTCGCGGCCGGTGCCGGACGCGCCGCTGTCGATCTGCCTCGGCATGGCGCTGACCTATAAGGCGCGACGGCGCGTCAAAACGAAGGCTGTCACCACGCTGTGATGGTCGCGGTCTCGACAGCCGGCCCCGCGACGCGATACTTCGTCCGGACATCGAGAGGGCTGTGATAATGACTGCGACGACCGCCAGACCGGCACTGCCATCGGAAAGCACCATCGCCACGTCGCGTTATGCGGCATCGATCGCCGTGATCGCCGCGCTGACCCTTGGCGGCGCTTGGTTCTTCCAGCTTGTGCTCGGGTTGCAGCCGTGCCCGCTCTGCCTCGAGCAGCGCTACGCCTATTATCTCGCAATCCCGTTGGGGATCGTGGTCGCGATCGCGGCGGCGCGCGATGCGCCGCGTTCGCTGATCTATGCGGGGCTGGTGGCGCTGCTGCTGGCGGCGCTCGCCAATGCGGTGCTCGGCGGTTATCACGCGGGCGTTGAATGGAAATGGTGGCAGGGGCCGACCGATTGCAGCGGGCCGGTGGTCAGTCTCGGCAGCGCCGGCGATCTGCTGTCGCGTCTCGACACCGTGAAGGTGGTGCGCTGCGATGAGGTGCAGTGGCGTTTCCTCGGCCTGTCGATGGCCGCCTACAACGTGCTGATCTCGCTGCTGATGGCGTTGCTGGCGCTGCTCGGCATCCGGCGGCTGACGCCGCGCAAATAGCGCGCGCGGACAGCGTCAGTCGTCGGCGTCGCGTTGCGGCCGGTCGAACAGATGGACGATGCCGGGCGTGGCGATGCTGACGAAAATGTACCGCGCCAGATGGTGCGCGCCGACGAACACCGGATCGATGTGCAGCGTCAAGGCCAGCGCCAGCATCGCGTCCATCGCGCCGGGCGCGAACGCCACCACGATGTCGCCGAAGCGCACGTCGGTGATCATGAAGACGACCGCGACGAATACCGCCGAGATCGCGAGCGCCACCGCGAACGAGCCGAGCGCCGCGCCGACGTAACGCATCATGGTGCGAGCCGAGATTTTGGCGAAGCGCGTGCCGATCAGCGCGCCGATTCCGATCAGCGCCGCCGCGCGCATCGAAGGTGGCAGGCCGCCCTCGATCGCGCCGGAGCCGTGCAACAGCGCCGAGCCGAGCATCGCGCCGAACATCCAGCTTGCCGGAAACCGGATCCAGCGCAACAGCAACGCGCCGGCCACGGCGGCGGCGGCCATCGCCAGCAGTTCGAGCGGCGCGGCGGCGGTCGGTTGCGTCGCCGCGGAGGTCGATGTGGACAGGCCGCCGAGCGCCAGCAGCAGCGGCAAGCCCGCCGTCAGGATGATGACGCGGATGGTCTGCACCACCGCGATGCCGGCGACGTTGGCGTTCCTCTCCGTCGCCAGCATCACGATCTGCGACAGTGCGCCGGGGCTGCCGGCGAGCAGCGCCGAGGTGCGGTCCCAGGCATGGACGCGTTGCAGATAGATGGCGCTGCCGAGCATGACGCAGCATGTCGCCAGCGCCAGCAGTGCGAGGGTCAGGGGATAGGCGCTCATGTCGTGCAGCATCTGCCGCGACACCAGCGAGCCGAGCGAGATGCCGAGCAGCACCAGCACGGTTTGCGTGAGCAGCGGCGGCATCCCCAGCGGCCGGCCGGCGAGCGCCGCGACCGCCACCGTGATCATTGCGCCTGAGATCAATCCGCCGGGCAAGTTCAGCCATGCGAAGACGAGTCCGCCGCCGAGGCCGAGCAGCAGTGTCTCCAGCGTCTGCAGCGATGTCGATCGGCTGGGAAGGGCGAAGCGCATGTGCGGCGATGTATGGCAAATCCGATCGCCGCTCACAAATGCAGGAAAGTTATGCGGCAGGCCGGCCAGGGTATGGCTGGCCCGCCGCAGGTCTCGATCCCGCGATCACCTGACAGCGATCGATCGCGGGACGGCGCGGCTTAGGTCGCCTTGCCGCCGCTCTTCTTGCAGGTGGAGCGGAACTTGTGCCGCTCCTTGCCGTGCAGGCCCTTGGCGTCAGCCTGCTTGGAGCATTCCACCGACACGGCGCTGCGCTCGGTCTTGGCCTTGGGCGCAGCCATCGGTGCCGTGGTCGATTTGGCGGCAGGCGCGGCGGCGGGGGCCGTCGACTGGGCCGAGGCGGGGGCTGCGAGCAGGACGGCGGCAACGGCGGTGGTGATCGCGAGGGTCGTGAACTTCATCATGGTGTCACCTACGGGTTAGAGAGGTCTGGACGGTCGCGCCGCGATGCTGAATGGCCGATGAATAATTTCGGCCGTGCAAAAACATAAATTTGACCGGCCCTGCATGGTCATCGTTGAAACGGTTTCGGCCTGAGCTAGGATCGGTCGATTTCTTTTGGACCACGATCCGAGGAGAACGACGATGATCAATCACTTGAAGATGCTCTGCGCGGTGGCGGTTTCCGGCGCCGCGATGTTGTCCGTGACGCTGCCGGCACAGGCGCTGACAGCGCAGGAATGCAGCGCCAAGTATCAGGCGGCGAAGACGGCCGGCACGCTCAACGGCCAGAAGTGGAATGATTTCCGCAAGACCCAGTGCGCGGCCGGCGCGACAGCCGCCGCACCTGCCGCCGCACCTGCCGCCGCGCCTGCTGCGGCCCCGGCGGCTCCCGCCGCGGCGCCGAAAACAGCCGCGGCGCCGAAGCCGATGGCCGCGCCTGCCGCTGTCGGCAGCGCCGTCTTCCCGTCGGCGGTCGATCCGAAGTACGCCAAGGAATCCGCCGGCAAGGCGCGGATGCACACCTGCGTCGATCAGTACAACGCCAACAAGACCACCAACGGCAATGGCGGCCTGAAGTGGATCCAGAAAGGCGGCGGTTACTACAGCGAATGCACCAAGCGCCTCAAGGGCGCGGCGTGATCCGTCGTCGTTTCGGGATGTGATAGGCAATCGCCCCGGTGCGTCCGCACCGGGGCGATTGTGATTCGTGATGGACTGATTCTCACGATGCAACTGATTCTCACGATGCGGATGACAGGCGCCAAGGATTGTCGCACCATGATCGCAACACGGTGATGGTCGGTCGATGGTAGCAAGGCAACGGTAGCAAGGCGATGATAGCAAGGCGATGATAGCAAGTCTTGGCCTGATCCTGCTGTGCCAGTTGTTCGGTGAGGTCGTGGTCCGTGGCGTCGGCGCGCCGATCCCGGGCCCTGTCGTCGGTCTGATTGTGCTGCTGATGCTGTTGCAAGGTCGCGACCGCTTCGCGCTGTTGCGGCGCGGGCCGCTCGGTGATGGCGGCGTCGAACGCGCGGCCGTCGGTATGCTGGCGCATCTGTCGCTGCTGTTTGTGCCGGCGGGTGTCGGCGTCGTGCAGTATCTCGATCTCGTTTCCTCGCATGGCGTCGCCATCTTCGTCATTCTGGCGTTGTCGGCGATTGTGACATTGGTGGTGACGGCGGCCGCCTTCATCATCACCAGCCGATTGCTTGATCGATGGCGGGGCACGTCGTCGTGACCGGCGCGGCGTCCGGCCCGTTCGAACTGTGGGTCTACCTTTCGCAGACCCCGCTGCTGTGGCTGACATTGACGCTGCTGGTCTATGCGGCGGCCGATGCGGTTTCGGCGGCGACCGACCGCCATCCGCTGGCCAATCCGGTGCTGCATTCGGTGTGGGTGATCGGCGTGATCCTGCTGCTCACCGGCACGTCCTATGCGGAATATTTCAACGGCGCGCAGTTCGTGCATTTCGTGCTCGGCCCGGCGACGGTGGCGCTGGCGGTGCCGCTTTATGAAAATCGCAAGGTGGTGTTGTCGGCGGTGATCCCCATGGCGGTCGCGGTGCTGGCCGGCGGCATCACGGCGATCGTCTCCATCGTCGTGCTGGCGCAACTCGCCGGGCTGCCCGCCAATGTCGTGCTGGCGCTGGCGCCGAAATCGGTGACGGCGGGCGTGGCGATGGGCATCAGCGAATCGCTTGGCGCCGACCCCTCGATCACGGCGGTCTGTGTGATGCTGACCGGCATCATGGGGGCGATCGTCATCACGCCGTTGATGAACCGCCTTCGCATCACCGATTTTCGCGCGCGCGGCTTCGCCGCCGGACTGACCGCGCATGGCATCGGCACCGCGCGGGCGTTTCAGGTCGATACTGTGGCCGGGGTGTTCGCTGGCGTGGCGATGAGCCTGAACGCGCTCGTCACCTCGCTGATCGTGCCGGTGGCCGTCACCCTGCTGATGCGCTAGGCGCATGGGGCCGCCTCGGAATGCCAAATTTGTCATTTGCGCCGGCTCCGTTATGCTGGTTGACAGGTCGGCGATGCGCGGGACGTGCCTGACGCCGCGCCGGTTCACACGAAAGAAATTGGTCGAAGCGATGTCCGTTGAGTTTCCGTCGATGCC
>CAUJJN010000313.1 GCA_963204905.1 Pseudomonadota bacterium
TGAGAACGCGTGCAAAACCGACCGGCACGAATGAGCCCACCCAGAGGACGTTCAGTCAAAACCCTTCCGCAACCCCATGCAGCGAAAGAGGGATAACGAGGCTTAAATCAGGAGGGTTAATCGAGATTTACCCCCGAAACGAATTGAAGAAAGAAACCTAGCCCAGCGAGTATGGCAAAAAATAGCCCATGGCCGAGGGCGCAGTGGACGATGGTTAATGAAAAGGGCTCCGTCGTTGTGACGGAGCCCTTTGATATCGCTGATAAATATTCCGATTTTGAGGGAGGAGCGGCCTAGCGGTAAATTCTCCGGCGCTGACCGTATTCCGCCGCTGGCGGCGGAGCCTGGGTCGGAATACCAAACAGCCGCTCGAAGAAATTCGGGCCGTTGTCATAGCCGAGGCCGGCACGTTCGTTGGCCGCGACCGGAATCTGGGCGCGCGGCCGCGAATAATTCGGCTGGGCGTGGGCGACGACGGCCTCAAGGTTCTTGTTCTTGGCGTTCCGCAACAGCGCCAGCATCGCGGCGTCGCGACCGTAGATGTCGCTGCGCGTATGCAGCTTGCCGGCATCGTCAACGAACGCGGTCTGATAGGTGATGTTGACCGGAATCGGCGTCGCGAAATTGATATTGCGTTCGCTGTTGCCGTACATCGCACGCACCTTCTCGGGTGTGTAATGCTCGCTCGGCATCACGATGTTCAGCAGAACGGCTGCGTACTGGTCCGGGTTCTGAACTCGCATACAGCCATGGCTGAAAGCGCGGACGTCACGCGAGAACAGGCCCTTGTCCGGCGTGTCGTGCTGATACACCAGAAACTTGTTCGGGAAGTTGAAGCGGATGCGCCCCAGTGCATTGCGCTCGCCCGGCGGCTGCGACACGTGAATGGTGCCGTCGGCGTTCCGATGCAGCTTCAGACCCATGCGGTCGAGCACGGTCGGATCCTGTTGCAGCGCCGGCAGATATTCATTGGTGATGATCGACGGTGGCACGTTCCAGGTCGGATTCACCGTGATGTACTTCATCGTTTCGGTCAGGAGCGGCGTGGCGTGCTTGCCCGGCTTCCCGACCACCACACGCGTCTTCCAGACTTCGCCGCCGTTCTGCATCACCTTCAGCGTGAAATCGGGAATGTTGAGGATAGCATAAGCGTTGCCCAGCGCCGGCGCGCCGAGCTGGCGCGGCAGCCAGCGCCAACGCTCCATGTTGACGACGATGGTATCGATCTCGCGATCCCGCTTCGGGCTGTTGATCGCCTTCACGGTGCGGTCGTCGAGCACGCCGGTCGTCTTCAAGCCGGTATGAGCCTGAAACTTACGCACGGCGGCGGCGACGGTGGTGTCGTAGCGGGTGTCGTCCGGATTTTCGGTGACGCCGAGCTTGGCGCGCAGTTGCGGCACGCGGGCGTCTTCCATCACGGCCGGGTTCGGGTTCTTCTTGGTCTTCTTGGCGAGGGAAAGGCTCGGGCCTTCCGGGAGCAGCGTCACCGGACCCTCGGACTGGCCGCGCAACTCGGCGAGCTTGGCGCGCAGCTCCTTATAGAGTTTGTGCGGCGGGTTGTAGTCTTGCAGCGCGGCGGACGCATCCTTGGCGGTCGAGATGTTGGTGAGCACCTCGTTGGGGTCCACGGGATGTTCGGGGTACTGGATGTCGGCGCTGACCTGCGACCAGTGCATCTGGCCGCTCTGTGCCTGCCGGGCATAATCCAGCATGCTCGCTGTCAGCTTGAGATCCGCTTCGGCGAGCGCATCGGGGCCGGTCGCGGCGCCGAAATTGGGCACCGGATATTCGGCGGGGTTGAGACCATCGACCGCGGCATCGTTGAGGCGCGATACGACTCCCTTGGCGCGGCTCGTGAGGGTGCCGCCCTCGGTCCACAGCGGGGCGTAGTCGCGCGACGCATAGAATTTCTCGACGGCGGCGCGTTCGTTCTTGCGGTTGAAGAATTTGTTGGCCTGGGTCTGCAACGCCTCGCGCAGCTTGTCGGCGACCGGCTGGTCGGCCGGCGCGACCTTGCTCGCTGTTTTCGCGGGCTCCTGGGCTGCGGGCGCGGCGGCCGGCTCCTTGGCCTGCTGGGCGGCACTGTTGGACCCGGCGGCGGGTTGTGCCGTCACGCTGGCGGCCGGCGCTGTCGCTGGCGTGGTGCTGGCGGTGGTCTCGGTTTTGTCGACCGTCGGATTCAATGGCGTTGCGGCGATATCGGCGGCAGTCGGCGGCGGCAGGATGCTGGTGTCCGGAACTGGAACCGCAGCGTCAATGGCCAGTTCGGCGCTCCCTTGTGCCGGCGCGGTCTGCGCGTATGCGCTCGAGGCCGAAACCGTCAGGAAGGTCGCCGCGACGACCATCAGCACGCGGTCAAATCCAGTTCGGCTCATTCCATGCCAGCCAATCGAGTCGTTCCGCATGCCTCTGACCTTTCGCTTTTACCCCTCGCGAAACCGCTCCTCGCTGAGAACGGTTCTGCTTCAAACGACCCGCAGCGTGTCACGGCTTTTTTGCCAAAGCATCAACATCGTCGGCGCGCGCCGCTCGATCCGATCACTTTGACTGTCCGCAACGTCACACTGCGGTGAATGCGCGGTTCCTCGCGTCCGGTTCCGCGACTATGAAGCCCGCGCCCCACAACGGCACAGCACGGCCACGCCCGATTCATCCGCAGGATACACACATGGCGCCGGAGCAACCAGCGTGCCACCAAATGGTTCACGACAAACTGACCGGAAAACCGGCTACTTGCAACGCGATCCGCCGCTTGTCGGTCGCTTTTGCGTGTGTCTGTCACCGGACCGCAACGGTTCAATCCGCCTAGCGATTCGGTTCTGGCTCATTCTGCGCATCGCTGGCGGAGACATCGTCGAGCTTGCGATAAAGCGTCGACCTTCCGATCTTCAACCGCCGCGCAACCTCGGACATTTGGCCGCGGTAGTGCGAGATCGCGAAGCGAATGACTTCATTTTCGATGTCTTCCAACGCACGCATCTCGCCGGCGTCGGTGAGCATGGAAAGGGAACCGTTCGGCAGCGGGGCGATGGGTATGTCGGTACCTGACAGCTCCGGCGCGGCTGAATGATATGCCGGTTCGAGGGTCAGCGGCTCCTCTGCGTATTCGGGAGAGGCGAAAGACAGCGCGGCGAGCTGCGGGAAGTCCGCGAGCGCGAGCTGATCGCTCTCGCTCAGCACTACCGCACGATAGACCGCGTTTTCGAGTTGCCGGATGGTGCCCGGCCAGTCGAACTGCGCCAGTCGGGTCATGGCCTCGCCGCTGATGCCGGTGATGGTCCGGTTCTCCTCGGCGCAGAACCG
>CAUJJN010000314.1 GCA_963204905.1 Pseudomonadota bacterium
GTGAATCGGATATAGTCACCCCAACACGCCGGAAACAGGGCCGCGTCAGGTCGCGGATCGCCCGGCCGGTTGCCTGGAGAAATGTAATGCCGATGGACGCCCGCGATATCGAATCCATGATCAAGGCTGCGATACCCGACGCCGAGGTGACGATCCGGGATCTCGCCGGCGACGGCGACCACTACGCTGCGACGGTGATCTCGGAATCGTTCCGGGGCAAATCGCGGGTGCAACAGCACCAGATCGTCTACAAATCGCTGCAAGGGCAGATGGGCGGCGTGCTCCACGCGCTGGCGCTCCAGACTGGCGTCCCAGACTGACGACGCGGGATCGGTGGAGGGGAGGGGCGCATGGCGCAGGCGGAACCACGTGCGACTTTGCTGCGGGAACGCAGGCCGAAGCAGCATCACCGCGTCACGTTTGTCGAGCTGTTCTTCGATCTGGTCTTCGTCTTCGCGATCACGCAGCTTTCGCACACGCTTCTGGCGCATTTTTCGACGCTGGGCGTGGCGCAGGTCGGCATCCTGATGCTGGCGGTATGGTGGGTCTGGGTCTTCATGTCCTGGGTCACCAACTGGCTCGATCCGGAGCGGACGCCGGTTCGCATCATGTTATTCGTCATGATGATGGCAGGTCTTTTGCTATCGACGTCGATCCCGAAGGCGTTCGACAGCCGCGGCCTGACTTTCGCGCTCGCCTATGTCGCGATGCAGGTCGGCCGCTCCTTGTATGTCTTTTTCGTGCTTCCCAGATCCGAGACGGGGCATCGCAACAACTTTCTGCGCATCTCGATCTGGATGATGGTCAGCGGCGTGTTCTGGATCGCCGGCGGGCTGGCCGATCCGGCCACGCGGCTGTGGCTGTGGATCATCGCCATCGCCATCGAGTATTGCGGTCCCGCCATGCGCTTCCGCACGCCCGGCCTCGGCGCCTCGACGATGCAGGATTGGGAGGTGGAAGGCGGCCACATGGCGGAACGCTGTGCGCTGTTCATTATCATCGCGCTTGGCGAATCCATTGTCGTGACGGGTGCGACGTTCAGCGAAGCGGTGTGGACGGGAACGACGACGTTCGCATTCGTGATCGCGCTGCTCGGCTCGATCGCGATGTGGTGGATCTATTTTCACATCGGCGCGGAAGCCGGCTCGCACCGGATTTCCCATGCCGATGAGACCGGCCGGATGGCGCGGCTGGCCTACACCTATATTCACTTGCTGATTGTGATCGGAATCGTGGTTTGCGCGGTCGGCGATGAGTTGCTGCTGGCGCACCCGGATGGTCATGACGGCCACAGCGGCATCAAGGAAGTCCTCGCGATGATCGGGGGACCGCTGGTCTATCTCGCCGGCGTCATCCTGTTCAAACGCACCATCCGCGGCCATTTGCAACTGTCGCATCTGGTCGGGATCGGCCTCTTGATTGCGCTGATCCCGTTCGGCGCGATGCTGTCGCCGCTCTGGCTGTCGGCCACCACGACAGCGATCCTGATGCTGGTTGCTGCGTGGGAGGCGATTTCGCTGGGATCACCGGCGGCCGCCGAAGCGTCAGCCGATCCTCACACCGAGGCCACCAGCGCGTGAACTGAAAACAGGATGTCGTCGTCGGTCCATGACATCTGCGGCGTCCAGCCCGTGCTTCTCGCCAGCGTTGTGAAGCGTTCGAGGCTGTATTTATAGCTGTTCTCGGTATGAATGCTCTCGCCGGCGCGGAACGAGACGCTCTTGCCGAGGACTCTCACGGTTTGCGTTTTGCGGCTCACCAGATGCATCTCGATGCGGTGGCGCTCGCGGTTGTAGATTGCGCGATGGGTGAATGCCGAGAGATCGAAATCGCCGCCGAGTTCGCGATCGATGCGCGCCAGCAGATTGAGATTGAAACGCGCGGTGACGCCAGCCGCGTCGTTGTAGGCGGCGTGCAGGAGGCTGTCGCTCTTTTCAAGATCGACGCCGATCAGCATCAGCGCGCCGGGCCCGAGGATCTGTCGTGCGCTGCGCAGGAACGCGCTGGCCTCGTGCGGTTCGAAATTTCCCAGCGTGGAGCCCGGAAAAAATCCGACCTTCGGCCTGTCGGCGACGGCTTTCGGCAGCGCAAACGGCGTCGTGAAGTCGGCCACCACCGGGGCGATGAGCAGTTCCGGATAATCGCGCTGCAGGGCCTTCGCCTGCGCTTTCAGGAAATCGCCGGAAATGTCGACCGGGACATAAGCGTCGATCCGGCAATGCTGCAACAACAGTCGCGCCTTGGTCGTCGCACCGGCGCCGAATTCCACCAGCGCCGCGCCCTCCGGTACGATCGCGGCGATATCCGCACCGTGCGCACGCAGGATGCCGAGTTCGGTGCGCGTCGGATAATATTCCGGCAGCACGGTGATCTGTTCGAACAATTCGGAGCCGGCAGCGTCATAGAAATATTTCGGCGACAGCTGTTTCGGTTGCCGGCTGAGGCCGTCGAGCACGTCGGCGGCGAAGGCCGAGGTTTGCGGGTCGAAATGCTGGGCCTTGGCCCCGGCGGCGGCATGGGCGTTCATGTGAAACTCCTGGCGTTCGGGAAACGGCGGATCAATCGCCGTAGTCGGCAAGGCGCAGTCCGGTGAACTGCCAGCGATGATGTGGATAGAAGAAATTGCGATAGGTCACGCGGCTGTGGCCTTGCGGTGTCGCCAGCGACGAGCCGCGCAGCACGAGCTGGTTTACCATGAACTTGCCGTTGTATTCGCCGAGCGCGCCTTCGATGGCGCGGTAGCCCGGATAGGGCGCGTAGGCACTGCGGGTCCACTGCCAGACAATGCCGAAGGCGTCGTCGAGCAGCCCGGCGCGGGCGGCCACTTCCCACTCCATCTCGGTTGGAAGATGTTTGCCGCGCCAGCGCGCGAAAGCGTCGGCCTCATAGTAAGACACATGCATCACGGGCGCGTCGGGATCGAGCGGGAGCAGCCCACCGAGCGACATGACATGCCACGCGCCGTCGATATTGTGCCAGTGGCCTGGAGCGTCCCATTCTTCGGCGCTCGCCTTGGCGAAGCCGTCCATCAACCACAGGGTCGGGGTGCGATAGCCGCCGTCATCGATGAAGGCGAGCCATTCGCGGTTGGTGACGAGATGGCGCGCCAGTTTCACCGGGCCAACCAGCGCGCGGTGCGCCGGCTTCTCGTTGTCGAAGTGAAATGTCGAGGCCGCATGGCCGATGCTGTGGATGCCTTCCTTCAGTTCGCACCAAGCGTCGCCGCCACGGGCGGAGGCGGGTGGCGTCCATACGGGATCGTAGGCCGGATACAGCGGGTTTTGCGCGAAGGCGTGCAGGATGTCGGTCAGCATCAACTCCTGATGCTGCTGTTCGTGATTGAGCCCGACCTCGATCAGCGCCGCGATTTCGGCCAGCTTGTCCGCCCCGGCGTCGTTGAAGAATTGCAGCACCGCCGCGTCGACATGCCGGCGATAGGCCGTCACCTCCGCAGCGCCTGGGCGTGTGAGGTGGCCGCGTTCGGCGCGTGCGTGGCGCGGGCCGGCGCTGACGTAATAGGAATTGAACAGGAAGGCGTAATCGGGATCGAACGGCCGATAATCGGGACAGTGCGGGCCCAGCAGAAACTGCTCAAAGAACCAGGTGGTGTGCGCACGGTGCCATTTCGCCGGACTAGCGTCCGGCATCGACTGCACCACCTGATCTTCCGGGCTGAGGGGCGCGGCCCTGCGCTCGGTCTCGTTGCGAACCGTGAGATAGGCTTCGGAAAGGCGGGCAGCCAACCCGGGTCCGGCCGGCCTCCGGTTATCCGGATCGGGGTTGCTGAAACGGTCTGCGGCCAAATGATCGGCCGCGGATGTGGATTGCGTCACGGAAATCTCCGGTTCAGGGAAAAACGCAACCCTGGCGGATGCGTTCCGAAGAAAAATCTTATCGGCCCCCGAAACTTAGGATCGCGAACGGGGATGTTAACCCCGCCAAAGGACGAACATGGCGGATGCGCTTGGGCCGGGGCGCGCATGACGCGGGGGTGACCGGTGAAAAAGTCCAAAAATCGAGCATTTTTCTTGGGATGCAAAGGCTTTCGGGCTACATATATAGGCAGCAGGTTGGTTCGCCAGATGTGGCGAACAGCACCGCAAGAGGATGCAGGATGAGCATTGAACAGTTTATCGAGAACGAAGTGAAGGCCAACGACGTGGTGCTGTTCATGAAGGGCACCCCGCAATTTCCGCAGTGCGGATTCTCCGGCCAGGTGGTGCAGATTCTTGACCACATCGGCGTCGGCTATAAGGGCCACAACGTGCTGGAATCCGCCGAGCTGCGCGACGGCATCAAGGTCTATTCGAACTGGCCGACAATCCCGCAGCTGTATGTGAAGGGCGAATTCGTCGGTGGTTGCGATATCGTCCGCGAGATGTTCCAGGCCGGCGAATTGCAGAAAATGTTCGCAGACAAGGGCATCACGCTCGGCGCTCCGGCCTGACGCCGTTTTCACGACGGATCGGCACGACGCGTTATGACGTCGTCGTTGCCGACATTACGACTCTCGATGTCGATGCGATCGTCAACGCGGCGAACAATTCGCTGCTTGGCGGTGGCGGCGTCGATGGCGCGATCCATTACGCGGCTGGTCTGGGCTTGCTGGTGGAATGCCGCGCGTTGGGCGGCTGCGCCACGGGCGACGCCAAGATCACCAAAGGCTATCGGCTACCGGCCCGCCACGTCATTCATGCGGTGGGGCCGGTCTGGCATGGCGGGGGGCAGGGCGAGGACGCGGCGCTGGCCTCCTGCTACCGCCGGTCGATGGCGCTTCTTTCCGAGCACGACCTTCGCTCCATCGCTTTCTCCGCGATTTCCACGGGTGTCTATGGTTTTCCCGCCGACCGCGCGGCGCGCATCGCGGTGGCGACGACGCTCGCCGTGGACGCCACCGGGGCGCGTCCTGAGGCTGTGACGTTCTGCTGCTTTTCGGAACCGAGCGCCGAATGGCATCGACGGGCGCTGATCGACATCGCGTCCTCTTGATAAGCTCCCCCCAGCCACGCATTCTCCGGGCGGGGACGGAGAAAGACCATATGAAACCAGAATCGATGATCGGCCGCCTGGTCGGCGCAGCGCTGTTGTTCTTCGCGGCGTCGAGCGGCGCGCATGCGGAGGGAACGTTCGACATTCCCGCCGGCGCGACGTTCTCGCAGGCCAAACTTGCGAAGATCGCCGACTTTTTCAACAACGAGATCGCCCAAGGCAAAATTCCCGGCGCGGTGCTGTTGATCCATCAGCACGGCAAGCCGATCTATACCGGTCTGTTCGGTGTCCGCGACGTGGCGACTAAGTTGCCGATGTCGCTCGACACCATTTTCCGCATCTCCTCGATGACCAAGCCGATCACCAGTGTCGCGGCGATGATGCTGATCGACCAGGGCAAGCTGAAACTCGACGACCCGGTGTCGAAATACATTCCCTCGTTCGCCCACATGCAGGTCGGCCTCGAAAAGAAAGCGCCGGACGGCAACGCGGCGCTCGAAATGGAGCCGCTGAAGCGGCCGATAACCGTGCTCGATCTGCTGCGGCATACCTCCGGCATCACTTACGGATTCTATGGCGACGGTCTGGTGCGCAAGGCTTACGCCTCCGCCAAAATCTTCGACGGCGATCCGGACAATGCCGAATTCGCCGAACGGATTGCCGTGCTTCCGTTGCAGGAGCAGCCCGGCACGTTATGGGACTATGGCCATTCGACGGACATTTTGGCGCGCGTGATTGAAGTGGTGTCGGGCAAATCGCTCTATGAATTCGAAAAGGCTGCGCTGCTCGATCCGCTCGGCATGGTCGACACCGGTTTTTATGTGCGCGATCCCGCCAAGCGTGATCTTGTGGCGCAGCCGATGCCGTCCGATGCCGATTTCCGCGTCGGCTACAAGCTCGATCCGCTGATACCGCGCAAGCGCGAAGCCGGCACCGGCGGCATGATCTCGACGCCGCACGACTATGCACGCTTCGCGCAGATGATCCTCAACGGCGGATCGTTCGACGGCAAGCAGTATCTCAGCCCGAAAACCTTTAAGGAGATGACCACCGATCACGTCGGTCCGAATTCCGGCATCGCACGTGACTGGGCTTATTTTCCGGGCGATGGTTTCGGCTTCGGCCTGGGCTTCGGCCTGCGCACCGATCCGGGTAACGCCAAGCCGCCGCCGCCGGGCTCGCTCGGCGAATTGAAATGGGACGGCGCCAGCGGTTGCTACTTCGTCATCGATCCGAAGCAGGATTTCTTCTTTCTGCTGATGGAGCAGGCACCGACCGAGCGCCAGCGCATCCAGCGAACGGTGAAGCAACTCGTCTACGAGGCGCTGGAGAAGTAGTGCCGTCGCCTTACGTGCGTCGCAGACTATCGCGCACCAGTGCGAGGGTGTCGTCAATCATCGGGGCCGAGACGTCGAGATGCGTGCAGGCGCGAATCCGGCCGTCCATCATCGCAAGAAGCACGCCGCGTTCGCGCAACGCGGCGACAAGCTTGTCGCTCGACAGCCCCGCGCCGGAAGACTCGAAGAACACCAGATTGGTTTGCGGCTCCTGCACGCTCATGCCGGCGATCTGCGACAGGCCGCGCGCCAACGTGCGGGCGTTGGCGTGATCGTCAGCAAGGCGATCCACGTGATGGTCCAGCGCGTGGATGCAGGCCGCCGCACAGACGCCGGCTTGCCGCATCGCGCCGCCGAGCCGCTGCTTCCAGCGCCACACCTCGTCGATGAAGGCGCGGGAGCCCGCGATTACGGCGCCGATCGGTGCGCCGAGGCCTTTGCTGAAATCAATCCAGACCGAATCCCAACCCGCCGCCATCGCGCGCGCGGATAGGTCGGTGGCGACGCAGGCGTTCATCAGGCGCGCGCCATCCATGTGGGTGGTGATGCCGTGCTGCTTCGCCAGCGTGGCGATGTCGGTCAGCGCCGCGTGCGGCCAGACGGTGCCGCCGCCGATGTTGGCGGTCTGCTCGACGCTGATCAGTGTTTGCGGCGGTTGATAGCGCGTCGGCGGCCGCAAGGCGGCGCGCAGCGTGTCGAGGGTGAATTGTCCGTCGCGACCGTCGAGCGGCATGATCTGGAAGCCGCCGAGCGCGGCGTGCGCGCCGCCCTCGCGCGCGATCAGGTGCGCGGTGCGTTCGGCGAGAATTTCGTCGCCGGGGCGACAATGTGCCAGCGTCGCCGCGACGTTGCACATGGTGCCGGACGGCATGAACACCGCCGCTTCCTTGCCGAGCAGATCGGCGACGCGCTCGCATAGCAGGTTGACGGTGGGGTCGTCGCCGATCTGTTCGTCGCCGACCTCGGCGCGCGCCATCGCCTCTCGCATTGCCGGCGTCGGCCGCGTCTGCGTATCCGACAGCAGGTTGATGCGGATCGGCGGTCGCTTCGGATCGGTGGGCGAAGGGGCGTAGGACATATCCACTCACGGTCGAAATTGTCGGAGCGCATCATAGGCAAACAAAAAGGCCCCGGCAAAACCGGGGCCTTTCGAAATCCAGACGTCGCGTAAAAATCAGCGCGAATAGAATTCGACGATCAGATGCGGCTCCATCTGCACAGCGAACGGCACGTCCGCCAGTTGCGGAATGCGGATGAAGGTCGCGGTCTGCTTGTTGTGGTCGACTTCGATGAAGTCCGGCACGTCACGCTCGCCGAGCTGGTTGGCTTCGAGCACGATGGCGAGCTGCTTGGAGGCGTCCTTGAC
>CAUJJN010000315.1 GCA_963204905.1 Pseudomonadota bacterium
GGCTCTGACTCACTTTTGATGCAGTTTGGAGAATGTCTGGCGCTTTGATTAGGGGAGAATCAGCCATGCAGCAGGCACTCCAGCGCTCCAATTTAGTGCCGAGTGGATTTGTTGTAGAGAGTACGTACTTCGAAGGTGAAAAGGTCGTTATTGCGGTCCGGACGTCGCGAAGCGTTGGTTTCTGTCCATCGTGCGGAACGGTTTCCCGACGTGTCCATAGCCGATATCGGCGACGTGTGACCGATCTGCCGCTCTCGGGGCGGATCGTCCAACTCCTGGTAATCGCCCGCCGCTTCCGCTGCGACGCCGTCCTGTGCGGGCGCCAGATCTTCACGGAGCGCTTCGCCGAAGGGGTACTGGCTTCGTCGGCGCGGCGCACGGTGAGGATGGAGTCTATTGTTCATCACCTCGGCCTGGCGCTTGGTGGTCGACCGGCGGCAAGCTTCGCAAAAAGGCTGATGCTGCCGGTGAGCAAGGATACGCTACTGCGCGTGGTCCGGCGCCGTAGCCGTCCGCCGGCTGATCCGCTCAGAGTTATCGGCATTGATGATTGGGCTTGGCGCCGCAATCACCGATACGCCAGCATCATCTGCAACCTGGAACGCCGCCGGGTCGTCACCCTGCTGCCGGACCGGGAGCCTGCGACTGCCCAAGCCTGGCTTGCTGCTCATCCCACGATCGCGATTGTCGCCCGTGACCGCGGCGGAGGATATGGCAAAGCCGCAGCAAAGGCTTTGCCGCACGCGGTACAAGTCGCTGATCGCTGGCATCTAATGGAGAACGCCAGCCGAGCATTCCTTGATGCCGTCCGCAAATCGATGCGACAGATACGCACTGTCATCGGTGCGACCACGATCAATCCTGAATTGCTCTCAGCCGCCGAGCGTCTGCAGTATGAGGGCTATCTACGCCGCGAGGAGACCAATGCGGCTATCCTGGCTCTGTCGAAGAACGGCAAACCGATCAAGCAGATCGTCCGCCTGACTGGCCATAGCAGGAAGCTGGTACGGCAGGTGATCCGCGGCGAGCGCAATGATGTCTTCCGGACCCGAGAAAGTTCGTTGGACCTGCATTTGGCATGGCTCGACGATCAGTGGGTGTCCGGCTGTCGAAACGGAGCTGAACTTTGGCGCCGCCTGAAGGCGCGAGGCTTCCGAGGCTCGCTTCGCGTCATCAGCGAGTGGGCGACCCGCAGACGAAGGGCTGAAAAGGCCGATGCGCAAAGCCTTCAGCGGATTCCGTCAGCCAGAACGATCGCGCGCCTCATGACGATCGGGCAGGACTTGCTGACGAAAGCGGAGACCGTCACGATCGCGGCGATCGAAGCTGGTGTACCGACTTTGGTTGAGGCCCGCGACCTCATCGCCGAATTCCACGTGATGATCCGGCGCAAGGCTGAGGAAGGGCTCACCCCATGGATCGAGCGCGCCTGCATCAGTCTCGTCGCCTCGTTCGCGAGCGGCGTCGTCAGGGATGAAGCGGCGGTTCGGGCGGCAATCACTTCGCCTTGGTCCAACGGACAGACTGAAGGCCAAATCACGCGCCTCAAGCTCGTCAGACGTCAGATGTATGGCCGCGGGAACATCGATCTGATTCAGGCCAGACTAATCGGCGCAGAATAATCCGAGCTGCACCAAAACTGCGACAGAGCCACTGTTGAACGCCGATCTGATCGACGGCGAAACGCTGGACGATCCGGGCAGCCTGGCGGATTATTTGCAGGACACGTTTTGATCGTCGGATCGACGGCTCTCTCGCCTCACGCTCCGAAGCCGCGCACTTGCCAATAAAAAAAAGCCGGCGTTACCGCCGGCTTTTGTCATTGATGCAGTTCGCGATCAGTGCGCGGCGGCGAGGGCGGCCTGCTCCTGACGAGCGACCGTGGTCTTCACCGCGGCCTGTACCTTCTCGAACGCGCGCACCTCGATCTGACGCACGCGCTCGCGCGACACGCCGAACTCGCTGGCGAGATCTTCCAGCGTCATCGGCTCGTCGGCCAGGCGGCGCGCCTCGAAAATGCGCTTTTCGCGCGGATTGAGCACGCTCATCGCGCCGTTCAAAGCCTGACGGCGATGATCGTACTCCTCGCTTTCGGCCATGATGGCTTCCTGGTTGGGCGAGGTATCGACCAGCCAGTCCTGCCATTCGCCGGGTTCACCGTCGTCGCGGATCGGCGCGTTGAGCGACGCATCGCCACCGAGGCGGCGGTTCATGTCGACCACGTCCTGATCGGTGACGCCGAGCCGCTTGGCGATCAGCTTGACCTGATCGGGATGCAGATCGCCGTCCTCGAGCGCGTTGATCTTGCTCTTGGCCTTGCGCAGGTTGAAGAACAGCTTCTTCTGGTTCGCGGTGGTGCCCATCTTCACGAGCGACCACGAACGCAGGATGTACTCTTGAATCGAGGCCTTGATCCACCACATGGCATATGTGGCGAGGCGGAAGCCCTTATCGGGCTCGAACCGCTTCACCGCCTGCATCAGACCCACGTTGCCTTCGGAGACAACCTCGGAGATGGGCAGGCCATAGCCGCGATAACCCATGGCGATTTTCGCCACGAGTCGCAGATGGCTGGTGACCAGGTGGTGCGCCGCATCGCGATCGTCATGTTCGCGCCAACGCTTGGCGAACATGTATTCCTGCTGGGGTTCCAGCATGGGGAATTTGCGGATCTCGGCGAGATAATGCGACAGGCCGGATTCTCCGTTGAGAACCGGCAAGGTGGCTGTGCGGGCCATGTGGTGCGCCCTCCAGAGTTCAGGCCCCCGATAGCGGCGGGCCAGGCAGCGGTCGCTGGGTTAAAGCCGACCGGGCTGCGATGTTCCTGCGCTGGGACATCCAGTGCAGGTGCAATATACACGAAAGCCGCCGAAAAAGGAAAGAACAAAACGGGGTCACGATCCCGTGTAGAAGATTAAATAATTGAAAGAAAAGGTATTAATACATGCATTTGCGTCATTCTGACGCGTGAAGCCGATCCCGCAAAGCAGCAAGATCGGACGGGAGATCGCTCGTCCATTCAAGGATTTCCCCGGTTCCGGGATGTTCCAGCGTTAGCAGATAGGCATGCAGCGCCTGCCGGCCAAGGCTCTCCAGGGCGGCCCTGGCACCGGGTGCCAGCGCGGTGGCCTTGGTCTTGAAGCCGGGGCCGTAGACAGCATCGCCCATCAGCGGATGGCCGATATGGCTCAGGTGCACGCGAATCTGATGGGTGCGGCCGGTCTCGAGCTGGCAGGCCAGCAGGCTGGCGACCGGTTTGCCGCCGCGGCCGTTGAAGGTGTCCAGCACCTCCCAGTGGGTGATCGCCTCGCGGCCGCCCTGACGCACCGCCATCTTCTCCCGTGCATAAGGGTGGCGGTCTATCGGGGCATCGATGGTGCCGCGGAGCCGGTTCGGCACGCCCCAGACGAACGCCATGTAACCGCGCCGCAGCGCGCCGGTGCGGCCGTGATCGGCGAACTGCGCCGACAGCGAGGCGTGGGCGCGGTCGTTCTTTGCCGCCACCATCAGGCCGGTGGTGTCCTTGTCGAGCCGGTGGACGATGCCGGGCCGTCTCACGCCGCCGATGCCGGACAGGCTGTCGCCGCAATGGGCGATCAGCGCGTTGACCAGCGTCCCCGTTTCGTGCCCGGCGGCAGGATGCACCACGAGGCCGCGCGGTTTCTCGAGCACGATGAGGTCGTCGTCTTCGAAGACGATATCGAGCGGGATGTTTTCCGGTGCCGGCTCGGCGGAAACCGGCGGGGGCACGCGAATAGTGATCGTCTCGCCGGGGGCGACATGATAAGCGGGGTCGAGGATCGGGGCGTCCCGCAGCGAGATTTGGCCCGCGAGGATCAGCGCTTTCAGCCGCGACCGCGACAGCTCCGGCAGCCGCGCCGCGAGCACGCGGTCGAGCCGTACCGAGCCCTCGTCGCCGGCGACGGTGATTGTTTGCAACTGACCGGATTCTGAAGTCGTTTGTTCCACCGTTAGCCTTCAATGAGCTTTGTATGACTGAAGCCGCTGTGCCCGAACCGAGCCCTGAGCAAGCCGCGCTGTTCGCGCGGGCGCGCCGCATGATGCTGATCGCGGGCCTGACCACGGCGCTTGGAGTCGCGGCCGTTCTCATCGCCATCGGCTATCGTCTTTTTCGCACCGAGGGAAGGGTGGTCGCTGCCGCGGAGACCACGTCGATGCTGCCCAAGGGCGCGCGGATCGTCTCGACAGCGACCGCAGGCGATCATCTGGTGGTGACGCTGGATGTCGGCGGGGCCGTTGAAATCCTCACTTTCGATGCTCGCACGCTGAAGCCCGTCGGTCGGCTGAAATTCGCCAACGAGCCCTGATGCTTGATCCGGATTCAACTCCGTGCACCCGTCGTTCGGCCTTTCGTTCGCGGGCGATCTTGTTCGAAAGCCAGCGCCCACTATTCGGGATCACGCTCAAATTCCCGGCGCGGTCTTGCGGAGCCGGCGTTTCACGGCTATTCCCTCCGCCAGTGCTCCCTTCGTCTAGCGGTTAGGACGCGGCCCTCTCAAGGCTGAAACAGGGGTTCGATTCCCCTAGGGAGCGCCAGAGATTTCAAGGACTTACAACTAGCCTCGAAAAGTCGTCGAATATCCGTTGAATAAGCGCCAACGAACGTCGGCGAACACCGCCACCTCAATTCAGTGATCCGATCGCTTAGCTCTCTGTCATCGTTGATACCCAACAGCGGATCGCGTCAACGCCAACAGAAGGTGCCAGAGTCGGCGCTGCGACTAGTCTCGGTTCGACTTCGCCGCTAGGTCGCGCTTGGGATTCCAATGTACGCCGCTTTCACTTCCGTTCTCGGGCGAGACCAACATGTGGCCGGGTAGTGGCCAACGCGTTCGATGGTGACCGATCTTGTACGGCACCATCGTCTCGGTAATCGCCCACGTCTCGTTCTCTCGCGTGGTTGCTTCGGGAACAAAATAGTTTGCGTAAACCCATCTGAGGCGAGAGTTCGCGGGCGCAAATGTTCTGGCTTGCATCGTGTTGAAGAAGTGTCGAGCGAAATCAACCGCCGCCCCAGCGGAACTCTCGACGCCAACGTGAATCACCCCCGGACGATCGCTCGGAAGCTGCCCCTCTGCGTTGGCGATGGTGCTGCGAAAATGACGCGCCTTTTGACGTACGGCAGCATCGGATTCACTTACCCAGCTGACCACGCTGGCCTGGTAGACAGCGTCTGCATATGTGGGCCTCAAAGGCGCCGGACGCCACTTGGCTGCCATGCTATGATCGGCCGTATGAACGTATTGTCCGGCCAGAAGTTCGATCATCCGACTTCCATCAAAATAGACGTAGTCCTTTGCGAGAATTCGCCGAAGCAACGTCCAGTCGATCGGGCGTACTCTTCCGGTCGCCACCTCATCCTTCCAAGGCACCAACGATCGCCGCTCGATAGCCGATCTCACATGTCGCACGAGATAATCGTCCGCGATTTCTCGCAGTTCGACTTGGTACTTCACTTCGACAATTACGGATTCGCCAAGCTCCAGGCATAGTTGATGGACGGGTTGTGCCAGCCGCGTGCCATACGACTTTTCGCTCGCGGCGTAGGTTGAAGGCACTAGGCGCTTGCACTCTGCCGCCCAGCGGCTTCCTGTCCGGAAAACGTGCATGTCCGGAGTTCGTCCGCGCCCGGGTGTTTCGGGAACGAACTCGACCCGGTTCCATCCTCCGCGGCGGTAGGCAAGCGCGACGAGCATCTCGAAAATGCTACCTTCCGGTTGGCGCCTCTCCTGTAACATCATCCGAGCCGCTCGCTCTTCAACCCCCTTCACGCTGAGAAGAAGTTTCAGCTCCTTGCCGAGACGCGTAAGGAAGGGCACAACTCGCATTGTGCCCTCAGGCGTCCACAGGGCCCGGTCGGTGGCAAATGTCTCTGCCTGCAGTATGTACCAAGCGGCCGTATCCACCGGGTCAAACAACGGTCCCATTATGCCGGCGCGCATGCGATCTTGGGCGGCAAGAAGATTAGTCTTCGCGACGTCTAGCCTCTGCTCCATCTCCTTGCGAGGGACGAACGACTTCAGCCAGGTAACTGCCAGCATCAATTCGTCGTCCCGCCAATTCTGGTTAGTGCGCGGCGCGGTCCAATCTGGATTGTTCGCCCTCATGCTGCGATATTCGACATTGCCACCAGGCTATTGTCGGCCATCGGCATGTGTGACCGGAAAATCGTGTAGCTTTTCATGGTCGAAATGCTTGGAGCTCCTAGAGCGATAAGCGTCGCACGTTTGGATTACAATGATCTGGTCATTGTAGGAGAGCAAATGGATTTCGGTGGTGGTGCAAGGAGAGATACTGCGGTCCATGAGTCCGGCCATGCCGTTGCCCGCGTCCTGTCGATAGGTCGCGTGGGCATCACCAATGAAAACGCTATTCGTTGGATAGAAATGGACGAGGGCACTCCACACTGCTCGGTATTCGAGCTGCCGCTTGGTATGCCCGGGCTTAAGGAATTCGGGGAGCGCGAAGGCATCAAGGAAGGCATGCCGTGGACGGCGGAGCAATGGCGCAAGCTGTTTTCATTTATGAGCATCGATCCATTGGAGTGGGCAAGCGTGCGGCTTTTTGAGCTTACTGCCGGAGCAGCGGCACAGGCAAAATTTGCAGGCGCTTCCTTCGGCTTGGTTTGGCATGATTACGGATGCAGCGATGACCGTCAGAACGTCATCGAGACTTGTCAAAGGATCGGCTTGAATGGATCGGAGGCAACAAGGCTCTTCGCAGAGCGGGCCGAAGAAGCGTGCACAGTACTGGATAAGTCGCACGTGTGGCGGGCGGTGCTAACTTTAGCCGAACGATTGCCAGCCGCCGGCCGAATTCCGGGCGACACGGTTGTTTCTATTATAAAAAATGCATTACAAGTCGTGTGAGAACGATCGATCCCGAGACAATCCAACTGACAATCGGTGTCTGCTTTTGGCCCGTGCTTTCGCAGACCGTCCGGCAAGGGCGCGGCCCGGACGTCTCTCTCGGAATTGGACTCCAGAGGAGGAAAGATCACGGGACAATTCACGCTGATTCTTGAAAAGACCGACGAACCGCTCTAGATTCGAGGCATGCCGCCTTCGTCGGCTAGGCCGCTGCCTTGGCAAAGGACTTTTGGTCCAACGACTACTCCACCATCAAGCTCTCGCGACCGATTCCCTATCATTCGGCCGATGAGACGAGCAGCGCGTCTTGACCCGGCCGAGATGAAGGACGCTCGCATGTTCTCGACGCTCGAAGGCGCGAAGAAATTCGCAAAGAATCTCAAATCGTTGTTCGACGACAGCGGGATCATTCTCCCGCTTAATCGCTGCCAGAAGGCCGCCGCGATCGCAGGCGGCTTTCGAGATTGGCACGACCTCAGCAGATCGTTGGCGGGGTCGGATCGACCCGTCGATCCTGGCGCATTTCGCCGCAGGCTGATCGCGTTTCTGCCCCAGCCATGCTGGATACCCGTATTGCTTTGGTTGGATGAGGGGAAACTGGAGACAATTGACGGCGAAGGACTCTCGCACAACTACTACCGCGCCGTCGCGCCCTACGTGTTTTCGTCGTCTGTCATTCACCGAAGCAAGTCCGCTCTGCTTCGGCCCGGCTCCGGTCCGGGACAGCGGTTGCGCGAATCGATGGTCGTCTCTCTCTTGCTCGGAGGAAAAGGCAGCAAGATATTGATCCCACAGCTCGAGCCGGACACCTTAGCGCTCGTCGTTTCCGGCGACACGGCAAGTCTTTTCGGTGCCGATGCGGAGCATCCTCGGTTCGAGAAGGATTTCGCCTCTCTCGTGGCGGCCGGCATATTCGAATACGAAGATGGCATCCTGCGGGTCCTGCCGGCGGACAAGGACGAAGTCGCTGCGCACGCGGCCAGAGGGTTCACCGACCGCGCACAGTATTTCGCTGGCGTCGGAGGCGACGAAGCAGTGGAAGCGCTCGCCGTGGCGCTCTCCGCAACCGGAATTGAGCAGCCTACGCGTGTAGCGGAAGCTGTCGTCGACAAAGGTTCGGAGACACAAATCACACCGCCTGGGCCAATCCTCGAACTGTTGTCCAAGCTTGCAGAGGATGGAGAACTGGTTGCCGTTTCCCGGGCTTGGCGCGTGTTCAAAATGATCCATCCAGAGAGCGCCGACTTACTGCGCGAATCGGTGCCGGCTAAGATCTTGTCACCCTATCTCGCCCGAAACCGCGGGATCGATGCCGGAGGATGGTCGGGTGGATGTCGACAAGATCGGAATGGGCAGAAGCGGCGAAGGCCGCCCTGCACGATCCGGCGCACTTCAAGAAGACCGTCGACGAGATGGCTGACGCTATAGCGGCGACGCGTTAGATGGCGGGAATTGCGTCGCCCTTAAGATTCGCGATTTCGACAGCGTCGGGTATCGCTGCCTTCAGTCCGGCGATAGGGCGCGAAATGCTAATCCATACTGTAGTCGTCGATGGGCCCTTAGCGCTGCGAATGCGGCGCCTCGATGCGGCTCGCGAAGGGGCCACGGGTCGGCAGGTACTGACGCTGCCGCTTGTCGCCGCTCGCCTTGCCGGCGGCTTCGTGTCGCCAGCCTCGCACGAGGTCCTGTATCTGGCTATCAGGCAGGCGCTCGAGGCGGGCGGATATGAGGACATTGGCAAGGTTTCCGAGCTGCCGGGGATGCCCGCGGCTGCGCTATCGGCGCTCCGGGACTGGTGGGACATGGAAGCGCCGGCTTCTTTGCCCGACAATGCCCGCCTTAGGGACTTTGTGTTGCTCGAACGCCGCGTCCGAGACGAACTGCCGTCTGGAATGCTGACGCCTCCCGATTTGGTCAAAGCTGCCCTGGCGCGACTTCGTTTCGCTCCCAAAGTACTTGGCGTCGTCACTATTCAAGACGTCGCCAATATCCCAGCTGTTTGGCATCCGCTGATTCAGGCGCTCTGCGATGTCGTGCCGGTGCGATGGATTGCATCGCAGCATAGCCGGCGCGACTGGTTCTCTGGGGACACCCAAACGCGCCCGGCCGGCACAGCATTGCTTGGCTCCGCAGATCTCTGCGCCGATCCCCGAAACGAAGTGCGGGAATCACTGCGTTGGGCGCGCGCGCTTGTGGCGGACGGAAAAGCCGCGCCCCACGAGGTCGCCATCTCGGCTGCCTCGCCGTCGGCTTGGGACGATGCGTTTCTGGTTCTCTCGCGCGAGGCAGGAATGCCTGTGCATTTCACGCACGGCATTCCGGCGCTAGCGACCCGTGAAGGGCAGGCCTGCGCTGCACTCGCGGACATCCTGCTACGCGGGCTGTCTCAGGAACGCGTGAGGCTCCTATTTGCCCGGCTGCCGCGCAGCCCAGCCAAGGAAAACTTGCCCAGCGACTGGGCTAAAGGCTTGCGCCGCAGCGCGGCGCTGACCAGTCCGACGCTTTGGCGGCACGCTCTGGAGCAAACTCGAGACGAACGGGCAAATGGTGACCTTGCGGAACGGACATTCTTGCCGATTCTCGAAGACTTGGCCGGCGGGATTGCGTCGGCAGAGGGAGTAGGGCGCCGTCTTTTGAAGGGGCCGGCGCTGAGCCTGTGGCGGGATGCTTTGCGCATGGCGCCCCCACAGGCAATCGAGCTCTCCTTGCAGGCTCTTCGCGTTGCCGACGGACGCGAGCCGGGAAATTCTATCGCGTGGGGACCTGCCCGTCACGTGGCGGCGGCCCCGCGCGCACATGTTCGCCTCGTCGGGCTTGATGCGAACGCGTGGCCCAGACGGTCGAACGAGAACCCGTTGCTACCGCAACATCTGCTTGGGCAATTACGACTTCCATCCGCTGAAGCAGCAGAAATAGACCGGATGATGCATGACATCATCGTCGGCCAATCGACCAACTACTCGCTGTCACGCGCCTATAGGAGCGCGACTGGATCTCTACAAGCAGCCAGCACATTGTGGCCGAGAAAAGCAGAGCGCGTCGTCGGGCGGAGCGCGATACCCCCGCACGCTTTCAGCGAAAGCGATCGTCTCTACGCCAGACCCGTCGACGCCGGCAAAGATCCCCAAGTGCGTGCAAGTCGTGCCTGTTGGCGCGCATGGTGGGATGGTGAGCAACACACGGCTCATGACGGGAAGGTTCGTGCCAACCACCCGCTCGTTGTCGATGCCCTTGCCGAAGTCCAATCCACGACTTCTCTCCATCGCCTTCTATGCGATCCGTTGGGGTTCGTCTGGGAGTACGCCCTTCACTGGCGCGAGCCGAATCTAGACCCTCAGCCCCTCGCTCTAAATCATCGCGCTTTCGGCGAGCTCGTTCACGCTCTTATTGCGGGCGTGTTGCGGAATGGCGCGTCAAACAATATCGATGAGATTGAGATTGCCCTAGATCGAGAGGCGGCCCGTCTTACCGAAAGCTGGCTAATCACCAGAGCCGTTCCACCGGGCCTTCTCTGGCGTCATACAGTGGAGATGGCACGCGAGAGAGCGCTGCGAGGACTCAAAGATGCAATCGATGAACCGCGCGGCAGGAGCTGGACCGAGCTTTCGTTTGGCGAGCCCGATGACGGACCTCATCCGTGGACCACACTCTCTCCGGTCCAGATCGGAAAGACCGGAATTGTCTTCCGTGGAAGAATTGATCGCCTTGACGAAGACGCGGCACGCGGCGCGGCAGTTGTCACAGACTATAAAGTTGGGACGGCGCCCGAGCGGAAGAAGCCAGTCGTGTTCGATCGTGGCGCAGAACTCCAGCGTGTCTTCTACGGCCTCGCCGTGCGGTCTCTCCTTGCTGATGTTCGGAGCGTGAGCTCGCAATTGACTTACCTAAAGCACGACCCGGCGCGGACTTTAAGCCTTACGAACGAGGAACTTGAGAAGGCGATTGACCAGGCGGTCGCATTCGCGGCGGCCGGCGTTCAGCTGCAACGCAATGGCCAGATTGCGCCAGGGCCTGCGCCTGTATTCTTTGATCCGCTTGCTATCGCCCTGCCAGCCGAGCTCGATTCTTACCGCCGCGTAAAGCGACGTCTATTTGCTGGAGTGAACAGCGCGCTAGACAAACTTTGGAGTAGCCCATGAGCGTGCCTGACCTCGATGCCCGCAGACGCGCGCTCACTGATTTTGAGACCAACATGCTGGTCGAGGCTGCGGCTGGCACTGGCAAGACGTCATTGATGGCCGCGCGCGTCGCGATGATGATCGCAAGCGGGATTGATCCTTCAAAGATTGCAGCGATCACCTTCACCGAACCGGCGGCGAGCGAGCTGGAGGCGCGGATACGCTGGACGGTCGAGGAGCTTCGCCACGGAAGGACGCCGCCCGCCCTCGCCGGAATTCTCTCTCTACCATTGGACCCAGCAGAGCGCGCGCATCTTGATGAGGCTGCACCACGCATCGGAGAAATCACTGCCACGACCATCCACGGGTTTTGCCAGGGAATTCTTTGTTCGCACGGGATAGACGTGGGCCTCGATCCTGGTTCGCGTGTTGTGGACGCGATCATTGCAAATGCACTCTTTGACGAAGTGCTCGCGAATTGGCTGAAGGAGATGCTGGTCTCTGACGAAGCAGACGGCGGTCCCATCGGTGTCCTTGCCAAGGATGACCCGCTGGGGGTGGTCGAGCGGGTCCGCGAACTTGCCATCCTCCGGCGCGAGCATCGCAGCGCGACCGTGCCGGCGCCGGATTTCTCAACTCGCCCGGACAAAACTTTCGCAGACGCCGTCTCTGCATTTGCCCGCTGGCATGTCGCGGGACCAGGAGAGCCGTGGACGGCAGGTCTCATCGCGGATCTTGAGCGCCTTTCTGCGTTTTTTGCAGGCGATCACGCCACTGCGGGTTTTTCCGCGTTGTGGCGCCTGACCCAGCCGCCCCGTATCGGCATGATGCGGCAAAGAAGCATCGACTTGCTGTCTTATGACAGGATGCGCGCTTGGAAGCAGAGTCTTGGCGAGAAGGATGGACGGCGTCGCGCAAATGAAGCGGTCGAACACTTCGAGACGGTTCGCACCGCGTATCGAACGTTGATTGGCTGCATTGCGCAAGGTCTGGCGCATGAATTGGCTGCGCATCTGACCGGGGTTATCGAGGCGTACGACCGGCGCAAGCGAGAGGCGGCCGTTCTCGATTTCGATGACTTGTTACGTCAGGCGCAAGCGCTTGTTTGCGAGAACCCTGATATTCGCGCTTGGCTCGCCGGCCGGTATGCTTACCTGCTGGTCGATGAATTCCAGGATACTGATCCCGTGCAGGCGGAAATCGTTTTCTGCCTCGCTGCGCGTTCGCAGCCAGCGACTTGGAGCAGCGCAAGATTGCGCCCTGGAGCGCTCTTTTTGGTAGGAGACCCCAAACAGGCGATCTATCGATTTCGTGGTGCTGACATTGAGTCTTACGCCCTCGCGAAGTCCGTACTTGGAAAGGCCGGCAATGGCTGCGTACTTTCTATCACTGCGAATTTCAGATCCCGGCCGGATGTCATCACGCACGTCAACCACGTGTTCAGCGACGTTCTTGGGAAGGCGGGACAACCGGGTTTCGTCCCGCTCGCACCGACTCTTACGCTGCCGCCACTGCCGATCTGTGCGGCGGCGAAGCTGACGATCGATGTGCCACGTGATGCCAACGCGGAGGAACAGCGCGAAGCGGAGGCGGAAGCTGTTGCCAAGCTGTGCGCGCGCCTGATCGGCGCCCTGAAAATCCATCATCCGGATGGAACTGAGCGCTATTTGCGCGCGGGCGACATAGCGCTGCTTGCTCCTACACACACCGACCTCTGGCGTTACGAACGCGCCCTCGAAGCGCAACGCATCGCGGTCGCCTCCCAGGCAGGTCACGCGCTCTTCCGGCGCCAGGAGCTTCAGGACATGCTCGTCCTGGTTCGTGCGCTGTCGGACCCGCTCGACACTCTGGCTTTCGGCGCGCTCATGCGAGGTCCCGTCCTCGGACTCACCGATGAAGACCTTCTTGATATTACGGCGGCTCTCTCGCCCGACCAAGATGGGCGCCGGCGCTTCCAGTTGCGGACCTCAGCGGACGAGGTAGTCAACCCCCTTGCAAAAGATGTTCTGTTGAAGCTCCAGGCGCTGCATCGACTTGCCGCTGAACTCACGCCGATGCAACTCGTCGCTTTCGCAATCGAGCGCCTCAACTTGAGAGTGATCATGGCGGCTCGGCATGGCCAGCGCAACGCGCGCGCGCTCGCAAACCTTGATGCCATCGTCGAACTCGCCAAACCCTACAATGTTGCCGGGCTGCGCGCGTTCGCGCTCGATCTCCAGCGCGGATGGCAGAGCAAGCGCCGGCATCCGGAAGGGAGAGTCGACGCGTCCGAGGACTCGGTGGAGATCGTCACCATGCACAGCGCCAAGGGGCTGGAATGGCCCGTGGTCATCACCGTGAACTCGTCGACGCAGTTCAAGCCCCAGGATCAGTTCGTCTATAGGCAGTCAGACGATACAATTCACTGGATCGTCGGAGGGATCGAGCCGCCTGAACTGGCTACCGCCCGTGAAGAGGAGGAATTTCGCGAGGCGCGGCAGCGCGAGCGGCTCTGGTATGTCGCAACGACGCGTGCCCGAGATCTCTTGGTGATCCCTGATCTGCCGGGCGCTCCCTCGCGATCGTGGTCGCGGGTGATGGATCTGGGGCAAAAGCGACTTTCCGAGATCCGAGCTGACGCGTTGCCCGAGCCTGTGATGAGCGCTTCGCAACCCATCGCCAACGATCAGACAGTGGCGGTATTTGCTGCAGAAAGCCAGCGACTGGCCGCCGCTTCACCGCCGATCGTGTGGGACCGTCCGAGCGACCGCGATGCTGATCGCAGCGCCGACCTTGTTGATGCATTCGTAGTCGATGCGGCGACCGACGTGACAGCGCGGATTGTAGGAGCGGGCGCCCTTCGAGGTACGATCCTGCACAAGCTTATGGAAGAGCTACTTACGGGGGAACTTGAGCAATTTCGTGAGGAGGCTACCCTTCGCGCGACCGAGCTGCTTGCTCAACTGCAATCCGATGATCCGGCGGATGCCGCAAGGCCCGACGCGATCGAGATGGCCGAGACGGCGCTAAGCACATTGGCCCTGCCGGAGCTCGCGCCCTTCCTCGCGAAACTGGTGCCCGAAGTCCCGCTCTGGACGGCAAATCCGCCGCGTTTTCTTGCGGGCCGTGCGGATGCAGCCGCAATCGAGGGAGAGCGCATCACACTCGTCGTCGACTGGAAGTCAGACGTGAATCCAGCGGCGACGACACACAGTGCGCATGTGGCGCAACTGCGCGACTATCTGCGTGTCACGGGTGCCGAGCGGGGCGCGATCGTCTACATGTCGGCGGCGCAAGTGTCTTGGGTCGAATCGCCGTAGCCCCGATTTACCAGGGTGGGTTGAGGATTTGCGACGGCGAGCACACCAAGACCCGGCGCGATCCACGGGTCATCGCGACGTAGAGATTGCGTGCGTTGAGAGCGCCGGCATTGAGGACGACCGAGATGTCGGCTTCGAGACCTTTCAGGAGTAAGGTGCTTCCGACCGAACGCTTCGCAAGCGGCCGTCCGATGAGCCGCGAGTACTCTCGGATCGTCACAGTCGCTTCTCGAAACGATGGTCCCTCCGGTGAGGTTGCAAGTTGAAGAGCGCGCTGTGCGGCTGCCAGAACTGCAGGACGGTAGCAGCGAACTCCGCCGGCGCGGTTGATGGTGGTGAGTAGATCCGCGACATCTGCAAGCGACCGCGAATTGTCAAATCTTACGGCCACTTGCTCGATGGCCGTGAGAGCTCGCCCGAGTTTACCGGCGTGTGCGGCCGAAACAGACTTGACCAGATCGCTTGCTGAAAAAGCGCTCATCAAGTTTTCTGCAAAGCCGGCAACGACCGAGAGCGCGTCTAGTCTGGCAAGGTCGAGGGCACTGCCAAACTCCGTGAGGTCGCGCAGGTCCACAGCCTCGACGGTGACGGCTCCTTCGACTTGCCGGGCGAAACGACGTTGTCCCCGAGGGTCCGTGCTGTCGCCGATAATCAAAACCTTCGTGTCGCCCGGTGCGGCGACCGAAGCCGCCGCCTGCCGCAAGGCATCGTCCTGGCGGCCATCGAGTTGAACCCACTGCACACTGCCCGGTGCGGTCCGAAGATCGATGGGTTGCCCTGTTGCAAGGTCGGGTCTTATCGATAACAACCACTGACCCAGATCGTGCGCGCCTGCGTTGTTCCACCTCCACGGTGTGGTAAGTTCTCCCGCTTTCGGGAAGAACGATAGCACGTCTTTCTGCCAATCTGCCAACGGATCGGCGCCGAATCCAAAGATGGCCTGGAACGGATCTCCAACGATGGCTGTGGGCAGACTTTGAGCCAACCAGGTTACAAGGGCGTGCTGGCGGATCGAGCAGTCCTGGTACTCATCTACAAATAGTTGAGCGAAACTGGCGGCCAGAATGTCATGAAGATGCCCGGCAGCAACAAGCCGCGCTGCCGCGTCACGGATGGCTTCATAATTCGGCCGGGCGGCTGTTACGATTCGCGGATCGTGCCCGGCTCGCTGAGGAAACGTCGAAATGAGCCGGATCGCGAAGCCGTCGAGCGTTGTAGCGCGGTAGGCGCTCGGCTTCACACCTGCTCTATCGAGACGGCCGCGGAGCGCTGCGACCCCCGCGTTGGTGTGTGTCAGCACCAAGATGGGCTTTGGCCCGTCATGCCTTGCCAGAGCATCGCTGATGAGCTGGGTCTTGCCGCAACCAGCCGGTGCTATCACCAGCCCACGGCCTATCGTGCGCAGGTCGATTTCAGCGGCCGCCATCTTCGACCCAGTCCAGAACGCCGTCCATGACGGTGGTGAGACTGGCATCAGCCTCGTCGTAGGCAGGACCGACGATAGTCCGGCCCGCTGTCTCCATCGTGCTAATGGTCTTCAGCCATCCAAAGCGCGCCGCTGCATTTCCGAGAAGGGTACGGCTGGCGGGGCTGAGGCCGCCAAAGAGCGCTTCGGTTTCCAGATCGTGGAGCGTTTTTGTGCCATTGGAAATCGTTTTGACATGCGCTTCAATCAACGCGCGGTCTTTCGCCTCAATGGCAAGGTTCAGGAGTTGGCGCGCGGGCCCGTCCGGGAGTGCGGTGAATAGTTCCTGTTCGAGGGCGCGGCCGCCGCCCCATGCGAACACCTTGCCGCCGGCAGTAACAAAGGCAGCTTCGGCACCCGGTGGGGCGGGCTTGTCGCTGTCTCGCAGGATCGCCGTCCGGTAGCCAAGAGACTGCAGAGCGATGGCGCGGCTGAAGGTTTCATCACCATTGCCGTTCACCAAAGTTGCACCACAAGCTGCATGCGATTTTTCGCCGGCAGCACTGAAGTGCTGATCCAGACCGCGCATCAAGCCGATTTCGCTTCCGCCTTCGCACACCACAATGGAGGAGGCGAGCAGCGCATGGGCGTGGGCGCGAATCGTGCCCTGTACGTTCCCGGCGTCGCTGGCACGGCGGACGGAATGCTGCCCGCCATTCCTTCGGACGATATGAAGCTGGTGGGCGTTGAGCTCGGTCACGGCAATCGGCGAGTGGCTTGTGGCAAATACCTGTAGCGGGGGCACGTCTTCCTTGGCGCCCAGCGCACCGAGCAGGCGAATGATCCGATGCGGCTCAAGCCCATATTCCAATTCGTCGATCAGAAACGTCGTCGCCTTCTCGGCCGCCTTCCGCTGCAGGGCGGCGATCAGTAGGCGCGACGAACCAAGCCCGAGAGCCCGTAGCGGCACACCCCCTTCATCATGGAGCGAGATGGTGCCGCCGGTGAATGTGACCGAGCCGGCATCGATCAACGCCTGCACGGCCTTTCCGACGGGCACGCCCATATCCCCTGCCGCTGCCGTGACGAGTTTGAGAGGCTCCTCGAGCTCTTCGAGTTCCTTTTGGTCAAAGGCGTCGCGCATCTCACGAGCTGCCCGTGTCAGCTCCTTTGATGCGTCCGCCTTGCCGTCTGTCAGCTTGGTCAGCACGGACCCTCTCCGCCACGTCAGATGCATGCCCCCCGTGACGCCAAGCCTGGCCGGAGCAATACGCGTGCGATCGGCCCAGTTAAGATTGCGGACCCGACCTGAAGCCTGGGCACGCGGCGAGACAAGCGTCCATTCCGGCTCGAGGTCGTCCTGGACTGTGAGCTGGAGCGTCAGGGCGGTTTCGAGCCCGGCACCGGGTTCCGCTTCCACCACCCCGGTGGCCGGATCGAAGCCCACGAGAAAGTCGCCATACGCGTCGATGTTCTTCAGAGGGTCATCGAGAGCGCCAAGAGTCACCGCAATGCGGATCGCGCGGCCAAAATCAAGGGCATGGAAATCGGCGTCAGTGAAGGAAAGTGATCGGCGCGCGCCAAGGCAAAGATCGATGGCATCCAGAATCGTCGACTTGCCGCTATCGCCTGGTCCGATCAGGCAGTTTATCCCCGGACCAGGTACCCAGCGAAGCGTCTTCACCGCTCGAAAATTCTCAATCTCAAGCACACGGACCAGCGCCATTGGGCGTTCTTTCTGCTCGTTCGTCAGGGGAATACGCACCGAACGGGCAGAATTCCGCCGCTGTCGGCCAACCCGCACCAGCCGAGATGAACTTGACTTACAATGCAAATGCATTACATCGGATGATATTCAGATGCAAGGAGCGGGTCATGGCCAAGACGGCTGAAATCCTCGAAATCCCCGCCACCATCACCGAGCGCGGCCAGACGACTGTGCCGGCCGCTATCCGTAAGATGCTGGCTCTCGGCAAGCGTGACCAGGTCGTGTTCCGTGGCCTCGCTGACGGCACTGTCGTCATCGCGAAGAAGCAGAGGCGTGAAGTCGAAGCCGACCCTGTGATCGGCACGTTCCTCGAATTCCTGGCACGTGACATGGCTCATGAGCCAGCACGAATTCGATCGGTGCCGAAGTCGCTGGTTGCTCGCGGCAAGGTCTTGGTCAAGGGTGTCAAGGTCGATCTCGACGCAGCGCTTCCGGATGACGAAGGGTGAACGACGACACCATCGAAATCAATGGTTGGAAAATCTATGCGCACCCGCTTTTCCTCGATCAACTTGAGGCGATGATCGAAAAAGTCGAGCGAGCGCGCAAAAAGGATCCAAAGGACTATAAGAAGAAGCGCGCCGCAAAGCTCCTTGCGGCGGTGCTGAAGGTCGCATTCGAGGATATTCCCGACGATCCAACCCGGGACATCTATCGTCAGGGCGCCACGCTGGGCGATGAATATAAGCACTGGTTCCGTGCGAAATTTCTGCAGCAGTTTCGACTGTTTTTTCGCTACCAGCGATCCGCTGACGTCAAGGTCATTGTGCTGGCCTGGGTCAATGATGACTCGACGCTGCGCGCCTACGAGAGCGCCAATGATGCCTACGCCGTGTTTCGGAAGATGCTGAAGCGAGGCAACCCTCCGGACGATTGGACGAAACTTAGCGAATCAGCTCGAGCGCCCGACGCAAAGCACCGTCTTCGGAACGCAGCTGGATCGCAGAAGTAACAGCTTCGGATTGCCGTCGCTCGACGAGCAGGCTGAAACCCTTAGGATGGGGGCTATTCAGCCAGGCGGCGGACAAATTGGGGGACGTCGTGAAACTGAGTCTAAGAGAGATTCATCCAGGATGCATCGCAGTCCATTGCGAAGCCGATCCTGGCATTTACAAATCTCTCAAGCCAGATGAGCCGGTGCCGAGCCCGCTGCCCAGCAAGGATGTCATTTGGTTCGATGCCACCAAGTCAACAATTATCATTCGACCCATTATCACATATCCGTCCGAGCGATATTTTGAAGCGAAGTACGGCCAGCTCGAAGAGATCGTCCTGGAAGGTTTTGATTTCGAGCTACCCGAGGATGAACACGCCATACACGATGCGCTTTTCCAGCTTCCTACCGGCTTCATCAAGAATATCGAAGCCGGTCTTGGGTTTCCAAAGGAATACAGTTCAATCGTTGACAGTATCGAAGAACTCGACGACGTCACAAGCCTTATCATCACAAGGCGAGGGTCGACCCGTCTCGACGGCGCGTGTTTTCATCTCGCTTACCGCGAATTCGAAACACTGCGCTTATCGTTGGCGCGCATCACACGAGGGTATCAACGCGAGGGACGAATAGACAGGGCGATCAAATCCCATAATACCCTGTTGACAACGCTGGACCCTGAGCGATTCCCGCAAAAGCGGCGACCGCTCAAGAAAGACACGATCTCCAATCTGCTGGTTGGTCGCGATTACTCTAAGTCCGAGCTGTCAAAACGCGATCGAGTCGGCATGGTCGCTGCAGTTCGATCGAGCGCTCCAACGATCGCAACCGAAACGCCAGATGTGTTGTATGGACTTCAACGCGACATCGAACTCGTTAGCCTCGATGTTCTGATCGAGCGGTTTCGGGAAATGATCGACAAGAAGCTGCCCGAGAGCTCTTGGCAGAAGCTGTTTGCTTCGAACCCTTTCATACTGTCGATGCTGTTTGGCTATCCGATCGTCGAGGTGCTGGGGCAGGCACAGGTGGGAGGGACGGCTCTGACGGGAAGAGGCGGAAAGATCGCCGATTTTCTTGTGAAGAATGAAGGCACTAACAATGTGGCGTTGGTCGAAATCAAGACGCCGCACACTCAGCTGCTTGGAAAGGAATTTCGCGGCGGCGTCTATCCGGCTTCGGGCGATCTTGTGGGTTCGGTTGCCCAAGTCCTCGACCAACGCTATCAGTTTCAAAAGAATATCGCACAGATCAAGGATGCAAGTGAGATCGCCGACATAGTATCTTACTCCGTTGATTGCGTCGTTGTTGCGGGGAAAACCCCGGCAGGAAAAGCCGAGCAGAAGTGTTTGGAACTATTCCGCCGCAGTATGAAGGACGTTCAGATTTACGCGTTCGACGAGCTCTTGCAGAAGCTGGTTCAGCTTCGCGACTTTCTCGCAAGCGACGAAGCCACTGAACGATAAGTCACGCACAAAATACCTTACGGCAATTGATGGCGACGCCATGGATCCGTTGGCTGCATTGTCCAAAATTGGCCACGCCTTCTTCGCCCGCGATGGCGTGAGGCTTGCCTTTGGCAAGCGTTGGGATGGGGAGATCATCCACATTTCGCAGGCGTCGCGTGGCGCCGCATGTGGGTGTCAGTGTCCGGCCAAAAATTGCGGCCGGAAACTCGTCGCGCGAAAGCCTGATAGTGACATGGCCCACCACTTCGCGCATGCGCCACTCACGGCGGCGGAGCGAGAAGCAGGTATCGCCCCGAGTTGCAAGCACGGCAATATGACGGCGCTCCATCATTATGCCGAGCAATTGCTCAATAGCCGCAAAAGCCTCGTTCTTCCGCCCGTGCAGGCCACGTACGGCGCGCGCACCAGGACAATTCGCCAGGCAAAGCCTTTCGTCTTTGACTCAGCTATGCTGGAGACCATGGATGGCGAAACCATTCCGGATGTTATCCTGCAAAAAGGCGATGATCGAATGCAGGTCGAGGTCTATGTGACGCATCGCTGCGGCCAGGAGAAGCGGGCCAAGATCGCGGGCGCTGGCATCTCGGCAGTCGAAATTGATCTGTCCGCGCTGTCCCGAGACACGACGATAGCAGGTCTCGACGAGGCGATTCTAACGTCGGCTCCGCGTGAATGGATTTATAATCGCAAGGCCGCCCACGTCAGAAATGAACTGGAGCAAATAGCGAAACAGGAAGCAGCTGCAGCAGAGGAGAGACGTCGCATCCAGATCGAGAAGGTCAAAGCAACCTATGCTTCCGCGCGACAAAGGGCATTATCGTCTGACTGGCGGGAATCGCCCCAGGTACAAGCTGTTGCTGCGGCGGGAGACGGCGCGCTCCTTGACGGGCCTTCCATCGGAGAGGGATATTTCACGGTTCATCCCAAGGTGTGGAAGGCGGCCATCCTGTGTGACATGGTACCGCGTTTCAGTGGCGTAATCCCGTTCTCCGTGATCGAGGAATTTCGCACGCGCGATTGGATCACAGAGGAATTAAGCGGGCAGCACCAGGATCCGCTTCTGGTTGACGCCAACCTTCCTGAAGGCGGTGCCGAACGAGCCGTCCTTAAGTTCCTGCGTTCTCTTGCTGTCAAAGGAATTGTGGAGGATACAGGCTGGGCGTGGAAGCAGACGCAGCGGCGATCCGCTGAATTGCATCAGCGCCGCATTGAGCAGGATCGTGCGGATCGAGAGGCTGCACAGCTGGCGGCGCGGCTGGCATCTCTGAGCGGTCTCGGCAAAAGTATTGCCCTCCTTGGATCCGATATTGAGCGACAGGGCTTCGACGTCGCATCTTGGATGGAGCATGCGCCGGATGGCCAGCAATCCCTGAAGCAAATCGCCACCAAGGGCGATGCCGCTTGGCAGGCATTAAAAAAAGCTCTCGCGACCACCCTTGCAGTTCTCAAAGATGAATCTGAGCAGAAGGCCGATGATCTCGGGCTGCCGGTTCGCGGTGCGCTTAAGGCGATGCGTTCGATCCACGACAGCCGGGTCGCCGAGCGCAAGGCCGAAGAGGAGGAAGCAGAGCGACTTCAGCGTTTGGAGCGGCTAAGGACAATCACGGATCTTTCAATCTCGTGGATCGGCGATGCCCATTCGAATTGGCTAGAGGCACCACACTCGAACCTTGACGGGATGTCGCCGCGCGAAGCCGCTGAACTGTCTGGAGGGCATCTCGAAATTGCAACCCGTCTGCTGCGCAGCTTTCAAGCAGAGTTGATCAAGAAAGCGAAATGGGTGGATGAACTGGAGCGAGAAGCATCCAAGCTGCTTCCGCGGCTCGACATGCTTCGCCTCTACATGACAGCGGGCGATCCAGAGCTGCCCGGCCTGGTCTCCCCGACCGTCCACACAAAGGACGAGCAAACGATGCGGCAGTGTTTGGCGCTCTTGAGGCGTCGTTACGGCAAGCGGTAGTGTCGATATGCACTGAATCGAGCTCAAGAAGTATCGTTGGATTGCGCGCCATCGCATTGCCAACTTCGAGGTTTGCCTTGAACCTTCAAGGCACCAATCAGGGTTAGGGCGAGCGAAACGCTCTCGCCAGCCTGGAAGTTCAGCGATTTGATGATGGGCGCCCTGGCGGCAGAAAAACGAGAAGTTCATTACGGACAGTCGCCGCGGCTTCCAAATCACGAAGGCCCAGCTGCTGCGGTGACATGTCGATCAAGAACATCAGACCAAGGATCGTTACGCTGAACAGCGGAAAATCACGTTCGTCTTTTGCGATCGGAGTGGACGCACCCGTAACAGGTCCCAGGGTTTGAGTTGTGTCCATCGCCGCACGCAGTGCTGGCGCGTCAGGTCGGCCCCATACAAACGCACGAACATGTTCGTATCGTGTGTCAGCTGCTTCGGCTACGCCATAGTGCCTGGCGACAAGGTTGAGCCCGATCTTGTAGAGTGCACGTACAAAACGAGGGTCATTCCCGAACTGCTGGCTGAATCCGAGCCGTCCGGCCTCCGGTTCTATCCACGTGTCAAAAATGCCGTTGGACCTGGCCGCTGGGTGCAGGCGCTTTCCCTCTGCTTCCACAATTTGAGGTCCAGCGTTGAGAAAAATATGCTGTCCAGTTGCCGAGTGTTTGCTGCTGATGGCGCGCCAGCTATCAATTGTAGGTCTACGCCCGCCCTTTCGGGGCACACCATAGACGACAGTCACCACCTCGAACTGCTTTAATAGGGCCTGATCCACCGTCCCCAAAGCGTTGTTGCAGTTTACGCACATCACGTTCCGCAAGACCAAGTCTTCCGGGCACCCGAGAGCCTCTGGGATGCCGTGCTCGGTCGAAAGGCATTCAAATTCGTTAAGGCACCAGATACAGATCATTGCGCACACTAAGCTGATGTAACCGCCGTATGGCTTGATCAGCCCTCGAGCTGTTCCTCGAATTTTGCCAAAAGGGATGCAGCCAGGCCTTCCCCTTCCAGATGTAGGCCAATCTCGTCGAGAGGATTGTCGGGCGAACCCGTCTGAGAGCCCCAATTCATCGTGCTCACGACGACATCATCATTGCCCCACAGTAGGAATTTCGCGTGGACTTGCGGGTCCTCCACGGCAATCAGATCGACGACGCCGTTCAGCCGATCACGGTGGGCCCTGACATGCCGCCGCTTGATGGGTCCAGACGGGCGCGAGTAATAGACACGGACGTCGTCGAGGCGGCGGCCCGCGATTTCGGCCGGGTTGAATAGCCCGGGCACCATGGGCGCGCCGACCTTGTTGCTGCAGCAAACGAACCGTCCATCGGCCTCGTGCGCCACCTGCCGGAGCAACCGCTCGTGATCGTCAGCCTGCAGGAAAGTCATCCGAACCGGCACACGCTGACCGGTGTCGGTGGTGGGTGATAAGGGGCTACTGGCGCGCCTCAAATCCGATGCCATGAACTGAAGCGTTTCGATCGAACGACTTGCGCTCGAAAGAGGCGAGATGATCGAACGCAAAAGATCCAAGCCGGCCGCTGCCGCCTGACTTTCAGTGAGCTCGACAGAAAGCTCCACGGCCGAAAAAGGCGACGACAGCCAATTGGAGGAGCCCAGCAAGACGACAGCCCCTCCTTGGCCGTCATCTGCGGCGATACATTTCACGTGGCTTCGAACCGAGTCGCGGTGTGCAAGCACAAAACCACGCGCGTTGCGCACTGAGGAGAGTCGGACGTTCAGCTCCTGCATTGCGATTGCATTTTTTCTCTCGGCGTCAAGCACGGTGCCATAGAACAAATGGCAACGTACGCCACGTAGACAAGCCCGCTCAAGCGCGATGCGGATACATTCGTGGCGCTCCGTGTATTTTCCTTCGTGCGGCGTAATGAAGGTCGAAAGTACAAAGACGTCTTCTTCGGCCTGGCCGACGATGCGCTCGAAGGTCTCCAGATGCTGGTCGCCGCCCATGATCAAGTCGTCAGTGGATATCGCCGTATCGATGGTCGGTGACCGGTCTGGTTGTGGATCGCTGGCTTCAGGAAGGATGCCGGTTTTGATTGTTGCTCGGAGGGATTCAATCAGATCCTGACTGGCTCCCTCGGGAAGCAGGCCGTTTTTCACATCATTGAGTTCGATGGCGAGGTATTTCCTTTCGAGGACCGAATTGATGGTTTGCACGCCGCGCAACCATTCACCTGGGCGAAGCATGTTCGTCACAAACTGGGTGACGCGAACCACCATCGTGTCGTCGGTCTCATCGGGCCCCGCAGGAAAGTTGACCTTGTGATCCGCGTGGGACAATCGATGGAGCTGGACGGTGTCTACGTCGCGGTTGCGAAAGACGGAGTGCCCGACCTTCTCCAGCACAAGACTGATGTGAATCTCGCGATCTTCGGTTCGCTCTGGCAAAGCGCCCCCCAACCGGATGAAGTCGTGACCGACAGTGCTTGTCGCCAGTTGAGGAACAGGTGACAGCCGAATCTCGACCAAGCCGAACTGCATCAGCCGCGCGATGGTCGAGCCGGCGACCTGGACAGGAACTCCGAGCGACGCAGCAACACCCTCGATCGTGTCTGGGGCGCGATCGAGCGCGAGCAGGATCATCTCCTCGATTGGGCTCCATCCCCAGGTGCGTTGGACGATGGCACGCGCACGATAGTGCCAGGCGGGAAGGTAGATTTTCACGCGGGAAGTCTCCCGTTCTCATCGACCGTGATGATAGAAGCACCCTTCACCTTGACGGTGGTGCCGTCCTTCCTGACGAGATCGTAATCAGTCCCGGCCAGCGTCGCGAGCTCCTTCAGCATCTTGCGAAGGAACTCAAGCTCATCTTTGTTCCCATCGGGATCTATTCCTTCGAGCACTTCGCGAATGAAGCGCTGGCTTGTGGCAAGAACCAGCTTTTGCTTGGCGCGGCTGAGCAGCACATTCATGCGTTGCGGGCTCTTAACGAAGCCGAGCGCACGCGATCCGACCATGACATTGTTGCGCGTGAGACTGGCCACGACGACGTCGGCTTCGCCGCCCTGAAAGCTGTCGCTCGTAAAGACAAACGCTCCATTGCTGCGCGGGCTGACGAAGCCGAACAAGGTCTTGTCTTTCTTAATTTGTTGGTTAAGCAGGTGTTTGAACCAATTAACCTGCGCCAGATACGGCGAAAGGATCACCAGCGTGGGCCGGCGGCCGTCGTCGCCGACGACCGGCTGCAAGCCTTTCAAAGCTGCTATCAAAGCCTGAGCTTCAAGGTCGTTGCGGTACGATCGCTTCACTTTCGTTTCGAAATTGCGCCGTTTCGTCACGCTGAGCGGCGGAAAATCGAGGAGAACGATCGGCGCGGCGAGGCGAGGTGCGGTCGATGTAACAGTCAGCGCGCGACGCTTGACGCGATCGGAGGGAACGAGCCTTCTGTTGTAGAAAGAATTCGAGACAAGGTCCCCGATGGCGGGGTGCATGCGGCTCTGCTCGAGGAGAGTGTTGACGATCGTACTCGGCCGTCGCGCGTCCTTTTCCCGCTGCTCTTCGCGCTCTGCGATCGATCGGAAGGGCTCTTCAAGACGCGCTGCTGTCGCGAGTACTTCCTTCAGCAGAAGCTCGTTCGACTTGATAGTATCGAGCGCCTCGTTCACTTCTGGCGGCAAATCGGAGATGGTTTCAAGCTGCTCTTTCGCGCCCCGCAGCAGCCCCGACGCGCGTTCAGCATCGTAGAACTTTTGCCGCTGCGCGGCATCGAATGGAGACAGCTGGTTATGGTCTCCAACCACGATCCTCCTGTTGCCCAGCAACAGTGCGCCGATCAGTTCCGCGCCATTGGCGCGAGCAGCCTCCTCCACGATGACCCAGTCGAACTGGTCGCCGTCGGCGATCATTTCTTCGATAATATGGGACGACGTCGTGGCAAGCGTCACATCGGATGATCGCAACAACAGATTTTCGGTATCGCGAAACACGCGGTCGGCAACCACCGTTTCCGCCGGATCCACGGGTTGAAGGGCCTGTTTGATTTGGTGGCGTTGGTTGACCATCGCACTTTCCGCGGCGTGGCCTGCGACTGAGACCGACTTGAGCAGGCCAACGGAGTTCGTCCGCAGGGAGGTTACTTCGTCGGTCGGTCGCGTGCGGTCGACACGAACCACGATCTCCGGACCTCCCGCCAGAGTCTTTTTGAGTTCGTGCTCCATCTGAATCAAGGTTTCGTGGTTTTGGGCCGAGACCAGCAGCCTGGCGTCCCGTGTTTTTCCCAAAATACTCTTCACGAGATGCGAGATCAGGAAGGTCTTGCCGACGCCAGGGGGGCCGACAACGACATTGATGGATCTACCGGCGACAATCGCGTCCCATGCCGACTTTTTCGATGCATCCATATCGTCCGGCGGCGTGCTGCCGGGAGCTGCAATATCGCGCAGCGCATCGTCCAGCGCGACCTGTGCCGGATCGTCGATCGCTCTTAAGAGTTCAATATTGGTCCTGGCCGCCACGATATTTTGAAGGCGGCGGCGGATAGCGCGCTCAAATCCGCTATCGCGTCGAGGACGGAGATAGAGAGTCTGCCCCGGCACGACCGCTTCGCTGGTCGCGAATGTGTACGTCAGGCGCCCCTCGACGACGCCGCCCGTTCCTTCATAACTGAGCTCGGGAAGCCGCTCGCGATCGCCGGCGAGCGCATCAAGGCGTGACAGCGTCCAATTCGGTTTGCCATCGTCGTACTTCAACTCGTGGCCTAAGGCATCGTATGCCGGACGCAGTCCCATCATTTTGCGCCGGATGTCGCGCTCGTCATCCTCGCGGCATGCGATCCAGGCTAAATCGGTATCTCCGTCCGATGGCGGATGAAGCACTTCGACGGGATAGATGCGAAACTGCTCCCGCAACCATGTAAAGGCTTCGAGGAGGATGAGGGCGTACCAGGTCGGAATATCGTCGGGCCGTTGAGCCGCGCGGCTATTGCCACTGGCGTCGATCCACTGCTTGGCACCGGGACCAAGCTTACGCACCCGCTCTTCAGCGCTTTTCCGGGTTCGCGCGAGGTAGACCCTGTGAGAAACCTCGACGGCATCGAAGATGTGATCATCGGGCCGCCGTTTGTTGGCATTCTCGATCATGCCGACACAATCGTCGACGACTTTCACGCCATAGGCGGCAAGATCAGTGACGACACGCACAAAGGCCTGATCCACAGCAACAGTACGTACCGTTGGTCCGCTCAAATCGTCTTCGACAAACCGGAGGACTGCGTCCCGGTCATCTGCCTGTATCGTGCCCGACGTAAGAGCCGGAAGGTCGCTTTGGATGACTTGAGGTGAGGGATAGAGAACGAGCTCGCCTTCGGCGCTCGATCCTGACCGGTCAAGATCGGCCACAATCTCCGTTAGCTCGCTCAGGACAATATTGCCGTCGAAAAGCTGATGGTGCGGTGGATTGGCAAGGCGATTGAGCATGCGCCTTTCGATCGGCAGCAGGGAAGGTCCACCCCCGTCCTCGGTAATGCCAAGTATACGGGACGCGGTCTGCCCCAGATCGCTCCAGTCCTGCCGGAACGATACGGTGCCCGAGGGCCGCAGGAGATGTCCCGCACCGCCCATATCGCCGTCGGCGATGTGCACGCACGCCTCGTAGCCGCCGAGTCGGAAATCCTCCTTCCCATCGCTATGCGAGAAGATCGCATGTTCGCGGATAGCGCCATGCACAATTCCAGCATCATGACAAAGCGCGAGTCCTTCGGCTACGCGTAGGATATTGCGCCAAAACACCTTGCGACCGGCCGTCGTCAGCAGCCGGCCTTCTCTCGCTCGAACCCTGTGCAACGACCCGGAGATCGGACTGCCCGGATCGACCATCAAGATGCCGATCTCATCCTGGTCCTCGACGATTTCAAGAACCTCAACCAACAGCTGTCGTGCACGGCGGGACGACAGGACGCGCCGGACACGCCTGAGCCCGTGAGTGATGAGTCGTTTCAGGTCTTCGTCGAGCGCAGATCCGGTCTTCTTAAACAGACGGAGGAGATAGTCTTCGCCGTCGGCGATGCCGGTGGCAAAGCGAAGTTGAGAATGCCAGCCATCGACGCCGCTGGAAAACCCGGTGTCGGCAAACGTAAACCGTGCGTCGAGCGTCGCCTTTCCTAGCTTCGGACCTCGCGCCATGGCGACGTAATCCTTTGGACAGAGTGGAACAGCGTGATTCGTATGCGGAGGATAACTATATGATCTGAAGTGAAGTTATCGACCCAAAAACCGGGATTTTGCAGGTATTTCAGTGTCGCGCGATCGTCTGATTCGCCAAGGATTGGACGCGGTCGCGGCCCTGTTTGGTCGCCGGCCTCGTCAGTCACGACGCCAAGCCGAGGGGGTCTTCTTTGACGCCGCGGGCGACGATCCGGAGCGCACCGTCCGGCAGCGGCCGCTGCAGCTTGAGGGCCTCGTCCGGAGGCGCGGTCATCCAGGTTTCGATTTCATCGGGCGTCGTCAGGATCACGGGCATCGCCTTCGGGTGGACCGCGCCGACTTCGGCGTTCGGCTCCGTCGTGAGAAACGCGTAGATGTCGTTGGTGGTCTCGCCTTCCTTGACCTTCCGGACCGACGTCCAGTTGGTCCAGATGCCGGCGAAGCAGGCGAGGGGACGGCTCTCATGAAGCGCGAACCAGATATCGCCGCCCTCGGCCTTGTTGAACTCGCTGAACGAGTTGAACGGTACCACGCAGCGGTTTTCGACGCCGAGCCAACGAGTCCAGTGCTTGCTCGTCACGTTACGGATGTTGGTCGTGCCGCCGTCCGGATCCATCCGCAGCAGTTCCTTGAAATCCACTGCCTTGCCCTTGGACTGCAGCTTTTCGGCTCGTTTCTTCGTGGCATCCATCAGCGCTTTTGAGGATGACGGCATTCCCCATCGCGCCGTAGCGAGCTCGCGGCCCTCGGCTCCGTTCCGCACGATCGGTGCCTGGTAGTCGGGAAAAACTCCGGGCATCGGCGCCAGATTGCCAACGTATCGGTTTACGATGCGGAACAGCGCGCTGATGGCCGCTTGGTTGGTCGTGATCGAATAAAGATTGCACATCGGTCAGGATTCGGTTCGAGGGTGGCGCGGCTGCCACGTCAACTGTAGCAGAGTCGCGGATGGACGCCGGCCAGCCTTGGCGCATTTGCGGCAGCGCAGCCGGCTGGCGAGATCGTGCACGAAGGTCGTCGGCGGGTGCTTCATCGCCGCGAGGTCCACGTCGCTCGGCGTCTTGCAGCGCGCACACCTGATCTCCAGCCAGGGGAAGCCTCCGTTCACGGCCTGATCGATGGTCGGTGACGGATCGATCGGTTCGTGCATTCTATGCAACCGCCGAAGACTATGTGCAGGTCCCGCCGCCGCAGGCCTATTTCGAACCCATCAACTGGCACCGCACGGCCTTGCATGAACTCGGTCATGCGACTGGGCATCCCTCGCGCGTCAACCGCGACCAGAGCGGATCTTACGGTACGAAGAAATATGCCTTCGAAGAACTGGTCGCCGAGTTGAGTTCCGCGTTCAGCTGCGCCTCGCTCGGGATCGTCCCGACCGTGCGTCATGCCGACTATATCGGCTCCTGGCTTGAAGTCCTGCGCGAAGACAATCGCGCCATCGTGCGTGCCGCCTCGCAGGCGAGCAAGGCCGCGGACTATTTGCTCGACTTCATTCCCAGGTCCGTTGAGCCCGCGTCGCTGGATTCGGCTGTCGCCGATCGCGAGCCGGCGTGATGCTCGGCCTCGCGCGAGAGTGAGAGGAGGGAAGGCTGCTCGCGACGGGTTGGAAGCCGAGAGAGAGTCTCACGGCCGCCCGTCGTGGAGAGCCGAAATGACGAAAGCCGTACAAAAGATCACGCTGTCGCCTTCCCGGGACATTCCGTTTAACAAGCTCGTGCTCAGCCAGTCGAACGTTCGCCGCGTCAAGGCCGGTGTCTCGATCGAGCAGCTAGCCGAGAGCATCGCGCAGCGTACGCTTCTGCAAAGTCTGAGCGTCCGGGCCGTCGTTGATGCAGATGGCAACGAGACCGGCATGTTCGAGGTGCCGGCAGGCGGCAGGCGCTATCGGGCTCTCGAGCTCCTGGTGAAACAGAAGCGGATGTCCAAGACGCAGGCGGTGCCGTGCGTCGTCCGCGAAGGGGGCATCGCGGAGGACGATTCCGTGGCGGAGAACGACGAGCGGGTCGGTCTGCATCCGCTCGATCAGTTTCGGGCCTTCCAGATCCTCCGCGACCTCGGCATGAGCGAGGAAGACATCGCCGCCCGGCACTTCGTGAACCCTGCGATCGTGAAGCAGCGGCTGAGGCTGGCGTCGGTGTCGCCGAAGCTGCATGAGGTCTATGCCGAAGACGGCATGACGCTCGAGCAGCTCATGGCGTTCTCGGTCACAGCCGATCACGCCCACCAGGAGCAAGTCTGGCAGAACGTCAGCCGTTCCGGTTATGACGAGCCTTACCAGATCCGCCGGCTGCTCACTGAAAAGACCGTGCGCGGGTCCGATCGCCGGGCGCAGTTTGTGGGCCTCGATGCCTATCAGCGCGCGGGTGGCGGCGTTCTGCGGGATTTGTTCGAGCACGAC
>CAUJJN010000316.1 GCA_963204905.1 Pseudomonadota bacterium
TGCCACCAGAAGTCCGAGGTGGCGTGCGAGCCGGAAGCGCCGAGACCGCGCACCCGCTTCAGCGCGGTGCGGATCGAGGAATTGGAGGGGGTCGCGTTGCTCATCGTCCGCCTCCGAAAGCATAGGCCAGCACCCAGAGCAGTACCGTGAGCACGATGCCGCCGATCAGCGCCGCCCAGGTCAGTCCTTCACGCTCCGACGGGCCGAAGCCGTAGCCGAGGTCCCAGACGAAATGGCGGATGCCGCTGAGCAGATGGTGCATCAACGCCCATGTATATCCGAACACGATCAGGCGACCGATCCAGCTTCCGATGAAGCCCGAGAAGATGGCATAGGCGCCCGGCCCGGAAGCCACCGCCATCAGCCACCACGCCAGCAGGATGGTGCCGAAGTAGAGCGCGACGCCGGTGACGCGGTGGACGATGGACATCGCCATCGTCAAGGTCCAGCGATAGGTTTGCAGGTGCGGCGAAAGAGGTCGTTCGATCCTGGCGGTCATGGCTGCTTTTGTTTGATTTCGGTTGCAAGCGCGACACGCTGCCCGATGAAGTGCGATCGGGTAGAGCAATTCTATTTACGAAGTCAAAAGCCTGAGCGCAACGATCAATTTGTTCTAAGTGAGTCGATGTTCACTTCTTCAGCCGTTTCTTGCGTCGGCACTTCAAGCCCAACCGGGACGCATATTCTGCGGCGCTCGTATCGCACGGAACCCGCTTGCGAATCCCGCCATCGCATCCTCTGGCGCGCACGCGCTCGACGGGTGCACCGAGGCTGAGTCTTTCCGCTCTGTCGGCAGGCGCGAGCCGGTCGGGGAGCCGGCGACGGCGATCATCACACCACCGCGCGTGATAGTATTCGCCTCCGCGAGCGGCCTATTCTTATCGCAACCACTCCCTCCAAGAGTCCGAAATGCCGCACGCTGATCATAGCCACCCACCCCATGCGCACGCCGCGCACGATCACGATCATGGACCGGGCGGGCATGTCCACGCCCCTTCGCAGTTCGGCGCCTCCTTTGCGATCGGCATCGGGCTCAATACGGCCTTCGTGATCGTCGAGGCGACCTACGGCTACCACAGCAACTCGATGGCGCTGGTCGCGGACGCCGGCCACAATCTCTCCGATGTGCTCGGGCTGGTCGTCGCGTGGATCGCCATCGTGCTGGCAAAGCGACCGCCCTCGCCGCGCTACACCTACGGCCTGCGCGGATCGTCGATCCTGGCGGCGCTGTTCAATGCGGTGTTCCTGCTGGTCGCGGTGGGCGCGATCGGCTGGGAAGCGATCCTGCGGCTGGTCGATCCCGCGCCGGTGGCCAGCGGCACCGTGCTGGTGGTCGCCACCATCGGCATCGTCATCAATGGCTTCACCGCATGGCTGTTCGCCTCCGGCAGCAAGAACGACATCAACATCCGCGGGGCGTACCTGCACATGGCCGCCGACGCCGCGGTCTCGGTCGGCGTCGTGCTGGGCGCGCTTGCGATCATGGCGACGGGCTGGACCTGGATCGATCCGGCGATCAGCCTCATCATCGGCGCGGTGATCATCGCCGGCACATGGGGACTCCTGAAGGACAGCATCGCCATGTCGCTGAACGCGGTGCCGCGCTGGGTGGATGCCGGCGCGGTGCGCGATTTCCTCACGTCGCAGAAAGGCGTGACCGGCCTGCACGATCTGCACATCTGGCCGATGAGCACCACCGAGCTGGTGCTGACCTGCCATCTGGTGATCCCGGCCGGCGCGCCGGGCGACGGCTACCTGCTGGAGCTGGCCCGAGACCTGAAGGACAGGTTCGGCATCGAACACGCCACCGTTCAGATCGAGGCCGATGCGGCGCGCTGCATGTTGGCGCAGCCCGAAGCCATCTGACGCCGCCAATGGGCGTGGCTATTTCGCATACAGCGCCTTGTACTTCTCGCGCAGGACATTCTTCTGCACCTTGCCCATGGTGTTGCGCGGCAGGTCGTCCTCGAACAACACGCGCTTCGGCATCTTGAACTTGGCGAGGCGGCCGTCGAGCGCGTGCAGGATCGAAGCCTCGTCGAGTTTCGCGCCTTTCTGCGGCACCACCACGGCGGTCACCCCCTCGCCGAAATCCGCATGCGGCACGCCGATCACGGCGGATTCCACCACGCCGTCGATGGCGTCGATCTCGCTCTCGATTTCCTTCGGATAGACGTTGAAGCCGCCGGAAATGACGAGGTCCTTGCCGCGCCCGACGATATGGACGTAACCCTTGGCGTCGATCTTGCCGAGATCGCCGGTGATGAAGAAGCCGTCGTCGCGAAAGTCGGCCTTGGTTTTCTCCGGCATCCGCCAATAGCCCTTGAACACGTTCGGGCCCTTCACCTCGATCATGCCGATCTCGTCGGCCGCAAGCGGCTTGCCGCTCTCCGGGTCGACCACGCGCGCGGATACGCCCGGCAGCGGAAAGCCGACCGCGCCCGGCACACGTTCACCATCATACGGGTTCGACGTGTTCATGTTGGTCTCGGTCATGCCGTAGCGCTCCAGCACGGCGTGGCCGGTGCGTGCCGACCATTCACGATGGGTCTCGGCGAGCAACGGGGCGGAGCCGGAGATGAACAGCCGCATGTGGCTGGTCGTCTCCTTGGTCAGGTTCGGGCTTTGCAGGAGTCGTGTGTAGAACGTCGGCACGCCCATCAGCACCGTGGCGCGCGGCATCAGCTTGATGATCCGTTCCGGATCGAGCTTCGGCAGGAAGATCATCGCGGCGCGCGCGAACAGCGTGACGTTGCTGGCCACGAACAGACCGTGGGTGTGATAGATCGGTAGCGCGTGGATCAGCACGTCCTTGTCGGTGAAGCGCCAGTAATCCACCAGCGTCCGCGAATTGGATGCAAGGTTGTCGTGCGACAGCATCGCGCCCTTGGAACGGCCGGTGGTGCCGGAGGTGTAGAGGATCGCCGCGAGATCGTCGTTTTCGCGCGGCACCGTGGCGAAGTCCGCCTTTTCCGCGTCCGCGCCTTCCGACAGCGAACCCTTGCCGTCGGCGTCGAGCGTCTCGATCACGGCACCGACTTTCGCGGCGATGGCGCGAAGCCCTTCGGCCTTCGCCGGGTCGCACACCACCAGCGACGGCTCAGCGTCGGTGACGAAGTAATCCAGTTCGTTGAGCGTGTAGGCGGTGTTGAGCGGCAGGTAGACCGCGCCGGCGCGCACCACCGCGAGATACAGGATCAGGTTCTCGACTGACTTCTCGACCTGCACCGCGACGCGGTCCCCGGTCTTGACGCCGCGCTTCACCAGGAAATTGGCGATCTGCCCGGAGCGTTCGATCAGGTCGCCATAGCTGATGTGCCGACCATCGGGCGTTTCGATCGCCAGGCGAGACGGATCGTCGAGACTGCCGAACAGGCGGGAGAACAGGTTGGCGTTTGCGGGGCTATTCATGCATCATTCCAAAATGGCTGGATGAGCTGGAGCAAATTGTTCCGGCGGGATTGATCCGCCATCAATAGCAAGAACGCGCTCGCGAGCGCAAATCAAAGGGCGGCAAGATGACGGGCACAACAAAACGCGTGGCATGGGTGACAGGCGGCGGCAGCGGCATCGGGCAAGCTGGCGCCGAAGCGCTGGCGGCGGACGGCTGGACGGTGATCGTTTCCGGACGACGCAAGGATGCGCTCGACGCGGTGGCGAACGGCATCAATGCAGGCGCGGGCGGGCGAGCCGAGACGATGCCGCTCGACGTCAGCAACGCCACCGAGGTCGAGACCGCCGCGCAGCGGATCGTGGCGAAGCACGGCCGCATCGATCTTCTGGTCAACAGCGCCGGCATCAACGTGCCGAAGCGAAGCTGGGCCGACATGGAGATCGCGGGCTGGGACAGACTGGTCGATATCAACCTCAACGGCGTGCTGTATTGCATGCGCGCAGTGCTGCCGACCATGCGCGCGCAGAAGGACGGCTGCATCATCAACGTCGCCTCGTGGGCGGGGCGTTACGTCTCCAAGATGCCGGGACCGGCCTACACCACCACCAAGCACGCGGTGCTGGCGCTGACGCATTCCTTCAACATGGACGAATGCGTCAACGGCCTGCGCGCCTGCTGCCTGTCGCCTGCGGAAGTGGCGACGCCGATACTTAAGCTGCGCCCGGTGGTGCCGAGCGCGGAGGAACAGGCCCGGATGTTGCAGCCGGAAGACCTCGGCCGCACCATCGCCTTCGTCGCGAGCATGCCGCCGCATGTCTGCGTCAACGAAATCCTCATCAGCCCGACGTGGAATCGCGGATTTGTCGCGATGTCGAGCAACTAAAAGCGGCTGCGTTCAGGTCGGCGTTGTGCTCCACGCGAACCACAATGCCACTAACGCCAGCAGCACCGACAGTACGCGCCGCACGATTGTTTCGCGGCGCGGATCGTTGAGCACGGGCTCCAGCGTGCCGGCCAGCACCACGATGCTCGAATGCACGATGGCGCTGACGCAGACATAGATCGCCGTCAGCGTCATCGCCTGCGGGACCGGCGGCAGTTGCGGCGCAATGAAAGTCGGCAGTACCGCGATGTAGAACACGCCGGCCTTCGGATTGAGCAGATTGGTGATCAGCCCGCGCGCGAAGTAGCGCCCCTCGGATTCAGTGGCCGCCGTCACCGCCGATGACCTCCAGCCGTCCCATGCAAGGTAGAGCAGGAACAAAACGCCGGCCCAGCGCAGCAGTCCATAAAGCACATCAGACGCCTGGATCGCTTCCGCCACGCCGAAGGCGGCGACCGCGCCGATGATCGCGAGACCCAGCGTGACACCCGCGACCGTCATGAACCCGGCGCGGCGGCCGTCGGTCGCCGACACCAGCGCCAGATAGGTCATGTTCGGCCCCGGCGTCAGTTCGATCACCAGCGCCGTCAGCAGAAACGACGCCAGCGCCGAACCCGCAAGTCCCCCGATAGTCATCATGGCGGGATGCCTAGAATACCCGTTGAGTGATGAAAAGAACCAACACGCATGCCGGCTACGCGGCTGATGGTCACCTCGCGGCAGCTCTGTTACGGTGCTACCGGATAGTCCGATTGAAACTCTCTTTGTTCAACCGGGTTGTATCTGCACTGCCGGATCGAAAGTTCACCCTGAGCAACGATAGAGTTCCGCTCCGAAAGCCCCCGCGGGCTCGCCTGTCACGGTTTCACAACGGAGGTCACATGCTGCTTCGTACCGCGTTCGCCACCGCACTCGTTTCCACGCGGGCCCTGACGGCGGCTTCGGCCGAGACCGAAACGGCGAAGGTGACGTTCAAAAACGCCGAGGGCGCCAGTGTCGGCAACGCCGAGCTGGTTCAGGTCAACGACGGCGTCCTGATCAAGCTGGCGTTGAAGGGGCTGCCGCCCGGCGGCCACGCCTTCCATGTCCACGCCGTCGGCAAGTGCGAGGCGCCGTTCACGACGGCGGGCGGGCACTTCAACCCGGCCAACAAGAAGCATGGCATGATGTCCGGCGACGGCCACCATGCCGGGGACATGCCGAACCTCGACGTTCCGGCCAATGGCGAATTGAAGGTCGAAGTGCTCAACACCGGCGTGACGCTGGCGAAGGGCGCGCCGAATTCGCTGTTCAAGCCGGATGGCACCTCGCTGGTGATCCACGCCACCGTCGACGACTACAAGTCCGATCCGGCCGGCAACGCCGGCGGCCGCATCGCCTGCGCGGTCATCACCCAGTAACCCGGGCCCAACGACGCAAACCGGGCGAGCGGGCCGGATCTTCGGCTCGCTCGCTGTTTTGTGATCGGAGCCGCCTGTAACAATTCGCGCCCGGTCACCGTAGCTTCGTCCATCAACAAGGTGGTGGGAAGCCATGCTCGCAGTCACGTCCGACATTGCAAATAGCGACGGCCAAACGCCTCGGGAGCCGCGTTTCGTCATTCACCCGCTGTGGGTGCGCCTGCAGCACTGGATCAACGCGGCAGCCATGATCGTGATGATCATGTCGGGCTGGCAAATCTACAACGCATCGCCGCTGTTCGATTTCGCATTCCCGCGATCGATCACGCTCGGCGGCTGGCTCGGCGGGGCGCTGCTGTGGCATTTCGCGGCGATGTGGGTGTTGGCGATCAACGGCCTGATCTACCTCGCGCTCGGCATTCTGACCGGCCGCTTCCGCCGCAAGCTGTGGCCGATTTCCGTGTCGGGCGTGCTCAGCGACGCGCGGGCCGCGCTGAGCGGCCGCCTCTCCCACGGCGATCTGTCGACCTACAATCAGGTCCAGAAGCTGCTCTACTCCGGCGTCATTCTGGCCGGCATCGTCGTGGTGCTGTCGGGACTGTCGATCTGGAAGCCGGTGCAATTTCAGCAGCTCACGGCGGTATTCGGCGGCTACGACATCGCACGCTACGTCCACTTCGGCGCAATGGCCGCGATCGTTGCCTTTCTCATCGTCCACGTCCTGCTGGCTCTGCTGGTGCCGAAAAGCCTGCGCGCCATGATCATCGGCAAATGAGGGGCCTCTCATGCAACGCATTCGTTCATTGCTGATCCGCGGCGTCGACAAGACACTGCTGGTCAAGGACGCGGCAAAGCTGATGCCCGACCTCACCCGCCGGCGATTTCTCTCCGCCGGCGCGAGCTTCGGCGCGCTGACGATGCTGACCGGCTGCGATGTCGTCGACAGCGGCACGGCCGAAGATCTGCTCAAGCACATCTCGAAGTTCAACGACGCGGTGCAGGCCGCGATCTTCAATCCGGACACGCTGGCGCCGACCTTTCCGGAAAGCGCCGTCACCAAGCCGTTTCCGTTCAATGCCTATTACAGTCTCGACGACGCGCCGTACGTCGATGGAGACAGCTATCGCTTCGAGGTCAGCGGACTTGTCGACAACAAGAAATCGTGGACGCTGAAGGAGCTTCACGCGCTGCCGCAGGTCAAGCAGATCACGCGGCACATCTGCGTCGAAGGCTGGAGCGCGATCGGGAGCTGGACCGGCACGCCGTTGCGCGACTTCCTGAAGCTCGTCGGCGCGGACACGCGCGCGAAATACTGCTGGTTTCGTTGCGCCGAAGGCTACACCAGTCCCCTCGACATGCCGACCGCGCTGCATCCGCAGACCCAGATGACGTTCAGGTTCGCGGACGAGATTTTGCCGCGTGCCTACGGCTTTCCGATGAAAATCCGCGTCCCGACCAAGCTCGGCTTCAAGAATCCGAAATACGTCGTCGCCATGGAAGTCACCAACGACTACAAGGGCGGCTACTGGGAAGATCAGGGCTATAATTCGTTCAGTGGCAGTTGAGATGTCCGCGGCGGACGGCCCGCCGTCTCAGGCGCCCGCCGATGTCGAGGGCACCTTCAGGGGCCGCTGAAACGCGGCCGCGACCGCCCCCGCCGCCAGAGCCGCCGCGGAGACGCCCAAACCCGAGGACAGGCTGCCGGTCGCATCGGTGATCATGCCGGTGACGATCGGTCCAAGGGTCTGACCGATGCCGAACGCGATGGTCATGGCGGCAATGGCCGAAGGCCACACCGCCGCCGGATAGTTGAATCGTACATAGGCCGTGGTCGCCGTCACCACCGCGAAGAACGCAACGCCGAACACCAGCGCCGAGATCGCCAGCATCAACGGGGACTGGCTCAACAGCGGCAGCACCGCGCCGATGGCATTGAAGCCGAGAATGATCGTCATCGCGACGCCGCTCTGCCCGCGCGCCAGCACAGCCCGCCACACCCATGGCGATGCGAACGAACTCAATCCGATCAGGCACCAGAACGCGCTCTGCGCCGCCGCGCCGCCGCCGGCCTCGCGCACGAACGCGATCATGAAGGTCATGTAGGCGATATAGCCGGCGCCGAACAGAAAGTAGCCGATGAGGTAGACCAGAACCGGGCGGATCGCGAACCGTCCCGTGGATGTGTCGGCAACCGGAGCCGGCACGTCGACGGAGTTCGCCAGCAGCACGATCATCATCACGATCGAGATCACCGCCATCGCCAGCCAGACGAGCCACCATGAGCCCGGTCCGAAATACTCCAGCATGAATGGCGCCAAGACGCCGGACGCGAAAACGCCGATGCCGGGGCCGGCGTAGAACAGGCTCAACAAAAGACTGGCGCGCGCCGGTTGAGACTGCGCCAGCCGCGCCGCCATCGCGCCGCCGGAGACGAACGCCACCGCCGCGCCGACGCCGATCAGCAGCCGCGCGAAACTCAGCACGACGAAATTGCCCGACAGACCGGACAGGATCAGCGCCGCCACGCAGGCAAGCGTGCCGTCACGCAGCACCCTGAACAGCCCGAAGCGACTGCACAGCTTCGAGGCGATCAGCGCGCCGCCGAGATAGCCGGCGGCGTTGATGGTGTTCATGAAGCCCGCGGCGGCATAGGACCAGCCCAGCGCGTCTCGCATGTCGGGCAACACCAGCGAATAGGCGAAGCGGCCGATGCCGAGCCCGATGGTCGGCGCGAGCGACAAAATGAGGATGATGCGCGCGATAGGCGCGTGCACGACGGGATCGGATTTCGGGAAGGTCACTGGCAACTCCGGAAGCACCCCATTGTGGCAGGCCATCGCCGGCTTGCCCAGACCACCATCCCTCAACGGTGTCTTGCCATTTGCGCAACGGGGCTTTAGCAAAAGCGCGGATTTTCCGGCATTCCCGCAACTTTCATCAGGCAAGGCGACCATGACCACCCATAAATTGCTGCTTCTTCCCGGCGACGGCATCGGCCCTGAAGTCATGGGCGAAGTGAAGCGCCTGATCGGCTGGCTGAACGCGCAGGGCATCGCCAGCTTCGAGACCGAGGAAGGGCTGGTGGGTGGCGCCTCCTACGATGCCGACAAGGTCAGCATCACCGACGCCACCATGGCCATGGCGCTGGCCGCCGACGCCGTGCTGTTCGGCGCGGTCGGCGGACCGAAGTGGGACCCGGTGCCCTACGACGTGCGCCCGGAAGCCGGCCTGCTGCGGCTGCGCAAGGATCTCGCGCTGTTCGCCAACCTGCGCCCCGCGATCTGTTATCCGGCGCTGGCGCAATCCTCGAGCCTGAAACCGGAAGTGGTCGAGGGCCTCGACATCATGATCGTCCGCGAACTCACCGGCGGCGTCTATTTCGGCGAACCGAAGACCATCACCGATCTCGGCAACGGCCAGAAGCGCGCGATCGACACGCAGGT
>CAUJJN010000317.1 GCA_963204905.1 Pseudomonadota bacterium
TGGTGATCCATCCCGGCAGCACGACGCATCAGCAGATGGACGCCGCGCAGCTCAAGGCCGCCGGCATCGGCGAGGAGATGGTGCGGCTGTCGGTCGGCATCGAGGCGGCGCAGGACATCCTCGACGATCTCGGCCAGGCGCTCCGCATCTCGCAGAAGGTTTAAGCCATGCAGCTCAAGATCAACGGCATCGACACCTTCATTGCCTGCGGCGGTCGCGATTTCGATCCGTCACTGCCGATGGTGGTGATGCTGCACGGCGCGGGCTTCGATTCATCGACGTGGTCGCTGCACAGCCGCTGGTTCGCGCATCACGGCTACAACCTGCTGGCACCGGACCTGCCGGGCCACGGCCATTCCGGCGGCAAGCCGCTTGGCAGCATTCCGGAACTGGCGGATTGGACCGCGGCGTTGATTACGGCTGCCGGTGCAAAGGATGCGTGGCTGATCGGCCACTCGATGGGCTCGCTGATCGCGATCGAGACCGCCGCACGGCATCCCGACAAGGTGACGAAGCTCAGCCTGCTCGGCACCTCTTCCGCAATGGCTGTCGGTCCCGAACTGCTGCAGAACGCCAGGGACAACGATCAGGGCGCTATCGACATGATGTCGATCTGGGGCCTCGGCTTCCACGCCGAACTCGGCGGCTGCCCGCTGCCCGGCCTGTGGATGCACGGCGGCGCGCAGCGCGTGCTGAAGAGCACCGCGCGCGATGTGCTGTTCACTGACTTGTCCGCTTGCAACGCCTATCAGGGCGCGCTGGAGGCGGCGGCGAAGATCAAGGTGCCGGTGACCTTGATCCTCGGCGAACGCGACATGATGACCCCGCTGAAATCCGGCAAGGCGCTGGGCGCGGCACTTTCCGACGCCCGCACCGTGGTGCTGCCCGGCGCGGGCCACATGATGATGCTGGAGCAGCCGGAACAGACGCTGGCGGCGCTGCGGGGGTGAGGCGTTCGACGTCGAGGTTGATGAGGCGCTTTGCGACCTCATTCCCTCCGTCATCGCGAGGAGCGTAGCGACGAAGCAATCCAGTCCTTGCTTCTCGGCTTTCTGGATTGCTTCGCTTTGCTCGCAATGACGAAAGGAACTTAAAACGTGGATGGCCGGAATAAATCCGGCCATGACGTTCCGATAGGACGTGTGACGTCCCCGCCTCACACCTTCAACGTGTCGCCGCCCTTGAGGTGCAAAATCTCGCGCGCTTCATCGGGTGTCGCGACTTCCAGACCCAGCCCCTCGATGATCTTGCGCACGGCGCGGACCTGCTCGGCGTTGGATTCCGCCAGACGACCCGGCCCGCCCCACAGCGAATCCTCAAGACCGACGCGGACGTTGCCGCCCATCGCCGCCGCCATCGCCGCGATCGGCAGCTGATTGCGGCCCGCGCCCAGCACCGACCAGCGGTACTTGTCGCCGAACAACCGGTCCGCGGTGCGCTTCATGTGCATCACCTCGTCGGGATGCGCGCCGATGCCGCCCTGCAGGCCGAACACCGTCTGCACGAACAGCGGCGGCTTCACCAGCCCTTCCATCAGGAAGTAGTTGAGGTTGTGCAGATGCGCGGTGTCGTAGCATTCGAACTCGAACCGCGTGCCGGATTCCGACAAGGTGCGCAGCACGAATTCGATATCCTTGAAGGTGTTGCGGAACACGATGTCCTTGTTCTCGAGGTGCTTGCGCTCCCAATCGTGCTTGAAATCCTTGAAGCGGTTGAGCATGCCGAACAGGCCGAAATTCATCGAGCCCATGTTGAGCGAGGCGACCTCCGGCTGATACACCGCCGCCGGGCGCACGCGCTCCTCCACCATCATGGTGGGCGAGCCGCCGGTGGTGAGGTTCACCACGCAGTTTGATCGCTGCTTGATGATCTTGAGAAACGGCGCGAAGGCTTCCGGCGACTGATCGGGCTGGCCCGTTTCGACATTGCGCGCGTGCAGATGCACGATGGCCGCGCCCGCCTCCGCCGCGCCGATGGCAGCGTCCGCGATTTCCTGCGGCGTTACCGGCAGGGCCTTCGACATCGACGGCGTGTGGATGGCGCCGGTGACGGCGCAGGTGATGATGACTTTACGGCTCATGACAGGCTTCCTTGCTTGATCGAAATGGAATGGACCGCGCTCACGCTTCGTTCGCGGCTTGTTTCTGCTTGTGCGCGGCCAGCGCCGCGAGGCGTTCGTTGCGCCGCCGCGTCAGCGCGGCGAGACGGTCCGGCGTCGCCTGATGCGGCCACGCGGCGATGACGCGATCGACATTGGGGCTTTCATAGACATCCGGACCGGCCGCGCTTTTCGCCAGCTCTTTGTAAAAGCCCGTGTAGCGCGCGCAGTAATCGGCGATGCCGCCCGGCGCGTTGAGTTCGATGGTTTCCATCGGGCCGAGAAACGACCAGCGCAAGCCGAGACCATCCTTCACGGTGTGATCGAGGTCTTCCGCCGAGATGTAGCCTTCGCCCACCAATCGGAACGCTTCCGCCAGCAGCGCACCCTGCAAACGGTTGAGTACGAAGCCATTGATCTCGCGATTGACCGTCACCGGCACCTGACCGATGGCGAGGTAGACCTCGCGCGCGCGGGCGATGGTGTCGGGCGAGGTCCACGGCGCGCCGCAGAGTTCGACCAGCGGCACCAGATGCGGCGGGTTGACGGGATGACCGACAAGGCAGCGGGCGCGGCCCGGCAGACTTTCCGTGAAGCGCGAGGCAACGATGGCGGAGGTGGACGAGGCGAGGATCGCATCCGGCGGCGCGAGGCGGTCCAGCTCCGTGAAGATCGCGATCTTGTCCTCGACCTTCTCCGGGCCGTTCTCCTGCACGAAGGCGACATCGCGCACCGCGTCGGCGAGATCGCGCGCCACCGTCAGCCGCTGCGCCGCGCCTTCCGGATCATCACACAAGCCGTGCCGCGCCAATCCGCGCAGTTCATCGGCGATGCGCTGCTTCGCGGCGTCGCGCGTCGGCGCGTGCGGATCGGTCAGCCTCACCTGCCATCCGGCACGCGCGAAGATCGCGGCCCAGGCGCAGCCGATCAAGCCCGTTCCGACGATGGCGACTGTTTTCGGCTTCGACATTTTCTTCTTGTCCGTTTAGCGTCTCTGTTTGACGCGTTTTCTTCACGCGAACCGGTACCCACTTCGCTCGAAAACACTTTGTTACAGCCACAGCACCTTGCGGCGCAGATCGAGGTCGTTACGAAGTGCGTGCGACGGCCCCTGATGAATCACCCGGCCGCGTTCCAGCGCGACGGTGGTGTCCGACAAAGCCAGCGCGAGATCGAGATGATGGTCGACGATAATGATCGCGACCTCCTTGCGCAACCGATCGAAGGTTTCGAACAGTTGCTCGACCACTGCCGGCGCCAGCCCCTCGAACGGTTCGTCTAGCAGCAACACGCGAACGTCGCCGGACAGCGCGCGCGCCACCGCCACCATCTGCTGCTCGCCGCCCGAAAGATAATCCGCCGGGCTGTCGAGCCGTTCACGGATGCGCGGGAAATAATCGTAGATGCGCTCGCGGGTCCAGTGGATGCCGTGGCCGGTCTGGCGCTTGAGGCCGCCGAGTTCGAGGTTCTGCGCCACGCTCATGCCGGCGAACAGCCCGCGCCCCTGCGGCACGTAACCGATGCCGAGCCGCGCGCATTCAGCGGATGGGCGGCCCACCAACTCATGCCCCGCGAGCTTGATCGAACCGTTAGCCGCCGGGGCGATGCCGATCAGGGTTTTCAGCAGCGTCGATTTTCCGGCGCCGTTGCGGCCAAGCAGCGCGATGATCTCATTGTGATGCAGCGTGAAGTTGACGTCGTTGAGGATGTGGCTCTTGCCGTAGAAGGTGTCGACGTTCGACACTTCCAGCAGCGGCTCGGCGGTGGCCGCCGCCTCGCGCGGCTTCGCCGCCACCGCCGCCGCACCGGAGCCGATATAGACCTCCTGCACCTTGGCGCTGCCGCGCGCGTCCTCCACCGTGCCGTCGAGCAGCACGCGGCCCTCGTTCATCACGGTGATGCGGTCGGCCAGTTGAAACACGCGATCGATGTCGTGCTCGACCAGCAGCACCGGCAGATCGGTGGAGATACGTTTGATGATGGCGCCGATACGCTCACGCTCGGCGGCGGCGAGGCCCGCCAGCGGTTCGTCGAGCAGCAGCACGCGCGGCGCGGTGGCGAGCGCCACGCCCATGTCCAACAGCCGCTGGCCGCCGTAGGACAGTGCACCGGCTTCCGCGCGCTCGATGCCGGCGAGGCCGAGATAGCGGATCACGGCATCGGTCTCGCGATTGATGTCGGCGATCGTGAGCGCGTTGGTCCACGGATCGAAGCGGCGCGGATGGCGGCCCTGCACCGCGAGGCGAATGTTTTCGCCAACGCTCAGCGCGGGAAACAGGTTGGTGATCTGGAACGAACGGCCGATACCGGCGCTGGCGATGGCTTCCGGCGTGCGGCCGGCGATGGGCTTTCCGAGCAAGGTCACCGCGCCGGCGTCCGGAGCAAACATGCCGGACAGCAGATTGAAGGCGGACGTCTTGCCCGCGCCGTTCGGCCCGATCAGCGCGTGCAGGGTGCGATCGCCGACCGCGATATCGACGCCCTGCACCGCCTTGATGCCGCCGAAGCTTTTTACAATGTTGTCGGCGGCAAGCACCGCGCCGTCGACATGCGCGGTGGGACGCAAAAAGTCCGGCAGCGGCAGGGCCTCGATCTTGCGCGCCGACATCGCGGCGTCTTCCACCACCTTCTTGCGGAATGGCGCGGTGGCGCGCTCCCACACGCCGACGAGGCCGGTGGGCGAAAACACCACGAAGGCGACGAAGATCAACCCGAGCCAGAACAGCCAGTTCTCGGTGTAGATCGAAAGGAACTCGCGAAACAGCACGTAGAACAGCGCGCCGATGGCGGGGCCGATGAAGCTGCGCATGCCGCCGATCACCACCATCGCCAACAATTCGCCGGAGAAAGCGACGTTGATCGGATCCGCTGACGTCATGCGATTCTTGTAGAGCAGCAGGATGCCGGCGAGCCCGGTGATCGAGGCCGACAGCACGAAGGCCGCCAGCTTGTAGTTGTTGACGGGGTAGCCGAGGAAGCGCGCGCGCTGCTCGTTCTCGCGGATCGCCACCAGAACCGAGCCCACGGTGGAATTGTGGAAGCGCCACAGCACGATCAGCACGACGACGGCGATCGCCGCCACCAGCCAGTAGTAGTTGGTGGAGGATTCGAAATCGACGCCGAACCATGTCGGCCGCGTGATGCCGCCGAGGCCGTTCTCGCCGCCGGTCACGTCGGTCCAGCGAAACGCGACGACATAGAGCATCGCCGCCAGAGCCAGCGTCAGCAGCGCGAAGTAGACGCCGCGCCGGCGCAGGAACAGGAAGCCGAACGGGGCCGCCAGCAGCGCCACGACAACAACGCCGCCGATCACCGGACCGACAAACGAGCCCGGCATCAGGTCGCGCTGGATCAGCGCCGCCGCGTAAGCCGCGAGCCCGAACCACGCGCCGTGGCCGAACGACACCAGGCCGGTGTAGCCGACGAGAATGTTGAGCGCCATGCAGGCCATGGCGAACACCACGACCTCGGTGGCGGACGTCATGGTGAGGCCGAGCGCCAACAAGATCGGCGGCAACACGATAAGGCTGACGAAAGCGGCGATCAGCGGCGCGGGAAACAACTGGCGCATGGTCTATTGCTCCAGCCGTGTCATGCGTTCGCCGAACAGCCCGCGCGGCCGGAACAGCAACACCAGCAGCATCAGCAGATAGATCGCGGCGGTGGAGGCCGCCGAATAGCCGATGCCGACCATCACGCCCTTCACCAGCCCGACCAGCAGCGCCGCGACCACCACGCCCCAGAACGAGCCAAGCCCGCCGATCACCACCACGACGAAGGCCGGCGTGATGATCTCGTTGCCCATCGCCGGATGCACCGCGTAGATCGGCGCCAGCAGCACGCCGGCGAGGCCCGCAAGCCCGATGCCGAGCGCGGCCACCGCCGCCATGTAAGGCTGCAACGAAATGCCGAGCGCGCCGACCATGTCCGGGTTCTGCACGCCGGCGCGCACCACGCGACCGAACGGCGTCTTCTGCAACAGGACCCAGAGCGCGGCGACGCAGGCGATCGCGATGCCGATCAGCACCACGCGATAGAACGAGTAGATGAAGCTGCCGACCACCACCTGCCCGCGCAGCGCTGGCGGGATCGAATACGACAACGGCGGCGCGCCGAAGATCATGCGCAGCGCCTGCTCCGCGACCATCGCGAGGCCGAACGTGAGCAGCAACGACAGGATCGGATCGGAGCGATAGAAGCGGCGGAACAGCGTGCGCTCGATGACGATGCCGAGCAGCGCCACCAGCACCGGCGACAGCACCAGCGCGCCGCCGAAGCCGAGATAAGGCGAGATCACCAGCGTCAGATACGCGCCGATGGCGAAGAACGCGCCGTGAGCGAGGTTGACGATGCCGCCGAGCGAGAAGATCAACGACAGGCCCAGCGCGATCAGCAAATAATACACGCCGTCGAGCAATCCGTTGAGGATCTGCTGCATCAGGAGCATGGACACGGCAAGGCCCTCGACTGCGGCGGGATGATAAACGCGCCGGGAACGGCGCGAGTGATGAAAGCAAGTGAGGGGCGAACGATTCGGAACTGCCCGTCGTCATTGCGAGGAGCGTGAGCTCCGAAGCAATCCAGTTCTTTCTTATGGCTTTCTGGATTGCTTCGCTTTGCTCGCAATGACGGGACTCCGTCGCCGTTCAGCCCCTCTTGAGTCTCCCGGTCAGGCCGGGAAGGTGCAGCTGTTTTCTTCCTTGGTCGCTGCAATCACTTCGAGACTCTCATCCTTCCCCGGCACCGCGGCGCCAGAGCTGAAGATGTCCCACTGGTTCTTGATCTGGTCGGCGGGGAGCGCGGTCACCGTATACATCTCGTGCATGAGCTGGTGATCGGAGGCACGGAAGTAGCCTTCGCGCGTCTTGAGAAGATCGAACTTCGCTCCCTTCTCGAAATGCTCGATGATCTTCGGCGATTCCAGCGACTTCAGATCGCCGATGGTCTGCGCGACGATCTTCATGGCGATGTAATCGCCCCACGCCTGGTTCTCCGGCGGCTTGTTGTATTTCTTGGTGAAGGCGCCGACGAAGGCCTTGGTGCCCGCGGTGTCGATCATGTGATGCCACACCACCGGCCAGGTGCCGACGAAATTGCCCTTGCCCGCCGCCCACGCCAGCGCGGTGTCGAAGCCGAAGCCGCCGACCGGGAATTTCAGGCCGAACTCTGCATACTGCTTGAGGAAATTGGTGATCTGGTTGCCGGCGAGGTTGATCACCACGAGGTCCGGCTTGGCGTCGCGAATCTTCAGCAGATACGACGAGAAGTCGGCGGCGTCGGTCGGCACCAGATCGTCGCCGGCGAAATCGCCGCCGTTGGCCTGCATGAAGCGCTTCGAGACCTTCAGCAGGTCGTGGCCGAAGGCGTAGTCCGCCGTCAGCGAGTACCACTTCTTGCCCTTCACCAGCCCGTCGCGCATGAAGGCGCGGCCCGCCGTCTTCACATACATCGAGTTCTGCGACTCGACATGGAACATGTAGCGCTTGCAGTCGGAGCCGCGCAGCGCATCCGAGTTGCCGCCGGTGTTGATGAACAGCGTCTTGTTGCGCTGGGCCACCTGCGCGATGGTGAGGCACGAGGCCGACGAAATCTCGCCGATGATGCAGGCGACCTTGTCGCGCTCGATCATGCGCTCGGCCTTGGTGGAGGCG
>CAUJJN010000318.1 GCA_963204905.1 Pseudomonadota bacterium
TGCGCGCCGCCGGAAAACCGACGATCCCCGTGCTGCTCGGCGAGGAAAAGAAAGCCAACGTCTTCCTGCGCGCCGACGTTCCCGAGGTCGCCACCGCAGTCGGCCTTGCCGGCAAGAGCGCGGCCGAGGTGTTCGGAGAATTGCGCGAGCGCAAGAACAAATCCTGATGGCGCCATCGCCGCGCCCTAGCGCCTCCGAGATTATCGCGCGGCTCGATCTCGCGCCGCATCCGGAAGGCGGGCACTTTCGCGAGACATTTCGCGATTCCCGCCGCGATGCGGACGGCCGCGCGGCATCCACCGCGATCTACTTTCTGCTGGCACGGGGCGAGCGTTCACACTGGCATCGCATCGACGCGGTGGAGATGTGGCACTTCTATGCCGGCGCCCCGTTGCGATTGGAGATCGCCGACGACACGGGAATCCGCATCGTGCAATTGGGGCCGGATATCGTGGCAGGCGAACAGCCCCGGGGCATCGTACCGGCGCACGCGTGGCAGGCGGCCGAAAGCATGGGCGATTGGACGCTGGTGGGCTGCACCGTCGCGCCCGGATTCGAGTTTGATCACTTTGAGCTGGCGCCACCCGATTGGACGCCGATCGGCTAGAGACGTTTACGAAACATATCCTTCGCCGCGATCAAGCCTCCACCCGAGATCAACAGCGCGGCAAGGGCGATAGTCGCGGTCGCCTGCGCGTAGCCCGCGAGAATCAGAAAGCCGGTGGAAAGCAGCGGGGTGGCGTAGGACGCCGCGCCCAGCACGCGAATCTCGCCGTGTTTCATGCCGATGTCCCACGCGTAGAACGCCGCTCCGACCGGGCCGAGACCGAGCAGTACGATCGCCAGCCATTGCATCGCGGTCTCCGGCCATACGGTCGTTTCGATGGCAAGATGGACGATCGCCGCGAGCGACGCGGTGGCGAGGCAAAACCCGGCCACGGCGTCGGTGGGCACCGCTTTCAATTGTCGCGACAGCACCGAATAGGCGGCCCAGACGAATGCGGCGATGAAGGCGGCAATGAAGCCGGGAATCTGCGCGGCGCTGTACTGCGCACCGGTATTGCCTGCGAACAGCAAAACCGTTCCGGCCAATCCGAGCAGCGCACCGATGATGTGGTGTCGCGCCAGTTGCTCCCCCGGCAGCAGCGCAGAAAACAGCACGATCAACAATGGCCAGAGGTAGTTGAGCAAACCCGCTTCCGCCGGCGGCGCGAGCCGCAGCGCGAGAAAATACAACGCATGATAGCCGAACAGCCCGCCGATGCCGACCGCCCACGCGATCCCCGGCAGCCACGACAGCCGCGCCGCGCCGCCGCGCCACAACACGGTTGCGCTCCCGACCAGACCACCAACCGCGAATGTCATCGCGGCAAGCTGAAACGCCGGAATGCGGCCTGTCGCAACGGTCAGGACCGCAAGCAGCGACCACATCACGATCGCGGTCAGTCCAATCAGGGTGGCGGAGCGGGAGGCCATGGCGATGTCGTTACAGGTGAAGCGAAGCAATCCAGAAGATGGCTTCTATACCGGATTGCTTCGTCGCCTTCACGCCTCGCCATGACAGATCACTGAATCAAACGAACGCGATCAGACCATGTACTGGCCACCATTGATCGACAGCGTCGAGCCGGTGATGGCGCCCGCTTCGTCCGCCGCGAGGAACACCACCGCGCGAGCGATCTCCTCCGGCTCGCCAAGCCGGTTGACCGGAATCTGCGGAATGATGTTCTTTTCGAGAACCTCTTTCGGCACCGCCTGCACCATTTCGGTGTTGATGTAGCCCGGGCAGATCACGTTGACGGTGATGCCACCCTTGGCGTTCTCAAGCGCCAGCGCCTTGGTAAAGCCGATATCGCCGGCCTTGGCCGCGGAATAATTCACCTGGCCGAACTGGCCTTTCTGGCCGTTGATCGACGAGATGTTGATGATGCGGCCGAACTTGCGCGTCCGCATCCCTTCGATCACCGGCCGTGTCATGTTGAACAGCGAACCGAGGTTGGTGTTGATCACCGCGCTCCACTGCTCGAGGGTCATCTTGTGAAAGGCGCCGTCCTTGGTGATACCCGCATTGTTGACGAGGATTTCGACCGGCCCGAGATCAGCTTCGACCTTCTTGATTCCATCGCTACAGGCGTCGAACGAACTGACGTCCCACTTGTAGACCGGGATGCCGGTGTCCGCCTTGAACTTCTCAGCCGCCGCATCGTTGCCAGCGTAGCTCGCGGCAACCTTGTATCCGGCCGCCTTGAGCGCCTTGCTGATCGCCGCGCCAATTCCCCTCGTCCCTCCGGTCACCAATGCAACACGCGCCATCCTATCCTCCTCAATATCCTTTTACCCCGCCGATACGCCGTCAGCGGTTTCGCCATCTTCACGACAAAAAATGCCCGGCGCAAGGCCGGGCATCAATTGTGAGACAGAAGGTATCAGAAGGCAGCAATATTACGTCACCATGACAGCCGCCGCCCGCGACATCAATTGCGCTCGACGCACATCGCGATGCCCATGCCGCCCCCGATGCAGAGCGTGGCGAGCCCTTTCTTGGAATCGCGCTTCTGCATTTCGTGCAGCAAGGTGACCAGCACGCGCGCGCCGGAGGCGCCGACCGGATGGCCGATGGCGATCGCTCCGCCATTGACGTTGACTTTCGATGTATCCCAACCGAGGTCCTTGTTGACGGCACAAGCCTGCGCGGCGAATGCCTCGTTGGCCTCGATCAGATCGAGATCGGCAATATTCCAGCCGGCCCTCTTCAACGCCGCGCGCGATGCCGGGATCGGGCCGGTGCCCATGATCTTCGGATCGACACCGGCGTGAGCCCACGACACGATGCGTGCGATCGGCGTGCGCCCTTCCTTGGCGGCCTGCTTCGCGCTCATCAACACCAAGGCAGCGGCGCCGTCGTTGATGCCCGACGCGTTGGCGGCGGTCACCGTGCCGTCCTTCTCGAAGGCCGGACGCAGCTTGGCGATGGATTCGACAGTCACGCCCGCCTTCGGATACTCGTCGGCGTCGACGACAATATCGCCCTTGCGCGACTTCACGGTCACCGGGGCGATCTCGTCCTTGAACCGACCCGCCTTCTGCGCCGCCTCGGCCTTGGTCTGAGACCCGGTGGCGAACTCGTCCTGCTGTTGCCGGGTGATCTGATATTGCTTGGCGACGTTCTCGGCGGTGTTGCCCATGTGATAGCCGTTGAAGGCATCCCACAGACCGTCCTTGATCATGGTATCGATCAGTTCCACGCCGCCCATCTTGACGCCGCCGCGCAGGTACTGGGCGTGCGGGGCCATGCTCATGGATTCCTGGCCGCCGGCGACCACGATATCGGAATCGCCGTTGAGAATGGCCTGATAGCCGAGCGCCACGGTGCGCAGGCCGGAACCGCAAAGCTGGTTCACGCCCCACGCCGGGCTTTCGACCGGAATGCCGGCGGCAATCGAAGCTTGGCGCGCCGGATTCTGTCCCTGCGCCGCGGTCAGGATCTGGCCCATGATGACTTCCGAGACCCGGCCGGGCTCGAC
>CAUJJN010000319.1 GCA_963204905.1 Pseudomonadota bacterium
GGGTGAATTGCGTCTGTCCGGGTCTGATCCAGAGCCGGATGCTGTCGGCCATCTTCGAAGGCCGCAACCCGAACGCCCGGGCGGATTCCGAAAAAGTCCTGGCCCGCATTCCGGCGCACCGGCTCGGTTTGGCCTCCGAAGTGGCGCAGACCGTGGCATTTCTGGCGTCCGACGCCGCGAGCTATGTCAACGGTTCGGCGCACACCATTGATGGTGGCCGCACAGCAGGTTAACCCGCATTCTTTATGTTTCACTTGGACTGATTTACATTCCCGAACGAGGACTTTCGAATGCCCGTGACGCTCGACCCGGATGCCGCCGCCGTCCTGAAAGCCTTTCGCGATGCCGGACGCCCGACTTACGAAACGCTGACGCCTGCGGAGGCGCGCGAGCTTTATCTGAAGGGCTGCGAGGCGGCGCGACCCGAAACGCCGGAACTGGCGTCGGTGAAGCCGCTCGACGCCACCGGTCCCAACGGCGCCATCCCGATGCGGGTATACCGGCCCAAGATCCTGCGCGAGAGCAACGGGCGCGCGCCCTGCCTGGTCTTCTACCATGGCGGCGGCTGGGTGATCGGTGATCTCGACAGCCATGACGCGGTCTGCCGTATCCTCGCCGATGAGGGACAGTTGCTGGTGATCGCGGTGGACTACCGCCTCAGCCCCGAGCACAAATTCCCGACCGCCGTGAACGACGCCATCGCCGCCCTGCGATGGATCGCGGCGAACGCCCACAGCCTCGGCGTCGACCCAGCGCGGCTGATGGTCGGCGGCGACAGCGCCGGCGGCAATCTCTCCGCCGTCGTGGCGCTCGACGCGCGCGAGCACGGGCCGGCGGTCGCAGCTCAGGTGCTGATCTATCCGTCCACCGATTTCCGTATGTCGCATCCCTCGCACAGCGAGCCGGAGACCAGTTGTCTGCTCACCCATTCGGTGATCCGCTGGTTCCGGGATCACTATTTCAACACCCTCGCCGACGGCGAAGGCTGGCGCGCCTCGCCGGCGCGGGCCGAAACCCTCAACGGCCTGCCGCCGGCCTATGTGCTCACCGCCGGTGCCGATCCATTGCGCGACGAAGGCGACGAATATGCCGCGCGCCTGAAGGAGGCCGGCATCGCGGTCAAGCACGTTACCTACCCCGGGCAGTTCCACGGCTTCATCACCATGGGCAAGCTGTTGCCGAAAGCCGGCGTCGCGCTGACCGATATCGCTGCGTGGATGCGGGCGCTCGGCTAACTCACGCCGCGCGGGCGGCGCGCCGCAGCGCCTGCGGCGGCTGACCGAAGGCGCGGATGAAGGCGCGGCGCATCCGTTCCGGGTCGCCGAACCCGGTCGATTGCGCCACCCGCTCGATGCCTTCGCTGCCGGACTGCACCGCCTGCCGCGCGACTTCGAGGCGCAGCCGCTCGACCGCTTTCGACGGCGTCATGCCGGTCTCCGCGACAAAGGCGCGGGCGAAGTGCCGCGAACTCATGCCGGCCTGCTCGGCAAGGCATTCCACCGTCAACGGCTGATCGAGATGCGTGCGCGCCCAGCCCAGCAGTTCGGCGAAGCGCCCGGTCGGTGCCTTCAATTCGATCAACGACGAGAACTGCGACTGCCCACCGGCGCGGCGGTGATACACCACCAGTTGCCGGGCGGTGGCGCGTGCGACCTCCTCGCCGAAATCCTCCGCCACCATCGCCAGCGCGAGATCGATGCCGGCGGATATCCCGGCCGAACTCCAGATATTGCCGTCCTGAACGTAGATCTGGTCCGGCTCCAGTTTGACGTTCGGGTAGCGCGCCCGGAAATGGCTGGTGCGTCGCCAGTGCGTCGTTGCCCGCCGCCCTTCCAGCAGCCCCGCCTCCGCCAGCAGATAGGCCCCCGAGCAGACGCTGGCGACACGGCATCCGCGCCGCGCCGCCGCGCGGATAAACGACAGGGTCGGCTTGCTCTTGATCGCGGCGTCGACACCGACGCCGCCGGCAATGAGCAAGGTCCGGGCCCCGGCAGCGGATTTCAACGCGCGCGCCATCAGCGCCACGCCCGACGAACTGCGCACCTCACCCGGGCTTGCGCTGACGACCTTGATCGGCGTCGGCGCTCGCCCGATCCGCACCGCATGTTCGAACACCGAAATCGGCCCCGCCGCGTCGAGAAGCTGAAAATCCGGAAAGACCAGAATGGCGATCATTTCAGCCCCATGTCTCTAAACGAGGGAAATATGCCATTTCAGACACGGCCTGACCATGAGAGATTTTGCCCTTACGATCCGCCGCCACCAATGCAAGGAGAACGTCATGTCGCAAACCGTCAATATCGGCTTCCTGCTGTTTCCGAAGGTCACCCAGCTCGACTTTACGGGGCCGCTTCAGGTGCTGTCGCGGCTGCCGAACGCGAAGATTCATCTGGTGTGGAAGCGGATCGAGCCGGTGCCCAGCGACACAGTGCTCACGCTTCAGCCCACCGTCACCTTCGCCGATTGCCCGCAGCTCGATGTGATCTGCGTGCCCGGCGGTTTCGGCACCGATGATCTGGTGGACGATCAGGAGACTCTGGATTTCCTGCGCCGGCAGGCAGAGGGCGCGAAGTATGTGACGTCGGTCTGCACCGGCGCGTTGGTGCTCGGCGCCGCTGGCCTGCTGCAAGGCTACCGCGCCACCACCTACTGGGCGGCGGTCGACAACCTTTCGGCGTTCGGCGCGACGCCGGTGCGAACGCGGGTCTGCGTCGATCGCAACCGCATTACCGGCGGCGGTGTCACCGCCGGCATCGACTTCGGATTGACGGTTGCATCGGTGCTGTCGGACCAGAAGACGGCGGAGTCGATCCAGCTCGTGCTGGAGTACAATCCGCAGCCGCCTTTCAACGCCGGATCGCCGGACACGGCGCCCGCGGACGTTGTGGCAATGCTGAAGGAAAAGATGGCGGCGTCGGTCGCGCGCCGTCGTGAATCGTCGGAGCGCGCGGCGGCGCGGCTCGGACTGTCCAAGTAAGTTTCAACAGCGGAGAAGAGATGCCGGGCTTACTGGCCCGGCGTCCAGGCCTGATAATCGCCGGTCGCCTTCGGCCGGCGGCCGCTCGCCAGCGTCGATCCCGACGGCCGGTGCGCCATCGGCGTGCCGGTCAGATTCGGCTGATGCGGCTTCTGCCATTCGCGGGGCTGGTAATGCTCCTCGGTCGGCGGCACATCGACGGTGTGATGCAGCCAACCGTGCCAGTCCGGTCCCACGCGCGATGCTTCGGCGTAGCCGTTGTAGACCACCCAACGCCGTTCGAAGCCAAGCGTCGGATCAATCTTGCCGCCGCGCGTGCGATAATAGCGGTTGCCGCCGGCGTCCTCGCCGACCAGTTCACCGAATCGCCAGGTCCACAACTGGGTCCCGAACGTCTCGCTGTTCCACCACGTAAAGAACTTGAGAAAAAACTGCTTCATTGCCGCATCCGTCTCGTCTCGCACCGCACGATGCAGAGCGGTTGATGCCACCTCGCCGCTGGAATGTCCAGTTTGGCGCGGCGTCTTCACCTTTGGGAGAGCCTGCCATTGATCGCGAATTTGGCGCAATTCGTTCATGCGCGGTACATCGGTTCCCCTGCAGCCTGTTCCCAGGAAATCGGAACGAATCCGGATACATCCGGTTGGATATCCGAGTACAGATGGAGAGCGTGATGAAGTGGACAGTTATTGGCGCGGCGGCAGCTTTGGCGATCGCACTGCCGCTTGCGACGGCGACACCGAGCGCCGCGCAGGGCCATCGCGGCGGTGGCATGCACATGGGCGGCGGTGGCATGCACATGGGCGGCGGTCACGGCGGACATTTTGGCGGCGGCGCGCGCGGCTTCGGCGGCGGCGGATTTCGCGGCGGTGGTTTCGCCGGCCCGCGCAACTTTGGCGGCCCACGTCATTTCGGCGGCATGGGATCTCCCGGGATGCGTCCGATCGCGGGCGGTGGATTCCATCGTCCCGGCGGCTTCCACCGCCCCGGCTGGGCAGGACGACCGGGCTGGCATGGCCGATATCGCGGCGGATTCTACCCGGGCGTTGCCTCGGGAATTTTCCTCGGCGGCGCGCTGGCCGCGCCGTATGCGTACGGTTACGGCTACGGCTATCCGTCCAGCTACTATGACGACGATTACTATGTCGATGCACCGGCGGTGACGGTCGCACCGGGGGGCGGCGGCTCGGTGGCTTATTGTCAGCAGCGCTTCAAGTCCTACGACGTCCGGTCCGGCACCTATCTCGGCTATGACGGCCTGCGTCATCCCTGCCCGTAAATCCGCGCGTAAGATTGATCAGAACGGGGCGATCCATCTTGGGTCGCCCCGTTCTTTTTTGCACGGTGTTCGCGCCGTTCGCGAACTTTCAGGAGCGCAGCGCCATCGCCACGCCGCCGAGGGTGATGACCAGCGCGCCGATCTCGCGCAGACCCAACGGCTCGTGCAGCGTAAAGGCCGCCGCCAGCACGGCGACCACCGGCACGATCAGCGAACCGATCGATGCGGTCGCCGCCGGCAATCGTTCCAGTGCGGCGAACCAGCACATGTAACACAGGCAGAACTGGATCAGCGTCATGTAGACCAGCGACGCCCAGCCGACGGCGGACAATGCTGCGACATCGGGCCGTTCGAGCACAAGGCCGGCGATGACCACCGGAACCGAGCCGAGCCACAACTGCCACGCCGCCAGCGACACCGGCGCCATGGCAAGCGGAAAGTGTTTTGTCAGCACCGTACCGAGCGCGACGCAGACCGTGCCGAGGAGGACGAAGGCGATGCCGGGCCATTTGTGGAGGCTGGCATCGATGCCGTTGCCGCCGATCAGTACCGCGATGCCGACCATCGCGACGGCAAGCCAGAACAGCCGCAAGACCGTCAGGCGCTCGCCGAGAATCGGCCACGCCAGCAGTGACGCCCACAGCGGCAGCGACACCGAGAGAATGGCCGCCTCGCCCGCGTTGAGCCACAACAGCGCCAGCCCCATGCAGGCGACCCATGAGGTGATCGTCAGCAATGAAACCAGCAGCAGGCGCAACCACAAATGACGCGGCACGCTCAACCGCTGGCGGATCGCGAGCGCGATCACCGCCAACGCCAGCGCCCCCACCGCAGCCGACAGTCCGCGCGACGACAGCGGCGGCCATTCGGTCAGCAAGTGCTTCATGACCGGAAAATTGATTCCCCAGCCGACGGCGGTCGCGACCAGCAGCGCGATGCCCGCCGACGACAGGCCGGTCGTTGCGGATGACGGCCGGCTATCGGTCATGGCGACAGGCTTTCATGAGAGGCGTCAGGATCGCGTCGCCAGAGCCACGCCCGCCAGGATCAACACCAGCGCGGCGATCTGGATCGGGCCGAGCGGCTCGTGCAGCGTGATGGCCGAGGCAACAACGCCAAACACCGGCACCGCCATGGTGCCGATCGCCGCCACCGACGCCGGCAAGCGTTCGAGCGCGGCGAACCACGCCACATAGGCGACGCAGAACTGGATGACAGTGCTGTAGGCCAGCGCCCACCATCCGACTTGCGTGACCGCGCCGAAGTCGGCCGTTTCGATCGCCAAACCGACCAGCCCCACCGGCAGGCAGCCGACGCCGATCTGCCACGCCGCCGAAGCCATCGGCGGCAGCGTCAGCGGCCACTTCTTCGACAGCACGGCGCCGAGCGCGAAGGCGAGCGATCCGCCAAACACCATGGCGAAACCGCCGAGCTTGGCCGACGTGACGTGAACGCCATCACCGCCGAGCAGCAGCGTCAGGCCCCCGAACGCGACCACGATGGCGAGAACCCGCAGCAGCGTCGGCCGTTCGCCGAGAATCGGCCACGCCAGCAGCGAGGCCCACACCGGCATCATGTAGGCGACCATCGAGGCCTCGCCCGCCGGCAGCCAGAGCAGCGCGATCCCCATCAGCGCCATCCAGCAGGTGACATTGAGGAACGCGTAGACGCAGAGCCGCGGCCACATCTCGGCCGGAACACGCAGGCTCTGGCCCCGCGCCAGCACGATCGCCGCCAGCAGCAACGCGCCGGCGATGCCGGTGACGCCGCGCAGGATCAATGGCGGCAACTCGCTGAGCAAATATTTGGTGACCGGCCAGTTCAGGCCCCAGCCGATCGACGTCGTGGCCAGGAAGAACAGGCCTGCCGGCGTGATTCGGGATGTCGGGGGGACGCTCGATGAGGTTGGCATGCGGGAACGGACCGGGTGAGTCGAGCCGCCACCATGCCTGCTCTTGAGGCACCCCACCATCACCAAACCCGCATGATGGCTAGGCTCGCTCCGTCATTCCCCGAGTCGGCCTGATGCAACCCCGTCGCGACAAAAAATACTTCGCCTGTGAACAGCGGGATCAGCGTCGCCGGGGAGCGGCCGGCAAACATTTTTTGCCTTCCGATTCCATGAGGACTCACCGATACTTGTCCCCGATCAACGGTGCTCGACGCCCTTGGTTATCCCCTCTTTCCACCATATTTAGTGTTTCGTTGAGGATTGAATACTAATCCTTGACGGGCACAAGGGAGTTGCCTTAGCTTTCGACCCGCTCGGCGCGAATGTGTTTGTGTCACGCCGAGTCTCCCTCAAGGGTTCCAGATCGGACACTCCGTCCACCGGCCGCGGTGGCGGGGCGGCGGGAGCGCTTGCCTTCACGACAGGCGTTCGGGGAAGTCGACAACGGGCCGAAATGGCTCAAATCGCAGTGTGGGGCGTTAGAGCATTATCGGCCGCGAGGTTATTCCTCGCCCGCTCATGCTCCAGAGGACAAGACGGCCGGTTTCGCCGGTCAAGCTGCGAACCCAAGGGGGTTCGCGAGGTTTCATCACCGGATTCGCCTCGACGCGGCTCCGGTTCCAGAACGGGGCACGACAAGAATGCAGATCGAGCGACGCTATACCAAGGATGGTCAGTCTCCCTACGCGGGCACCGAGTTTCGATT
>CAUJJN010000320.1 GCA_963204905.1 Pseudomonadota bacterium
TGGTACGGCACCATGTTCCACCACAGCAAGGACATTCCGCTCGCCGCCGCGATGGCCGGCGCGCTGTATTTCCTGATGCGCGCGGCGCGCGATCTGCCGAACCCGAAAGCGCGTCACATCGTCGGCTTCGGGCTGATGACCGGCGCGGCGCTCGGCGTCAAGGTGCTCGGCCTGTTGCTGGTGGGCTATGTCGGCGTGATGATCCTGCTGAGCATTCCAGCATCGGCGCCGCCCGTCTCGCGCGAGGCGGGCCGTTTCATCTGGGCCTCGTTCATCCGCTTCGTGCCGGCGCTGGCCATTGCGTATGTCATCATGATCGTGACTTGGCCGTGGTCTGCGCTGTCGCCGCTCAATCCGGTCCGCGGCTTGTTCAGCTTCGCCGAGTTTCACTACAACATTCGCACCGTGCTCGACGGCACCGTCTATCGGATGGCGACCATTCCGCGCCTCTATGTGCCGATCTACATCTTCATCAAGTTGCCGCTGCTGATGCTGGCCGGCGCGTTGCTGGCGATAGCATTCGCGGCGTCCGCCGTCATCGTGAGAGATGGATCGGAACGACGCGCGCGCATCGAGGTGGCGATGGTGGCTTTCGCCGCCATCTTTCCGGTGCTGTGCGAGGTGGTGGCGCATGGGCCGGCGTTCTGCGGCCTGCGCCATTTCCTGTTCGTGCTGCCGCCGATCGCGGTTCTGGCCGGAATAGGGTTGGACCGCGCCGTGACGCGGCTCGCCGCGATGCGCCGTCAATTCGGCATCGCGGCGCTGGCGGTGATCATTGTCGGCTTCGGCTGGAATGCGGCGACGCTCGTTCGCCTGCACCCCTACGAGTATCTGGTGTTCAATCCACTGGTCGGCGGCCTTGAAGGGGCCTCGCGCCGCTATGTCATGGATTACTGGTTCACCATCATGCCGGAAGCCGTCGACGGCCTGGAAGCCTATCTCGACCTCACCGAACCGGCCGCCGGCCGCGATCCCAAGCGCAGCTATTCGGTGGCGATCTGCGGCGAGCGCGCGGCGTTCCTGAAAAAGGCCAAGCCGCATCTGCGCTGGGCGGAGGTGTGGGAAACCGCCGATTTCTTCATCGCGCCGACCCATATGAATTGCGACCGCGACAGCCAGGGCAAGGTGGTGGTGACCGTCAAACGCCTCGGGGTTCCGCTGGGTTACGTGAAGGATCAGCGGGCCAGACGATCGTAACGCCGCTGCCATCAACGCCAAATTGTGCTAGTGCTGTTGCCATGAACGCCAACGCCAAAATCCAGATCGGCCACTCCACCTGTCCCCACGATTGTCCGTCGGCCTGTGCGCTCGATGTCGAGGTGATCGACGGCACGACCATCGGCCGTGTGCGCGGCTCGAAGGTGCAGACCTATACCGCCGGCGTGGTTTGCGCCAAGGTCGGCCGCTACTCCGAGCGCATCAATCATCCGGATCGGGTCCGGCATCCGCTGCGCCGGGTCGGCGCGAAAGGCGAAGGCCGGTTCGAGCGCATCACGTGGGACGAGGCGCTGGACGAAATCGCCGCGCGGTTCAACGCGGCGGAGCGGGAGTTCGGCGCTCAGTCGGTGTGGCCGTATTACTATGCCGGCACCATGGGGCTTGTGATGCGCGACGGCATCAACCGGCTGTCGCACGTCAAGAAGTATTCGCGCTTCTACAGCACCATCTGCTCGACCATCGCATGGGCGGGTTACGGCGCCGGCACCGGAAAGGTGATGGGCGTCGATCCGCGCGAGATGGCGAAGTCGGATCTCGTGGTGATCTGGGGCACCAATCCGGTCTCCACCCAGGTCAACGTGATGACCCACGCCACCCGCGCGCGCAAGGAGCGCGGCGCGCGCATCGCCGCTGTCGACGTCTACGAAAACGAGACGATGAAGCAGGCGGATATCAAGATCGTCCTGCGGCCCGGCACCGATGGCGCGTTCGCTTGCGGCGTCATGCATGTGCTGTTTCGCGAAGGCTTTGCCGATCGCGCTTATATGGCGACGTACACCGATTGTCCCGGCGAACTGGAAGCCCATCTCGCAAGCCGCACGCCGGAATGGGCGTCGGCGACCTGCGGCGTGCCGGTCGCGGAGATCGAGGCTTTCGCGCGCGCGGTCGGCGAGACGAAGCGATCGTATTTCCGGCTCGGTTACGGATTCACCCGCAGCCGCAACGGCGCGGCTCAGATGCACGCGGCGCTGTGCATTCCCACCGTCACCGGCGCGTGGCAGTACGAAGGTGGCGGCGCGTTCTTCAACAACGGTGCGATCTGGAAATTCGACAAGACGCTGATTGAAGGGCTCGACGTCGTCGACAAGAGCACGCGGCGGCTCGATCAGTCCAAGATCGGCCGCATCCTCACCGGCGATCCCGAGGCGCTGAAGGGCGGCGGCCCGGTGAAGGCGATGCTGATCCAGAACACCATGCCGGTGACGGTAGCTCCGGAGCAAGCCTTGGTGCGGCAAGGCTTCGCGCGCGAGGATCTGTTCGTCGCGGTGCACGAGCAGTTCATGACCGAGACCGCGCAGATGGCCGACATCGTGCTGCCGGCCACGATGTTCCTCGAACACGACGATCTCTATTACGGTGGCGGCCATCAACACATTTCGGTCGGCGCCAAGCTGGTCGAGCCGCCCGGCGAGTGCCGATCCAATCACGAGGTGTTGCAGGGGCTCGCGAAGCGTGTCGACGCGCAGCATCCGGCATTCGGGATGACCGCGCGCGAGATCATCCACGGGACATTGAAGGCCAGCGGTCACGGCAGCGTCGATGGCCTGCTGGCCGACCTGTGGCGCGACCTGCAGCCCAGTTTTCGCGCCTCGCATTTTCTCGACGGCTTCGGCCACGCCGATGGCAAATTTCACTTCAAGGCGGACTGGCCGAACGTGCCGGTGCCGGTCAACGAACGCAACGGTGCGTGGGACAAGATGCCGAGCCTGCCGGATCACTGGGCGGTGATCGAGGCGGCGGACGATGCGCATCCGTTCCGGCTTGCCACCAGCCCGTCGCGCAGCTTCCTCAACACCACTTTCAACGAGACGCCGTCATCGAAAGCGCGCGAGGGCGTGCCCTCGGTGATGATCCATCCCGATGATGCGCGCGGTCTCGACATCGCGGAGGGCGATCTCGTGACGCTCGGCAACACACGTGGCGAGACGCATCTCACCGCGCGGCTGTTTCCCGGCCTGCAGCGCGGGGTGCTGATTGCGGAATCAGTGCATCCGAACCACGCTCATGTCGGCAATCGCGGCATCAACATGTTGACCGGCGCGGAGGCGGTCGCGCCCTATGGCGGCGCGGCGTTCCACGACAACAAGGTGTGGATGCGCAAGGCGACCCTTGCGAGGGCTTCGTAAAGCCTCGCGGTTTGCTTTCCGAGCAGCGGTTGGGTGCCGACGATTAGATGTGCTCGCGCTGACCGGGGCGCTGCATTTCCCGCTCGTGACGCTCGCGCGCGGACTTGTTGGCGTTGTGTCGACCAATCGCACAACCGGCAACGGCGCCTGCCAAGCCATGATGACCGGCAACGTGGCCTGCCACGCCGCCGACAATTGCACCCTTGATGCATCCCTTGGCGTTGGCTGGAGAAGCAAACACAATACCTATAGCCGCAGCACAGACCAGAATTGACTTCATGTAAGCCTCCTGAAAACATTCGGCTGACAATTCCCCTATTGTGGTTTTGTTCCCGTGTGCAAACGGGGCGGCGGGGACTCGATGGTTGCGGCTTCGTGAAGGCTATTCATGTCGGCCAATGATGCGTTGCATATTGCTGTCCTCGCGGGCGATGGCATCGGTCCCGAGGTGATGGCGCCGGCGCTGGACGTGCTGCGCCGGGTCGAGGCGACCACGAAACTCAGATTCCGCTTTACCGACGCGCCCGCCGGAGCGACGCACTACCAGCAGACCGGCCGATCGATGCCGGAGTCCGCCATCAAGCTCTGCGACGAGGCCGACGCCATCCTGCTCGGCGCCTGCGGGCTGCCGCATATCCGCTATCCCGACAACACCGAGATCGCGCCGCAGATCGAGCTGCGGATGATTTTCGATCTTTATGCCGGCGTTCGTCCCGCGCGGCTCATTCCCGGCGTACCGAGCCCGATTGTCGGCGCGGCGCAGCACGGCATCGATCTTGTGCTGATCCGCGAATCCACCGAAGGCCTGTTCGCGTCGATGGGCAAGGGCATCGTCACCGCCGACGAGGCGCGCGAGACGATGGTGATCACGCGGAAAACCTCGCAACGGCTGTTCGAATTTTCTTTTCGCATCGCCGAGCGCCGCAAGGCGCGCGGCAGGAAGGGGCAATTGGCCTGCGTCGACAAGGCGAATGTGTTCAAGGCCTTCGCCTATTTCCGCGGACTGTTCGATGAAGCGGCCGCGCGTCACCCGGACATCGAAGCCTCGCGCATCTATGTCGATGCCTGTTCGGCGATGCTGGTGAAGCGGCCGTGGGATTTCGACGTACTGGTTACGGAAAATATGTTCGGCGACATTCTCTCCGATCTCACCGCCGGCCTGATCGGCGGGCTCGGCATGGCGCCGTCCGCCGACATCGGCGACCGCCACGCGGTATTCCAGCCCTGTCACGGCACCGCGCCGGACATCATGGGGCAGGGCAAGGCCAATCCCACCGCGATGATCCTGTCGGTGGCGCTGATGCTGGACTGGCTGGCCGACAAGCATCTGCTTCCTGAAGCGGCGGCCGCCGCCGAGCGCATCGAGTCCGCGGTTGACAAGGCCTACGCGGATGGCATCAAACCGATGGAGTTCGGCGGGCGTGACGGCACTGCGGAAATCACCCGTGCCGTCATTGCCGGACTGTAATGAACACAACAAGAAGAGCCGCGAGGAGCAGACGCCATGAAGAGTTTCAAGGTCACCGACTTCAACGCACCCCTGAGCGAAGTCGACGAGCCGACGCCGCAGCCCACCGGAACACAGGTGTTGATCAAGGTGAAGGCCGCCGGCGTCTGCCACAGCGATCTGCACATTTGGGAGGGCGGTTACGATCTCGGCCATGGCCGCAAGCGGCTCTCGCTGAAGGAGCGCGGCGTGTCGTTGCCGCGCACCATGGGTCACGAAACGGTTGGCGAGGTGGCGGCGATCGGCCCTGACGCCAAGGGTAATCTTAAGGTCGGGGACGTTTGCCTGGTCTATCCGTGGCTCGGCTGCGGCAAGTGCGAGCTCTGTCTCGCCGATCAGGAGAACATGTGCCTGAAAGGCAATTCGCTCGGCGTATTCTGCGACGGCGGTTATGCGGATTACATGATCGTGCCGAACGCGAAATATCTCATCGATCTGAAAGGGCTCGATCCCGTCACCGCCGCGCCCTATGCCTGTTCCGGCGTCACCACCTACAGCGCGCTGAAGAAGGTGGAATCAGTGCTGCATCATCCCATTGTGATTTTTGGGGCCGGCGGGCTCGGGCTGATGGCGCTGTCGCTGCTGAAGGCGATGGGCGGCAAGGGCGCGATCGTCGTCGATATCGATCCGCGCAAGCGCGAGGCCGCCATCGCGGCCGGCGCGCTTGGCGCTGTCGATGGCGCAGCCGCGGATGCCGTCGAGCAGATCGCGTCGAAAGCAGGTGGTCCGGTCTACGGCGCGATCGATCTGGTCGGCAACGCCGAGACCGCACAACTGGGTTTTGATTGCCTCACCAAGGGCGGCAAGCTGGTGATGGTCGGCCTGTTCGGCGGCGGTGCGCCGTGGGCGTTGCCGTTGATCGCAATGAAGGCGGTGACGATCCAGGGCAGTTATGTCGGGAATTTGCGCGAAACAGAGGAGCTGCTCGATCTGGTCCGCAGCAAGCACATCCCGCCGATCCCGGTCACCACGATGCCGCTCGCGCAGGCCGATGCAGCGCTCCGCAGCCTCAAGGAAGGCAAACTGGTTGGTCGCGCGGTGCTGACGCCTTAATATTCTTCGTCATGGCCGATCCTTCCGTCATGGCCGAGACAAGCCCGGCCATGACGCCGATAAACTCTTCACCGGAAATACATTTCCTGATTACGGCGCTCCAGTTCCTCGCCGAACACGCGGAGCGCGTGGGCTTCGCTGACGGTGCCGATCGGCGTAAGGTCGTTGGCATTGTCCACCACGACGAGCACGTCGGCTTCGGTGGTCTCGAACGCCGCCATGATCTCGCGGATCGACATCTGCGGTTGGAGGAACACGTTTTGTTGCCGCGCCAGTTCCGAGATCGGATGGTCGCCGGCGATTGTGGTGGAGTGCAATTCCGAGAGATGCACGATCCCGCTGTAGCGGCCCTTCGGTGTGCGCAGCACAACCTGTTTCAAGCGGCCGGGCGGAAACAGTTTCTGCGTTTCTGCAATCGACATCTCGGCTGGCGTCGTTTCGAAATCGGACCGCATCAGCGTGGCAGCATTGAATTGCGTGATCCAGCCGACATCCTGCGGGCCGCGAATGACTTCGCCACGCAAATGGAAACGCCAGGTCGCGAAGCTGTAGCCGAACAGTTCGCGCACGATCAGCGCTGAGACTGACGACGCGACGATCGCGCCAACCGTCAGCGAGAACTGGCCCGTCACTTCCAGCGCCAGACAGATCATCGCGAACGGTGCGCCGAGGATGCCGGTGCCCAGCGCGGCCATGGCCGCGATGGCGGCGGTGCCCGGCTGGAGCGCGAGGGTGGGAAGCGCCATTGTTGCGAGCGTGCTGTAGAGCATCCCGATCAGCGCGCCGAGCATCAGCGAGGCAAAGAAAAGTCCACCGCGAAAGCCGGAGCCGAGCGAGACCGAGGCCGCGAGCGACTTCAAGATGATGGTGGTCGTCAGCAGCAGCCACGCCGGTTGGCTGACCAGCATCAGTTGCATGGCGCCGTGGCCGGCGCCGAGCACGGTCGGCGTCAACAGCGCCATGCCGCCGAGCAGGGTGCCGCCCACGATCGGCCGCAACGCCCCCTTGAACCAGCGCAGCCGCTGGAATGCCCGTTCCGAGGTCGCGATCATCAGCATCAGCACGATGCTGGCCATGGCGCAGATCAGCCCGATCAAGACCGCCTGACCGATCATCTCGATGGAGACCGGGGTCGGATATCCGGCGATTTGGAGGAAGGACTGCTCGTTCAGTTGCCGCGCCACCAGCCATGCGGCCACCGCGCTGCCGACCACCGGCACGAGGTTGGCCGGGGTGTAAGCGCCGAGCACCACCTCGAATGCGTAGAAGGAGCCGGCGAGCGGCGCGTTGAAGGCGGCGCTGATCGCGCCCGCCGCGCCGCAGGCCACCAGAAGCCGCATGTCGCTGCGCCGCGCCGACAGCTTGCGGCCGAAATAGGAACTGAAGGCGGAGCAGATCTGCGTGTAGCCGGCTTCAAGGCCGACCGAGCCGCCGAAGCCGTTCGACACCAGCGTCTGAAACGAGATCAGCAGGCTGCCGCGCATCGAGACCCGGCCGCCGAGCAGGGCGTTGGCTTCGATGGCGTCCGCCATCTGGCTTTTCAGCCGATTGCCGACGAGCCAGGCGATCAGCGCCAGCGCCACGCCACCGCAAATCGGGACGAACAACGTCCTCTGCCAGGAGATCGTTCCGGTGGCGCTGAGCCGCGCTTCGAAGGGAATGTCGAACAGGACCGCGTGGATGGTTTCGCTGAGTGATGCGATGATCGCCACCAGCAGCCCGCTCAACAGGCCGATGACGATGGCCACCAGCATCACGCCGAGATCGTGATTGCGGACGTAGTTCCGCACGGCTTGGGGCAACAGGCGGCCGCTCGCCTGCGGGTTTGGAACGACAGTCGGTTGCTCGGCGTAGCTCATCGGGAACCGGCGGCGGACATCAGGCCGACCGGAGCCGGGCGTTGCGGTGGCTGTCGTGCTCAGGAGGCGCAGCGAATGGACGCGGCCTCCTTATCGCGGAGCACGCGAGTGAGCCAATGTCATTTCCGTGAACACCCGCGCATTGCGGATATGTCCATGCGCCAGCCGTTTCCTGGGGTGAGATCGTCTGTCCTCCTTAGAGATTGCTGTCCGTGATCGCCGAATAGACCAGCGAGCGCAGTTCGCGGCGCACCGGGTAGGCGCTCGACGGCAGCACCTGCGTCATGAAGATGGCGATCAGGTCTTCCGCCGGATCGATCCAGAACGAGGTGGTGGCCGCGCCGCCCCAGGCATATTCGCCGGGGCTGCCCTGTATCAGCGTCTGCGCCGGGTCCATCGTCACCGAGAAGCCGAGGCCGAAGCCGACCCCCGCGAAAGTCGCCTCGCTGAACAGCGAGCGCGACAGTTGTGTCAGGTCCTTGCCGCCGGGCAGGTGATTGGTGGTCATCAGCGCCAGCGTCTTCGGGCCGAGCAGCCGCGTGCCGCCGAGTTCGCCGCGATTGAGCAGCGCGCGGCAGAAGGCGAGATAGTCCGCCGCCGTCGAACAGAGCCCGCCGCCGCCGGAGATGAACGACGGTGGCGTCAGGAACGAACTGGTGGTGGGGTCGTCCTGAAGCGTCAGGTCGCCCTTGAGCCCCGGCGAATGAAACGACGCCATGCCGCCGGGCGTGGCGTTGTAGCAGGCGGCGAAGCGGTGCGCCTTGTCCTTGGGAACGAAGAAGTCGGTATCCGTCATGCCGAGCGGATCGAAGATGCGCTCCTTCAGGAACTGCTCGAACGGTTTGCCGGAGATTTTCTCGATCAGATAGCCGAGCACGTCGGTGGAGACGGAATAGTTCCAGGCGTCGCCCGGCGAGAATTCCAGCGGGATGCCGGCGAGGTCGTCGATCATCGACTGCATGGTGCCGGATTTTTCCACTTCGCCGATCTTCTTGGCGCGATAGGCGGCGTCGACATTGCTGCGCTGCTGGAAGCCGTAGGTGAGACCCGATGTATGGCGCAACAGGTCGACGATCTGCATCGGCCGCGTAACCGGCCTGGTCTGGAACAACGGCGGCGTGCCGGCGACGAACACCTGCAGGTCGCGCCATTGCGGAATGTATTTGTGCACCGGCTCATCGAGCGCGACATGGCCTTCCTCCACCAGCATCATGAAGGCGACCGAGGTGATCGGCTTGGTCATCGAATAGATGCGGAAAATGGTATCGTCCTTCATCGGCGTCTTGCGCTCGAGGTCGGCATAGCCTTGCACCGCGCTATGGGCGATGGCGCCGCGGCGGTAGATCAGCGTCTGCGTGCCGGGAAAACGGCCGTTGTCCAGATAGCGCCGCTTGAGATGATCCTCGACGCGGCCGAGCCGGTCGCCCGACATGCCGAGACTTTCGGGCGCGGCGGTGGAAGGCGTCAGGCTGGACGCGGACTTGGTGTGGTCGAGCATTGATTTTCTCCTGAGGCGGCCGCAGTTTCGGCGTGGATGGCGGCTATTTCACAACGTCCGCGCGCGCGGCACAAGCCGGTCGAAAGCGGACATCGGAACCAACGGGATTTCGTCATGGCGGGACGGTTCAATGCACATCCCTTCGGCGCGGCGCGTGTCGACGTGCCGGCGATCGGGCAGGGCACCTGGTACATCGACCACGGCGACCGCGGGAAAGCGATCGAGGCGCTGCGGCGCGGCCTCGATCTCGGCATGAGCCATATCGACACCGCCGAGATGTACGGCGAGGCTGAACCGGTGGTGGCGGAGGCTATCGCCGGGCGGCGCGACGAGGTGTTCCTGGTCTCCAAGGTGTTGCCGAGCAACGCCTCGCGGCGCGGCGCCATCGCCGCCTGCGAACGCTCGCTGAAGCGGCTCGGGACCGACCGGCTCGATTGCTATCTGTTGCATTGGCGCGGGGCCTCCCCGCTGGCGGAGACGGTGGCGGCTTTCGAGCAGCTTGTCGCGGACGGCAAGATCAGGAGCTGGGGCGTCAGCAATTTCGATGCGGACGATCTCGATGAGTTGCTGGAAGTCGCGGGCGAGGGGCGGATCGCCTGCAATCAGGTGCTCTATCACCTACGCGAGCGCGCCATCGAACACGCGGTGATCCCGTGGTGCGAGGCGCATGACGTCGCGGTGGTGGCCTATTCGCCGTTCGGCCATGATGACTTTCCCGCCGCAAACGCGGCGCCGGGCCGCGTGCTCGCGGAAGTCGCATCGGCGCATGGCGCGACGCCGCGTAAGGTCGCGCTGGGTTTCCTGACCCGCCGCCCGTCGGTGTTCGCGATCCCGAAGGCTGCGACCGTTGCCCACGCCGCCGACAACGCGGCCGCGCTCCATCTGAAATTGTCGGCGGATGATATCGCCCGCATCGACAAGGCGTTTCCGCGCGGCGCGAAGCCGCGTTCTCTGCCGATGCTGTAGCCACGCATAT